>CAZAOI010000147.1:0-8475 GCA_964486705.1 uncultured Oleiharenicola sp. | reverse complement strand
CAATCCCGACGGCACCGCGAACAAATTCAAGACGGCCTACAAGGACATGGCCCGCGCCGGGCGGATCGGTCTGCAGGATCACAACTCGCCGATCGAGTTCCGGAATCTTTTCATCGAGGCTCCGTAGTCTCGCCGCGATCGTTGTGGACCAATCCCCTTCCGAAATGTCCTCTCCCGCCATCACCCGCCGCGAAGCCCTGCGCCGCCTGACGCTCGGGGCCGCCAGTGCGCTAGCTTTCCCCGCGATCGTCCGCGCCGGGGCCGGCGGCCCGGCGGCGAATGAGCGGCTCAACCTCGCCTTCGTCGGCGTCGGCGGCAAAGGCGAGGAGCCGGCGCTCAGCCTGCATGCCCAGAACTACGTCGCGTTTTGCGACGTGGATCCGAACCGGGCGGCCAAGGCCTACCGGCAATTCCCGACCGTCCCGCAGTTCAAGGATTTCCGCACGATGTTCGACCGGCTCGGCCGGCAAATCGACGCCGTGGTCATCAACACACCCGACCACGCCCACTACGCCAGCGGCATGGTCGCGATGCAGCTGGGCAAGCATGTCTATATTGAGAAACCCCTCGCCCCGACCATCTGGGAAACCCGCCAGCTGCACGCCATGGCGAAGAAATCCGGGGTCGTCACCCAAATGGGCATCCAGGGCCACAGCTTCACCGGGCTGCGCGTCCTGAAGGAATGGATCGACGCGGGCGCCGTCGGCGAAATCACCGAGGTTTATCTCTGGACCGACCGGCTCAATCTCCAACGGTGGTCAGGCCTCCAGACTGACGCCCCCGCCGAGCCGAGGCCGGACGGGTTTCCCATGGACCTGTGGTTGAGCGGCCGGCGCCCGCGCGCCTACAGTTCCCGCTATGTGCCGCAGGCCTGGCGCTCGTGGTGGGACTTCGGCTCCGGCGCCATCGGCGATATCGCCGTCCACATGATGGACGTTGTCGAGTACACGCTCGGCGTCGGCTTCCCCACCCGGGTCACGGACGAGTCGCCCCATCGGGGCGGTCCGACCGTGCCGCGCTGTTCCGACACGATCTACGAATATCCGGCCCGCGGGTCGAAACCCGGCGTCACCCTGCATTGGAGCAACGGCTACAAGGGCGAGGTGCTCAACAAACCGGCGGCGGTGCCGCACGTGCCGGCCGAACTGATCGCGAAGGAAGCCAACGTCATCGCCTTCGTCGGCCCGCGCGGCACGATTTTGGTGCCCGACATGCGCGCCAGCAGCCGGCCGCAGATTTTTCCGCTCGCCCGGGAAAAGGAATTCTCCGCCCAGCTGCCGCCCGCCACGCTTCCCCGGCTCAAGGGCAGCCATTTCGACGACTGGATGCGCGCGATCCGCGACGGCGGCCGGGCCGGCGCGGATTTCGATTACAGTGCGCCGCTCACCGAGGCGGTGTTGCTCGGCACCCTCGCCCAGCGCACCGGCCGGCCGATCATCTGGAATCGCGCCACGATGTCTGCACTCGACGTCCCCGCGGCGGACGCTTTGCTTAAACCCGAGCTCGCCCCCGAGTGGATTATCCCCGTTTAAACCGCCATGTCCTCCCCCACCGCTGCACCCGAATCCGGCCTAGAGGCCTACGCCTCCACCTGCGCCGTCCTCCTGCTCCGCCTCTGGCTGGGCCTTCGCGCCGTCTCCACCGGCCTCGAGAAGTTCACCGGCAAGGTGAGCGTGCAAAAGCCGCTGCTCGATGAATTCGGGCAGCCCGACATCAACGGCGCGATGGTCGCCGTCGAGCACAAGGTCTATGCCCTGAAATATTATCAGGGCATCCCCGCCGCGCTCCAGGCGAAGTTCGCGGCCGAGCCGCTCCTGCCGGCGCTGCTCATGAAACCGTACGCCGCCACCCTCGGCTATGTGCTGATCGTCTCCGGCCTCATGCTGCTGCTTGGCGTGGCCACCCGCACCTCGCTCTTTATCCAGGGCCTCATCTACATCAGCCTCACTTTCGGCCTGGTTCTGATCAACGAAAGCGGCGGCGTCGCCTGGTTGGCCATCCATCTGCTCCTGGTCGTGGCCGCCCTGGTCCTCGCCCGGCACAACCGCTTCACGCTCCTCAAGCGCTGGTAATTTTTCCATGACTTCCCCGCAGCCTTCTTCCCTTCCGGCCGGCGTCAACCGCCGCGAATTCATGCGCACGAGCCTGCTGGTCGGCGGCGGTATCTTGCTCGGCGCTCCGGCGCTGCTGCGGGCGCAGACCCCGAAAGCCGACGCCCTGCAGATTGCGATCGTCGGCCTCGGCGTCCAGGGCCGCATCCTGCTCGACTCCATGCTGGGAATTCCCGGCCTGAATTTTCGCGCCATCTGCGACATCTGGTCCTTCAGCCGCACCTACGGCCAAAACAAGCTCGGCAAGGCCGGATTCAAAGTGAACGCGTACGCCGACCTCGAGGACATGCTCGCCCAGGAAAAGGGCCTCGACGCCGTCATCATCGCCACGCCGGATTTCTGGCACGCCCCGCAGACCGTGCTCTGCCTGCAGGCCGGCCTGCACGTCTACTGCGAGAAGATGATGTCCAACACGGTGGAAGGAGCGCGCTCGATGGTCCAGGCCATGCGCACGTCCGGCAAACTGTGCCAGATCGGGCATCAGCGCCGCAGCAATCCCCGTTACCGCCACGCGCTCGACAACCTGATCAAGAAAGCCCGCCTGCCCGGCCGCCTCACCAATGCCAACGCGCAGTGGAACCGCTCGGTCACGCCGGATGCCGGCTGGCCCAAGAACGCCGAGATCCCGGCCGAGGTCCTGAAAAAATATGGCTTCAAGGACATGCACCAGTTCCGCAACTGGCGCTGGTTCCGCGATCTTTCCGGCGGTCCGATTTCCGACCTCGGCGCGCACCAGATCGACATCTTCAACTGGTTTTTCGAGTGCAACCCCACGAGCGTCATCGCCTCCGGCGGCGCCGACTACTACAAGGGGCGCGAATGGTACGACAACGTGATGGCGATCTTCGAGTACGCCACGCCCGCGGGCAACGTCCGCGCCTTCTATCAGGTGCTCACGACCACAAGCGCGGGCGGCGGCTACTTTGAACAGTTCATGGGGGACGAGGGCTCGGTCAAAATCTCGGAGAACCCGGCCCTGACCAAGGTCTACCGCGAGGACCGCGCGCCCGACTGGGAAAAATGGGTCGAACTCAACTACGTCAAGAAAAGCGCCGCCGCCGCGCCGGCCGCGCCGGGGAAAGTCGACGTCCGCGAGACGGCGCCGCTTGTGGCCTACGAACTGCCCATCGTCCTCGACAAGCCGCTGCACCAGCCGCACCTCGAGAATTTCTTCGCGGCCATCCGCGGCCAGGCGACCCTCACCTGCGATGCCGCCCACGCCTTCACCAGCGAGGCCGCCATTTTTCAAGTCAACCCCGCGGTCGCCTCCCGCGCGGCCTATGACTACAAACCCGCTGATTTTATCGCCTGAACTTTCCTACATGAAAAATATTCCCCTGCTCGTGCTCCTCTCACTCTCGGCCCTTTCCGTGCGCGCGGAAGAGACCCTGGTGGCCCTCAAAGTGGCTTTTCCCCCGCCGATTCTCACCGGCACGCCGGTCCCGGCCAAGGTGACCAACCTCGAAGCTCCGAACACGAAGCCGGCCCCGATTCTCGTGCCTCCCGGCGTCACCAACCTCGCCAAAGGGAAGGCGGTCACCTCGTCCGACCCGGCCCCCGTCATCGGCGACCTCACCCTCATTACGGACGGCGACAAGGAATCCGAGGAAGGCTACTTTGTGGAACTCGACCGCGGACTCCAATGGGTGCAGATCGACCTGGGGGCTTCGGCCGAACTCTATGCCGTCGCCGTGTGGCACTACCACTCCCAGGCCCGGGCCTACCTTTCAGTCATCGTGCAGGTCTCCGACGATCCCGCGTTCAAGCAGGACGTCCGCACGCTGTTCAACAACGATGACCAAAACAGCGCCGGGCTGGGCGTCGGCGCCTCGCCGGCCTACCTCGACAAAAACACCGGCCGCGTGATTCCGGCCAACAAGGCCGTGGCCCGCTACGTCCGCCTCTACAGCGCCGGCAACACGGCCAACGAGCTCAATCACTACATCGAGGTCGAAGTCTTTGGCCGGCCTCGCGCATAGCCGCCGGCGGTTTTTATTCGCCGCCGGCCTCCTGCTTGCCGGCGCCGCCGGCCTGCGGTTGTACCAGATCGACCGCCGCCCGCTGCACGCGGACGAGGCGGTCCAAGCCTACCAGACCTGGCAACTCCTGCGCGGCGACGGCTACACTTACGATCCCGCCGACAAGCACGGCCCGTTGCTCTATTACGGCGCCGCCGCCATCGCCAAGATTTCCGGCTGGGCCCCGGACGCGCTCAGCGCCCCCCGCCTGCGCTCCGTCCCGCTGCTCGCGGGACTGGGCACGCTCGTCCTCCTTCTCGGCGCGGCCCCCCGACTCGGTCGGACGCCCGTGCTTATCGGGGCCGCGCTGCTCGCGGCCGCCCCATTGGCCGTGATCTACGATACCTACTTTGTGCAGGAGGCGTGGTTTTGCTTTCTCACCTGGGCGCTGTTTTTCGCAACCCTGCGCTTCCTGGAAAAAGCGCCTCCGGCTGAATGTGCGGGAGCGAGTCGCGCGCAAGCTCGCTCCCCCATTCGCAACCCTGGCGTGCCTGCCGCCCTGCTCGTCGGCTCCCTCGCCGGGCTGATGCAGACCACGAAGGAAACCTCGGTGCTGCACTTCGCCGCGCTCGGGGTCGCGCTGCTGGCCGTCCGCATGCTGCGCAGCTCCGGCGACGCGGTCGGGGGAACCCGGGCTCCGGCCGGATTCCACCTGCTCGTCGCGGGGCTCACCGCCGCCGCCATCTACCTCGTCTTCTATTCCGCGTTCTTCACCCGCTGGACCGGCCTGACCGACGGCCTGCGCACCTACTTCATCTACGCCGCCCGCGCCGCGGGCAGTGCGCACGACCAGCCGTGGTCTTATTATCTGGCCCTGCTCTGGCCGCACTCCCGCGGAGGCGTGTCCTGGGGCGAACCCCTGCTCTTGCTGGCCTCGCTGGGCGGGGTGATCGCGGCATTTTCCGCCCGCGCTTCCGCCACCCACCGCGCGCTGGCGATCTTTACCCTCACGCTGCTGCTGCTCTATAGCGTTATTCCGTACAAGATGCCTTGGCTCCTGCTCACGCCCTACATCGGCCTCGCGATGCTCGCCGGACTCGGCGCAGTCCAATTGGGACACTGGGTGCCGGGCACGGTCGGACGCTACGCTCCGGGGCTCGTCGGGCTCGCGCTGGTATTCGGCGGCGCTTGGCGGGCGGGCCCGGCCCTGGGCCGCTACGCCAACGACAGCCGCAACCCGTACGTCTATCAGCCCACGTCGGCTGATGTGCGCCGGTTGGTGGCCACCGTCGCAGCTCTTCCGGTTGGGGAAAAAATCGCCGTCGTGAGTCCCGATCATGCGTGGCCACTGCCGTGGTATCTGCGCGACCGGGTCGCCACCGGGTACTTCACCACCACGCCGGCCAATCTCGCCGCCTACGATCTTGTCCTCTTCGACTCCCGCCTCCCGGCCGGACCTCCGGTTGCCGCCACCGCCTTCGGCCTGCGACCCGACATTTTGCTCTGGTTCGCCCCCGAGTAAAGATCCTCGGGGCAAGCCCCGAGGCATTTTCCAAAACCAACACCAACTCACGATGTCCGCCATATCTGCTCTCCATTGTAGGAGCTTGCTTGCAAGCGATTCAGCAGGTGGTCCGTCAACGGGCGTGCCGCATCGCCTGCAAGCAGTCTCCTACATTCCGACCAAGCCGAAGCAAGCCTCGGCGCATCGGACCCATTGCGAGTGAATTTCCGCCTGCAACTCCCGCCCGGACTCACCTGCTGCAGCCATGCGGCGATGGCGACCGAGTTTGTCTTTCACCTTGGCGGACACGAGCCGACGTACCTCCAGCAGGCGGCGGCCGAAGCCTTTGCCCTCATCGATCAGCTCGAGTCTCACCTGAGTTTTTATCGCGAGTCGAGCGATGTCACCCGGCTGAACCGTGCGACGGCCGGCACGGAGGTCCCGGTCAGTTCCTCCACGCTGGCGAGCCTGGCCCTCGCCGCCGCCGCGGCGCAAATGACCGGGGGCGCCTTCGACGCCTTCACGGGCCGCGCCGCCGTGGAGGCCAAGAACCAGGAGCTCCCGTTTTACCTCGCTGACGCTCCCGGCCCCAGCGACGGGGATTTACCCGGACCGGTGGTCAGCCTGCATCCGGAGTCCGGCCAGGTGCGCAAACTCCGGGCCGGTCCCTGGCTCGATCTGGGCGCGTTGGGAAAAGGCTATGCTCTCGATCAGGCCGCGGCGTTGCTGGCCGAATGGGAAATCACGACCGGCTGCCTCATTGCCGGCGGCAGCAGTCTGTGCGGCCTCGGCGGCGCCGGCTGGTCGCTGGAGATCGGCGCGACTCGCACCCCTTTATCGCTTCCGGGAAACTTCCATCTCGGCGCTTCCGGCTTCCTGTTTCAACCGGGCCACATCATCGATTCGCGGCCGGATGGTTCGGCCCGGCCGCCCGCCGCGCGCGCCTTGGTGCTCGCCCCGAACGCCGCCCTGGCCGATGCGCTCAGCACGGCGGCGATGCTGCTGGACGAGACGCAACTCGCCCGGCTGACCCGAGAGCAAACCGGGATCGCCAGCCTCGTCGACGATGGCTCCGGCCATCGCCACCGGCACGGTCCGCCCTTCGCATGAATCCGCCCGACAGCCTGCTCGTGATTCCGACTTACCGCGACGGGGCCGCGCTCGCCGGATTTTTGCCGGAACTGTGCGCCGAACTCGCCCGCGGCCCGGCCGCCGTGCAGGTGCAGGTGGTCGACGACGGTTCGCCCGCCGGGGACCAACGGTGGCTCGCCGCGCAAATTGAAAGCCTCCGCCGCGAGCATGCCTTTCTCCAGCCGCTGCAGGTCGCGGTCGGCAACCGGGGCAAAGGGCATGCCATCCGCGCCGGCTGGGCTACCGCTCCGCAAGCGCGCTGGCTCGCGTTTGTCGACGCCGACGGCTCCGCCCCCGCCACCGAAGTCGCGGCTTTGCTCGCCCGCGCCCGAACCGCGTCCGCCCCGGCCGTTTTTATTGCCGTACGGACCGCGGTGCCCGGCAAACCGGTGCATCGTTTCTGGTATCGTTGGCTCGGCAGCCGGGTGTTCAATCTCTGGGTGCGGGTCGGCCTCGGCCTCGACCTGCCCGACACGCAATGCGGCCTGAAAGTCATTCCCGCGGCGTTCCATGCCGACTCGGCCTGGAGCGAGGAGGGCTTTGCTTTCGACCTGGAATTGCTCTTGCGCGCGCGCCAGGTCGGCCTGCCGGTTATTCCCCACCCCATCACCTGGCACGAGAGCGCCGCCTCGTCGCTGGGCGGCCGGGCGATGATCGGACTCTTCGCCGCCGTCTGGCGCCTGCGGCGGAAACAACGCCCGTGACGCCGCGCCGCCCACGGGCCCGGCACCGGAGCCACGGCTGCGCCCATTTGGAACCGTTGAGACCAAACCCACCTTCGCATTTGGACGATCGGGTTTGATTTTAGAGGCCGGGCGCGACCGGGACGAATGCCGGACGGGCCCGAAAACATTCTTCCCCTCGCCCGACACCTTGGACTGGCTTTCCCCCGGCGTCCGCCCTAATTTTCGCCCACTTACCCATGAAAAAATTCGTCCTGCTTCCGCTCCTCAGCCTCTGCCTTGCACTGAGTCCCGCCCTCCTGCGAGCCGAAGACGCCAAACCCAAGATAGAAAAAGAAGAAACCGAGCTGACGAAGTCGATGGACACGCTGAACAAATCCTGGCGCAAACTGCGCAAACAGGCCGCCGATCCACTCCAGAATGCCAGCTCGCTCGAGCTGCTCGTGGAAATCAAGGCGGCGGCGAAAGACAACCTCAAGTACACGCCCGACCTCGCCCGCGACATCCCGGCGGACCAACGCGACAAGTTCATTGCCGGCTATCAGAAAAAAATGACGGCGGTCGGCGCCGCCCTCGAACGGGTCGAAGCCGCCTTTCAGGCCGGGGACAATCCGGCCGCCGTCGAGCTCATCGCAAAAATTTCGGCGCTGCAGAAGGAAGGCCACAAGGAATACAAGCGCCCGGAGTGAGCCGGGGCTTTCACTTCTTGATGACGACCCACCCCACCACAGCGCGATCGCCTTCGCTCTGATCCGGCGCGGCAAGTCACGCCATCCCTCTCTTTCCAGAGGGGAATCAAGGCTTCGATTCCGTCGTTTCCGCGCACACCTAGAAACCGCAGTTAAAACGCGGAGGTCGCAGAGAACACAGAGGAAAGAAGAATCCCATGCGCTCAAGTGCAGACTCACCCACCGAGTGAATGTATTTCTGTAATCAATCTGATACAACTCTCTGTTTTTGCGTTTTTTGTGCTTTTCCAGCCAAGGCGCAGGCCGGGCGACTGGTCCCGGGTTTGCAGCAGCAAACAACCGGATGTGGCCATTCCTTCTGCGGAATTTTGGATGAATACGTATCGGTAGTCCGGGATG
>CAZAOI010000146.1:0-8510 GCA_964486705.1 uncultured Oleiharenicola sp. | reverse complement strand
ATCCAGCCACTGCTTCAGGGTGCGGGCCGAGATCCTGGCGGTGGGGTGCCCGGCCGGATCGATCCCCGCCACGCCGAAAGCGATGATCTCTTTTTTGATTTTCACCAGCATCCGGTTGAAGGGTTGCTCCGCGCTTTCGCTTTCCTTCGGGGTGAGATCCTCCAAGCCCGGCACCGTGCGCAGTTCGGTCACCAGCGCAGCCACATTCGCCGTGGTGCCGGCTACGAAGAGATTGATGCCCTCCGGACTCAGCAAGATCGTGCCCCGGAGTCCACCGGCCCGGCTAAAATCAAGGAGCCGCGCCCGCAACGCCGGGAGGCTTTCGAGCGGGGCGAACTTATAGGTGGAGATATTGACGAACGACGGCATGGGACAATCCGAAGATCTGAACCACAAAGCCGGCTGCGGCACAAAGAAAAATCCCGGAAAAGACGCGGGCGGATTGTGCCCCCCGTCCTTCAGCAGATCCGGATCATCGGAGCGGCGTCTCGAAGCGGCTTGCGTGGGTGAACGCCCGTCCCAGCCGAGCCAGTCGGCGGTCCGCCCGGCCACCCGCTGCCTTCTTGACTCCGGCCGGCCAAACCGGAGAGCATCACCGGATGGCTACACCAGAAATCAAGATCGAGTCACTCAAGGTTGGCCTCGGCCGATCCCCCCAGAAAGGCGAAGTTGTTACCGTCCACTACACCGGGTGTTTTATGGACGGAAAGAAATTCGACAGCTCGGTCGATCGCAACGAGCCGTTCAAGTTTGTGCTGGGCGAGGGCCAGGTGATCTCCGGTTGGGATCAAGGCGTCGCGACGATGAAGATCGGGGACAAGGTGAAGCTCACCCTGCCGCCGGAGTTCGCCTACGGTCGCGCGGGCTATCCCGGCGCGATCCCGCCCAACTCGACCCTCGTGTTCGAGGTCGAGTTGCTGGCCATCGGGTGAATTTAACCACCAAGACACCAAGAAGCGGGCTCCGCCTTCGTGGGCCTCGAGCTTGGTGTCTCCGTGCCTTTGTGGTTCACTCAGCCTTGAGTGATTGGCGGCCGGCTTGACTCATCAGCTTCTTCAACTGATCGACGTCGAACGCCGTGGTTTTGGCCACAAATCCGCGGACGTGGGCGAAGTGCACCTCGGGACAAGCCGCGATCCGGGTGAAATCCAGCCGGGCATTGTCTCGAAACCGGGAGAGCCCGTAGCCGGAACTGCGGCGGTCGGGATAGACGACCCCGACCACGTGATTTTCCAAGCCGCGACTTTGGATAAATTGATCGAGGCCCATCGAGGGCTCGTCCGGCAACGGATCCGTCCGCGGCAGGAACACGATTTGCCCCGGACGCCCGCCGAGATCCAGTTCCCAGACCACCGCGTGTTGGCCGATAAAATCAAGCCGCGCCCGCAGCGTCCGCACGTAATGCAGCAGATCTTCCCCAATCATCCGCATCACTTCCCAAAGCGGATTGCCCGGCTCCACCCGCTGGGCCAGCGCAAAGCGTCGCAACAGGGTGAGATCGATGGGTGAATTCAACTTGGCCAACGTTTCAGGCTCCACCCCGAGCCACTTGCCGGTGGTCACGGCGCCGCGGCAATCGAACCACTCCGCCGGCTCCAGCCAGTCGCAGAATTGGCGCGCGTCCTCGTAGAGCCCGAGATGCTGCAACACCAACGACAGCGAACAAGTCGGCGGATGATCTTTCGGCAACTGGTGATGGTCGAAATTGTTTCGCGCCGGTTCGTGCAGATGACCGACGTCGACCACGCACACGCGGGGATTAACCAGGTCTTCGGCGATCGGTTCGCGGCGCACCACCGGCACGGGATGCAGCGCGAGCAACACGCTGCAGGCTAGAAACTCGTCCTTATGGGCACTACCGGGATGGGTGAGAATGGTGTCGATCATGGTCATAAAAATAGTTGGCAATGAGCCGTCCCGTCGGAGTCCGGCCGCGGTCGGGCCGGGTTCAATCCCGACGCGGCGGGCAGAAAGCCCGGCCGGCCGAAGCCTGACCCCGGGGCAAGCCTACCGCCGGCCACCGCTGTGCCAATGTCCACCGGGTTTGCCTTTGGGGTGATGGGCGGCACCGGAGCGCCCGCCGCCGAAGCCCCGCCCGCGCCCCTGCCCCCGCCGGCCGCGATCATCGCCGTCGCCCGCATGGGCCGCCAGAGGCGCCGCCTTGTAGTCGAAGCCCTCCAATTTCAGCTGCGGGATCGTGGCTTTGATGAATCGCTCGATCGCCCGCACGTCATTGGCATCCTGCGGAGTCGCCAGCGTGAAAGCATCCCCGATCGCCGCCGCCCGACCGGTCCGACCAATGCGATGGACATAATCGTCCGGCGTCATCGGCACGTCATAGTTGATCACGTGGGACACACCCGCCACATCGATGCCGCGTGCGGCGATGTCGGTCGCGACCATCACTTCATAACGGCCTTCCTTAAAGCCCGCGAGCGCCGCCGTCCGCTGGGCCTGACTCCGGTTGCCGTGGAGGACGGCGACCGAATGACTGGCCTCTTTCAGCCGGAGCGCAATCTTGTCCGCTCCGTGCTTGGTGCGGGTGAAAATCAGCACGCTGTGAAAGTCGGTTTTCTCCAGCAGCGCCAGCAGCAGGTTGAACTTCAGCCCCTGACTCACCGGATAGATCGCATGGGTGACAGACTCGTTGACCGAGCGGGCGCGGCCGATGGCGATCCGCACGGGATCATGCAAGGCGAACCGAGCCACGGCCTCGATCTCCGGCGGCACCGTCGCCGAAAAGAAAAGCGTCTGCCGTTTTTTTGGACAGAGGCTGACGATTTTTTTGACGTCGTTGATAAACCCCATGTCGAGCATGCGGTCCACCTCGTCGAGCACGAGCACCTCGAGATTATCCAGTCGCAGCGCACGTTCCGTCAGGAAATCCATCAACCGGCCGACGGTGGCGACGACGATGTCGCTCCCTTTGTGCAGGGCGTTCCGCTGGGCGCCATACCCCACCCCGCCATGAATCAGCGCCGTCCGCAAATTGGTGAACTGGCCGAACTCCCGGAAAGCTTCGTCGACCTGGGCCGCGAGTTCCCGCGTGGGTTCCAGCACCAGCACCCGGGGAGCCGGCGTCTTGTGCCCCCCGAGGCGGTTCAAAATCGGCAGCGCAAACGCGGCGGTCTTGCCCGTGCCGGTCTGGGCGGAGGCGATCAAATCGCGTCCGCTCAGCACGACCGGGATGGCCTGTTGCTGAATGGGGGTCGGCTCGCCGTACCCTTTGGTGGCGACGGCGCGGACGATGCTGGAATACAGCCCGAGTTTGTTGAACGGCATGGGGCGAATGGCGCGTTGAAACGGCCCAAACGCGAGGGAAAAATGCGCGCCACCCGCGTAAACCCAAGGGACTTCCGGCCCATGATCCCGATCCAAGGCGCTGGGGATCGGGAAGGCCAAAAAAAGACCGGCCCGTGGGCCGGTCTTCGGGCCTGAAGCCGCCGTTACGGTGAATAAGTGATGGTGCGCGCGCTCGCGACGCCACCGATCGTGATCGTGATGCCCTGAGTATAGTCGGTCGGATAAAGTTCGGACGCCACGGTTTGGATCGCCTTCACGTAGTTGGTCGCACCGACCAAGCTGACGCTGGCGGCAAAGGAAGCGCCGGCCTCCAAGAAATATTGGTCAGCGGCGGCTGAGAGCTGGCGAGCATTGTTGAGCACCGCCTTGTCCTGCGATGCGGTGCGGACCTTCTGGAACGCGGGAATGGCCATAGCAGCCAGGAGGCCGATGATGACCACGACAATCATGATTTCGACGAGCGTGAAGCCTTTCGGGGAGCGAGTATTCATTATTTGTTGGAATCTATGGGTTGATGTCTTGCAGATGGAGAGATCGTTGCCGTTCGCCTGGGGGAACGCAAGCAATCTAAAGTAGCAGCCGATTTCCGGACTACAAGTTGCATCCGTGCGCGCGCGATCGCCTATCGAGTCTCGCCTAGTATTGAGGCTCGCAAAATAGACTGACGCTGGCGTTGTGTGGCGGTAGGGCGGAGCGGCCCGCTCCGCCGCGAGTATGATATCACGTTCCCGGCGCACCGGGCCGGTGTGCCCTACCCGTCAGTCTGATAGGCGAGACTTAATAAGTGAAAAAAGCGGTCTCAGGGAAATTCAATTCGCCGGGGCGAGTTCCCCAGCACATCAGCAGCGTACCGTCTTCCGCTTCGGCGCGATGGGCGCACCGCGGCGGCTTTTGATAATGGAGCTCTCGGCGTCGGGCACCTTGCAGTCGGTGTCACCCATTTCCACCTCGACCTTGCCGAGCTTCCGGGCCGTCGCGATGGCCTTGGCGCCGAGGGGCACCGAGTAGGTGCCGCACGCGATGACATAGTAGTTCATCGCCTGGCGCACCCGGCCTGGCTGTGCGGCCATGGTCTTCGCGATGCGATCAAGCAGCGCTCCGAATTCCTTGAGCGGCAGTTCGACGTCAGGTGTGATCGTCACGAGCGCGCCGAGCGTGTGCCAGCCGGCGATGGCCACGTTCTCCGTCTTCGCCTCGATCCACTTGCGCGCGACCGCCAAGCCGTCGGCATGCTCCGACGCCACCCAGGGTACGATCGTCGCCGCGATCATCCGCCACGCGGCCTGGTCGGCCCACAACTGCAGCTGCGCGCGCGTCATCCTGCTGCCGTCGGCAATCAGGCCGGCGAGATATTGCGCGTCGCCATTGCCGGTGGTGTAGAGTTCGAGCGCGAGTGCCTGCTCGCCCTTCAGTTTTTTCGCGAGCGGTTTCAGGTCGCCGATCTTCACCCCGAAGAGGGGCTCCTTCGCCCCGTGCTTCAGCCAGAGCACCTTGACCGGCTCACTGCCCAGCCCCTCAAGCGCGACCATGGCTTCCTTGAGTTTCATAAAAGCAGGGGTCTAAACCAACCAGCGAAGTCAGGTCCCTGGCTTCTTGGCTCCTTCGGGTTGGCTCGTCACCGCAGCACGCCCCGCACCCGCATGGTCCGGGCGTAGACCAGCAAAAGAACGCAGACGACAAAGATGACGGCGCTGAACAGCACCGCGCCCATCCCGCCGTGCATGACTTTCTGGAGGTCGGACAACACGTAACTGTAGAGGTTGGTGAAAACCACGCCGACCAGCGACGCTCCGAAAAGCCCGATCGCGAAACTCCGACGCAGCAGCAGGCCCACCGAACCCAGAAAGCTGCCCCACGTTCCCAACCCCCAGACGAGCACCGCCCAAAGAGGAAAGCCATAGATGTAGGCCAACTGTTCCGGCGTGAGGGCCTTGAGGTAGGCCTCATTTTTCAGCTGCGTCATGGTGAAATCCAGCGCGCCCATTGCGTTCCAGAGGAGCGAAACCGCTCCGACTACCCAAAAATGCCAAGGTGCTTTGGCCGCCATCGTGGTCGGGTGATCCATGGCTTGAAGGAAGAAATTCCGTGAAATTTGTCAATCCCCGGACCGCGCCCCCGAGAAAGGTTTTGCCTCGTTCCACCGCCCCGGTGTTCTCTGTGCGCAAATCCACCCGATCATGAAACTGTTTCCGTTCCTCTTTTTAGGCGCCTTGCTCACCAGCCGGACGAGCGCCGCCCTCCCGGCAACCCCGCCGGTCGCCGACCGCGAGCAAGTGCTGCAAATCGTGCAGCGTTTCTTCGATGCTCTGGCCAACCACGACGGCCCGGCCCTCCAGACGCTCTGCGCACCCGGCAGTCAGATCACCGCCGGCCCCCGCCCCGGCCCCAATTCGCCCGCGCTCCGCCAACGGAGCATCGAGGCCGACGTGGAGTGGCTGAATGGCAACAAGGATCAGCTGCTGGAGCGGATGTGGAACCCGACGGTGCTCCTGGAAGGCGGCATTGCCGTGGTCTGGACACCTTATGATTTCCACCGCAACGGCAAGTTCAGCCACAATGGCATCGACGTGTTCACGCTGATGAAACTGGCCGGCACCTGGAAGATTGTCGGCACGGTCTACTCCATCGACCCCGCGCCCCCATCGCAAAATCCCGCCGGCTCGCCCTGAGGCAAATCGAGGCAAAATCCGGATTGGGACGCGGCCCCGAAACACGTTCCTCGGGCGTCTTTGGCCCCGACCGGACCGTCCCGCGGACGAATATTTCGCTCGCCCGATCCATCGTCCCGGCTCATTGCTTTTTCTGTCCGACCGGCGAATCCCCGACCCCACCGGACGCACCCCACGCATGGCGACAGAAAGCCCGACCCCGGCAAATTCTCCGCACACCCGATTGGTGCGCAGCACGCACTGGATTGTCTCGGTGAGTTTTCTGACGCTGCTGGTCAGCGGCTACTTTATCCTGATGGTGCACCCGCGCCTCTACTGGGGCGAGTCCGGCAACGATCTCATGCCCGCCTTGCTCGAGCTGCCGATCAGCCGGAATCATCACCACGGCGGGTGGACGCCGAGCACGTCTTTTTTCGCCGCGACCGGCTCGCCCATCACCGCCACGCGCACCTACGAGATCTTCAATCAAAACGGCTGGGCGCGCAGTTTGCACTTTCTGGCGGGCTGGGGCCTCGTCCTTTCGGGTTTGGTCTATCTCATCGGGGGGATTTTTTCCGGACATTTCCGCCGCCATCTCGTGCCGCGCCTGCGGGAACTGGGCCTGCCGCTGATCTGGGCCGACCTCAAAGCGCACCTGCGGCTACAGGTTCGGGCCGCGGCCGGCGGCCCGCAGTACGGCCTGCTGCAGAAATGCGCCTATTTCGCCGTCGTGTTCCTGGCGCTGCCCGGGACGGTGGTGACCGGGCTCACGATGTCGCCGGCGATCACCGCGGCCCATCCGTGGCTGCTGGACGTCTTCGGCGGCTATCAGTCCGCGCGGACCATCCATTTCATTCTCACCGTCGCCCTCGCGCTCTTCCTGATCGTGCACGTGGTGATGGTCAGCAAATCCGGCTTCAAGCGCCAGCTGCGGGCCATGACCCTCGGAAAACCCCATGAATAACCGCAAACTGATTACCCGGCGCGAGCTGATTGTTGGCGGACTGGCCTCTGTGGGCGGCCTTCTGCTGCCGGGGTGCAACAAGCAGGTCACGCTGCCGCCCACCTACGGAAACATTCTCCGCATGGGCGACAACCTGACCTATCTCGCGCACCGCACGCTGCTCCCCGGGCAGAAGCTGGCGCGGGAATACAGCCATCACGACATCTCTTCGTTTCCGGCGACCAGCAACGACCCGGGCGCGCCCGACAAGCCGAATTCCAGCGTGGCCTACCGAAACCTGCGGAGTAGCGGATTTGCGGATTGGCGCATTTCCGTCGAAGGCAGCGTCGCCCGGCCGGGCACCTATTCGCTGGCCGACCTCAAGCGATTTCCCTCGAGCACGCAGATCACCCGCCTCACTTGCGAGGAAGGCTGGACCGGCATTGCCGAGTGGACCGGCGTGCCGTTGCGCCGGGTACTGGAGGCCGCCGGCCTGCTCCCCTCCGCCCGCTGCGTCTGCTTCGACTCCTACGATGAATGGGCCGACAGCATCGACATGCTGGATGCGCTCCATCCGCAAACGCTGCTCGCCTACGGCATGAACGGCCGGGATCTCACCATTCCGGGTGGCGCTCCCTTGCGCCTGCGACTCCCGACTCAGATCGGCTACAAGAGCATGAAATTCCTGCAGCGCATCGTGGTGAAGGACGTCTTCGACGACCGCGGGGACAAGGGCAACCCCAAGAACGGGTGGGCGTGGTACGTGGGGATCTGAGCGCGGACGTTTGCTCGGCGCGGTCCGCCGGTTGATTCAGAAACCCAAAGCTTCGCACCAAGTGTTGACGAGCTGGCGCGCCGGTTTGTCGGCCCCGATATCTTCGGCCAGGATTTTGCCGTCGGGCCCGAAAATCTTGAACCGAGGGATCGAGTCCATCTGGTACTGTTGGGCCACCGGGGAGTTCCAATCGATCTTGGCCACCCCGGGCCGGTTGATGTCCACTTTCACGACGGCGATATCGGCGCGCTTTTGGTGCAGCGCCTTGAGCGGTTCGTCGTACATCCAGCATGGCTCGCAATACTTGCTCGTGAAGTCGAAGACCACCGTCTTGCCGGGCACGAGGCAGTCGGTGAGTTCAATCCGCTCGCCATGGGCGACAACGATAGGTTCCGGACCCTTGGTCGCCGCGGCTGCTGAGATTCCCATTAGGAGTGAAATCACCAGAAGGCGCAGGCGCGGTTTCCTACGCAGAGCTTGGCTGGGATAGGCGGGGCGTCAATCCGAAGGCCAGTTTCCAACACGGGCTGACAAGGTGGCCACCGGCCCTACTGTTTTGGGGCTGGCGGGCGGAAGGACTGGACGACCCGGAGCGCCGCAAAAATCTCGGCGTCGGTCATCTCGCGCCCGACCGCGGGCATGACCGAAATGCCCGTCTTGATGCGCGAACCCTCGCGGATTTGCCGCTCGATCTCGGCTTCGGTTTGCCGACTTTCCCGCAGATCCTTCGTCCGCAGCTTTCGGCCTTGGGGAGTGCGGGCGCGCCCGTCGGTGCCGTGACACGCGGCACAGCGATTCGCAAATACCTCCGCGTCGTCGGTGGCCGGCAGCCGAACGGGTT
>CAZAOI010000145.1:0-8608 GCA_964486705.1 uncultured Oleiharenicola sp. | reverse complement strand
GGCGTCGATGGGGACATCGACGCCCACCCACCTGCATCGATCCGGCTGAGCCCGCACGGCATCGCCATCACCGCCGCCATCGTCTCGATGCCTTCCCAGAGGAAGCGCACCTTCACGTTTTCGTTCTCCGCATGCTGGTTGTTGTCGTAGTTCACCGCGGGCACCGCGATGACCTTCGCCCCCAGCACTTCCTCGATGACGATCAGCGGCAGACTTCCGCCGGCCGTCGGCAGCTTGATCACCGGCTCGGTCGTGGTGGACTGCACGGCGGCCACCACGCTCTGCGCCAGCGGCAGCTTCATCGGCGTGCGCTGGGCGTTGTAGCCCTTGCCCGCCTCCACCTTGATGAGCTTCGCGTGGGCGAAACGTTCCTCGTCGGTCGGTTCATGGTCGATCACATGGAAACCCTGCGCCTTGATGTGATCGACTAGGCGTCCGACCTGACGCTTCACGTCGTTCCCGAGCACGAGCCGGAGATCGAGCGTCGCCCGCGCACTGGTGGGAATGATGTTGGCGGCAAGCCGGCCGGTGTTGGCGCTCTGGATGCCGTTGATGTTGAGCGTCGGCAGCTCGAAGCCCTCCAGCAGCGAGCGACCCGGGACCTCGGCCTGCTTCAGGCCCAGCTCGCGCATCAACTCCCCGTCGGTGAATGACGCCTCGCGGACCGCGAGCAGTTCGCTCTCGGAGAATTGCACGTAGTCGTCGTAAAAACCCTTGATCAGCACCTTGCCGTCGTCGCCTTTCATGCTCGTGAGCAGCGTCGCCAGCCGCAGCGCGGGATTCGGCGCCCAGTTGCCATAATTGCCGCTGTGCAGCGGACGCTTGGCGCCGTAAACGGTCAGCTCCACGTTCACGTCGCCGCGCACGCCGAATTGCACGACCTTCCGGCCCGACACATGCCGCGGTCCGTCGCAGATCACCCACAGGTCGCTGGCGAGCTTGGCGCGGTGCAGCTCGAGCAGCTGCGCGAGATTCGTCGAACCGAGTTCCTCCTCGCCCTCGAAGAAGAACTTGAGGTTGGTGGTCGGCTTGCCGCCGGTCTTCACCAACGCGTCATAGGCATTGATGATCGTCATCACCCCGGCCTTGTCGTCCGCGCTGCCCCGGCCGATCAGCCGCCACTCGGGATCGATCGCGTCGCCGGGCTTCCAGCCGTCGACGATCTTGCCGCCATGCTCGACGAGATTGGTGACGAACTTCGGGTTGAACGGCTCCCAGCCTTCGGCCCATTGACGCGGGTTTACCGGCTGGCCGTCATAGTGGGCGTAGAAAATCACCGTGCGCGTGGCGCCGGGCACCTTCACCTCGCCGAACACCACGGGATTCACCGCCGGCGAATGGCCCTCCAGCAACTGCGCGTCCACACCCCGCCGGCGCAGCATGCCGGCGATGAACTCGGCGTTGCGCCGGATGTTTTCCTTGTCGGACGTAACATTTGGGATGGCGAGCAGCTCGCGGTATTCCGCCATGATCGCCTGCTCATGCGTCACGCGGTGCTGGCGGATCTTCTCCTGCAAGGGCTGGGCCCAACCGGACAAAGTTACGAGGCCGAGGGACAAGACCGAAACGATGGGGCAGCGCATGGGAATGGTGGGATGCAGCTTGGCGCGGGCTCCCGTTTAGGCAATGGGTTAATCCCGATGATGCCTGCCGCGCCCCAACCATTACCGGAGAATGCCGCGCTCGCCTTTGTCGGCGAGACACCGTGGCCGCCCGCCGTGGTCACCGCCGCACAGGCCCACGCCATGGAGTCGGCCCGCAATCCCACTGGCCGCCCCAACAGCGATGTCCTGCGCCATTTCATCGGCCTCCGATCGAGCCCCAAACGCGGCCGCCGCCAGATCGATTTCCCGTCGCACTTCACCGCGCAGGAGGCCGCGCTGTATCTGAAACCCTGGCAGCAGCTCCGCTCCCAGCTGCAGGATCCCGCGGACCCCTGGTGGCTCAATCCTCACGCTCAACCCAAACTCCGCACCTCCCTCGCCCGGCTCGAGCGTTATCTCGCCACGCCGCTCGCCGCATCCGCCCCGGCTTGGGACTGGATCGACAGCAACCGGCTGCCCGACGAAAGCCTTCTCGTCGTCGCGCGGGACGATGACTTCGCCCACGGGCTGCTGGGCTCACGACTCTTTCAACTCTGGTGGCGCGCGTATCGGCCCCGAGTGGCACCCGCGACGGTCGTGACCGCTTTCCCCTTTCCCTGGCCGCCGGCCACGCTGCTCAGCGCCCTCACCCGCGGGCAGGAAGAACAACGCCTCGCCTTGGCGCGCGCGGCCCGCAGTGCCGACGCCGAAGCAATCAACACCGCCGCCGCCGCGGCCTACGGCTGGGCCCGCGACCTTTCCGACGACGAACTGCTGGCCCGGCTCAACGACCTGAACCGCCAACGGGCCCCGGTCGGTTTGTCGTCCATTAGACTTTAAACCGGCGCGGGCGAGGCGAACGCGGGGCCGGGGCCACGTGCCACCGCGCAACAACCGATCGGTTCTCGCTCAGAACTTCACTTCCACGCCGGCGAAGGCCCCGAGCCCGAGCTGGGGATAACCGTTCACTTCCTCATATTGCTCGTTGAGCAGGTTTTCGATCCGGACTTTCAGCGTCACCTGCTGACTCGCTTGCCAGGCGCCATAGACGCGCACCACCGTATAGTCCTCGGCGTCGATGGTGGCGAAAGTCGCGGCGTTCACGTCCTGCCGCTGCGCCGAGAACGCGAGGCCCGCGCCGGCGCTGAGGCCCCGGCCAAAATCATGCCAGGCATCGAGCGAGCCGCTCTGTTGCGGTCGGCGGAGCAGCCGGGTGCCGGCGATGAGATTGTCCGCTTCGAGATAGGTGTAGACCAGCCGCAGCTCGACCGCGCCGGGCAGGGCCCACTTCCCCGAGAGCTCCAAGCCGCGGGTCCGGGCCTGCCCCACATTGGCCGTCGTGCCGGGGAACACGCCGAAATCATAGACGATCAGGTCGCGGAAACGGGTATCAAACCAGGTCGCGCTCAGGATCCCGCGATTGCCGGCCAGGAAATAATCGACGCCCGCGTCCCAGCCGCGCGCCTTCTCCGGCCGCAGCGCGGGATTGCCGACGTAGAACGAGCTCTGACCGAAGAGATCGAGAAAACTCGGCGAGCGAAACGCGGTGCCGTAGGTCGCGCGGAGTTTCCAGCGCGAATCCCGCGAAAGCCACGCCGCCGTCGCGCGCCCCGTGGTCGCGCGGCCGAATGTGTCATGATCATCGCTGCGCAATCCCGCCGTCAAATAGAGGTGCTCAACCGGCGTCCACTCGTCCTGGGCAAAAAACGCCAGCAGTTCCTGCCGCTCGTTGATGTCGCCGAAGCCGGTATTGACCGTGTGATTCTTCTCCGCCGTCAGCCCGGCCGTCACGCGATGCTGCGCGCCCGCTTGCAGCGTGCTCTGCCAGTCGAGCACCGCGCGGCGGTTTTTGACGAGTGTGACGTTCGTGCCGTACGGGCCGGGATTGGTCGACTCGAACCGCCGGTCCTGGCCGCCGAGCACCACCTTGCTCGTCAGCAGGGCGCTCGGCGCAAATTCCGCAAAGACCGTCGCCAGCAGATTGCGCTCGCGGTCCTCATTGTCGGGATCGTTCGCCCCATAGCCGACCGCCGCGCCGGGCGAACCGTAGGTGCCGCTGAAACCCCGGAAGGTCGCCCCCACCGCCGTCGTCTTGGTCACCTGCCGGTCGAGCCGCAGGGTGGTCGTGGCGCTGGTGAAATCATTGTTCGGCCGCTCATTTTGGGTCGAGCCGCCGACCGCTGAGAAATTAAACGCGGTCGGCCCGTTCCCGCCCTGCACATGGACTGCGCCCTGCAGCGTGCCGAAGGAGCCGGCTTCAAACGAAACCGTTCGCGAAGTCGCGCCGGTCCCGCGCTGCGCGCGCAGCGACACCACGCCGCCGACCGCCTCGCCACCATAAAGCGTGCTCTGCGGACCGTGCGCCACCTCAAGGCTGTCGCAGCCCGACACGCACATCCCGCCAAGCGCGACCGCATAGTCGGTGTTGGGATCGTTGAAGCGGATACCGTCGACGAGGAACAAGGTCTGGTTCGAGTTGGAGCCGCGCAGGAAAAGCGAGGTCACGCCGCCCGCCGCGCCCGAGGCAAAGGACGGCGCGCCGGGAATACCGCCGAGGGCCGAGCGCAGGTTGGTGAGCTGCATCCGCGCCATCTCGGCCGCGCTGAGCGCATCGACGTAGGTGCCGGTGGTCGTCAGCGCCGCCGGGGTGCGGGTTGCCGAGAAAACATACGCGGCCAATTGCTCCGGTTCGGCAGTCTGCGCGAACGCGGTGGAAAGAACCGGCAGGGAGCCGGCGAGAAATAACAGGCGTCGCAACGACGCCGGGAGGTGTGGTTTCATGATCTGCTGTTGCTAACGGCAAGAGCAGACCGCCACAGGTGGAAGGGACTTTCGGCCCCGACGGTCGCGGGATCAACCCGCTCCCACACTCTGCGCATCTACTCCCACCCTTCACTGTGCGATGAAGGTTTATTGCCGGCGCCCGCACTAGGCACCGGCACGGTGAGTCTCTGAAGGCAGATGTTCGGACTCCGTATATCGGCCGTGCATGGGGAAGTTTTGAGGCCCCAACATTCAACAGCGTCCGCCCCCCTCGCCTTCACCCGGAAATACCGAATTGGCTTTGCTCCCGCCGGAGGCAGGATGTGGGTTAGTGATACGTTACCGCAGCGCAACTGTGGCCGGATTTCACGGCCTTCCCTGTTGCTTCAGAGTTGGATTAAAAGAACGTCAAGCACCGGCATAAAACGCCCGCCGCCCCTTCCGGCGCAACAACAAAGCCTGCGCACCCTTTGCGATTCGCTCTTCTTTTTCCTTCATTTCCAGCCAGAAGCACCGACCTCAGTGAATGACTCATCAACGGCTTGCTTTTTCATATCATCGCATCTTGATGTAAAGATACGTTAATTTCATGCCCGCTCTCCCTCCCACCTCTGCCGAAACCGCCCTCCGCCAGCTCCTCGCCGAACGCGTGGCCATCATTGACGGCGCCATGGGCACCACCATCCGCACCTATAACCTCACCGAGGCCGACGTGCGCGGAGCGCGATTTAAGGATGCCTTGAAGGACCTCAAGAACAACGGCGACATCTACTCCCTCACCCGCCCCACCGAGATCGGCGACATCCATCGCCGCTTCCTCGAAGCCGGCGCGGACATCATCGAGACCAACACTTTTTCCGCCACCAGTATCGGCCAAAGCGAATTCTTCATCGAAGACCCGCGGGAGCGCGGGGGCCGCAAGGATCCGGCGTTCTACCAGTCCGTCATCGAGAATCCTTTCCTGACCGAACTCGCCCGCGACATCAACTACACCTCCGCCCGCCAGTGCCGCGAATGGGCCGACCGCATCGGCAACGCCACGGGCCGCCGCCGCTACGTCGCCGGCGCCCTCGGCCCGCTGACGGTTTCGCTCTCCGTTTCACCCGATGCGGACGACGCCGGTTTCCGCGTCGTCACTTTCGACCAGGTCAAAGCCGACTACCGCCGCCAGGTCCGCGCCCTGATCGCCGGCGGGTCCGATCTGCTACTCGTCGAAACGATCTTCGACGCCCTCAATGCCAAAGCGGCGCTCGTCGCGATCGAGGAAGTTTTCGCCGAGGACAAGATCCGCCTCCCGCTCATGATCTCCGCCGCCGTCGGCCGCGGCGGCGAGACCATGATTTCCGCGCAGACCATCGGGGCGTTCTGGAATGCCGTCCGCCACGTCAAGCCCCTCGCCGTCGGCCTCAACTGCTCGCTCGGGCCCGACCTGATGCGCCCGTTTCTCGAGGAACTCGGCGGCAAGGCCGACACCTTCATCTCCTGCTACCCGAACGCCGGTCTGCCCAATCCGCTTTCGCCGACCGGCTTCGACCTCGGCCCGGAGGACATGGGCCGTTACCTCGGCGAGTTCGCCACCAGCGGCCTGCTCAACATTGCGGGCGGTTGCTGCGGCAACACACCCGAACACATCGCCGCCATCGCGCAATCCCTCGCGCCAAAACCTACGCGCAAGGTCAACATCCTCGGCTCCGATTTGTCTATAGCCGCGACACCCACTCCCGTCCCGCAGCTCCCGCTACAACTCTCCGGCTCCCTCCCCTTCACGCAGCAGATCGGCACGTTCATTATGGTCGGCGAGCGCACCAACGTCGCCGGCTCCCCCAAATTCGCCAAGCTCATCAAGGCGGGAAATTATGAGGAAGCCGTCGCCGTCGCCCGTCAACAAGTCGAGAACGGCGCCAACATCATCGATATCTGTATGGACGAAGGCCTCATCGATGGCGTCGCCGCGATGAACCGTTTCCTCCACCTCCTCGGCAGCGAGCCCGAGGTCGCCAAAGTCCCCTTCATGATCGACTCCTCTAAGTGGGAAGTCATCGAAGCCGGCCTGAAGTGCATCCAAGGCAAAGGCGTCGTGAATTCCATTTCCCTCAAGGAAGGTGAAACGAAATTCCTCGAACAAGCCCGCACCATCCTCCGCTACGGCGCCGCTGTCGTCGTCATGGCCTTCGACGAAAACGGCCAAGCCGCCTCCTACGCCGAGAAGATCCGCATCTGCACCCGCGCCTACCGCCTGCTCGTCGACACCGTCGGCTTCCCGCCCGAGGACATCATTTTCGACCCCAACATCCTCACCGTCGGCACCGGGATCGAAGAGCACAACAACTACGCCGTCGATTTCATCGAGGCCACCCGCTGGATCAAAGCCAACCTCCCTCACGCCAAAGTCAGCGGCGGTTTGTCCAACGTCTCCTTCAGTTTCCGCGGCAACAACGTCGTCCGCGAGGCCATGCACTCGGCGTTTCTCTACCACGCCATCAAAGCCGGCCTGGACATGGCCATTGTCAACCCCTCGATGCTCGAAGTCTACGAAGAGATCGACAAAGACCTCCTCGAACACGTCGAAGACGTGCTCCTCAACCGCCGGCCGGATTCGACGGAAAGGCTGGTCGCCTTGGGCGAGCAATTGAAGGCAGCCGCCTCCGGCCAGCTTAAAGCGGACAGCTTACAGCTTAAAGCGGAAGAGGCCGCTTGGCGCTCGGGCACGATCGAAGAACGCCTGAGTCACGCACTGGTTAAAGGAATAGACGCTTATATCGATCAAGATACCGAAGAAGCCCGAGCCAAGTATGGGCGGCCGCTTCTCATCATCGAAGGCCCGCTCATGGACGGCATGCGCGTCGTCGGCGACCTCTTCGGCTCCGGCAAAATGTTTCTCCCGCAGGTCGTCAAGAGCGCCCGCGTGATGAAAAAAGCCGTCGCCTATCTCCAGCCCTTCATGGAAGAGGAGAAAAAACAATTGATCGCCGCCGGCGGCACCGCGCGCGCCCAGGGCCGCATCGTCATGGCCACGGTCAAGGGCGACGTGCACGACATCGGCAAGAACATCGTCGGCGTCGTCCTCGCCTGCAATAATTACGAGGTCATCGATCTCGGCGTCATGGTGTCGTGCGAAAAAATTCTCGCCGCCGCCCAGGAGAAAGGCGCCCATGTCATCGGGCTTTCCGGCCTCATCACGCCCTCGCTCGACGAAATGGTCCACGTCGCGAAGGAAATGAAGCGCCTCGACTTCAAGCTCCCGCTCCTCGTCGGCGGTGCCACCACGTCGGCGGCCCACACGGCGATCAAGATCGCCCAGCATTACGAAGAACCGGTCATCCACGTACTCGACGCCTCGCGCGTGATCGGGGTCGTTGCGCAGTTGCTCAACCCCGAACACAAACCCGCCTACGTGGCCGAGATCAAGACGAAGCAGGAAAAGCAGCGCCTCGAGTTCGCCGACCGCAAGGGCGCGCGAAAGATGCTGACGCTCGCCGATGCGCGGAAGCGCGCCCAACCGACCGCCTGGGCGACGGTGGATATTCCGCGTCCTGAGTTCTTGGGCACTCGCGCCTATTCGACGCAGCCAGACAAAGGCCGAACGTCGAAAGCCGAAAGCCAGACTCCGAACCGTCGACCGTCGACCTTCGACCTTCGACTCGATGAAATCTCCGATTTCATCGACTGGTCCCCCTTCTTCAGCGCCTGGGAACTCCACGGCCGCTTCCCGGAGATCCTCACCGACGCCATCGTCGGCACCGAAGCCACCAAGCTCTACGCCGATGCCCAGGCCATGCTCGCCCGCATCGTCGCGGAAAATCGCTACACCGCCAAGACCGTCATCGGCTTTTGGCCCGCCAATGCCGTGGGTGACAGCGTTGAAGTCTATGCCGACGAAACCCGCGCGAAGGTCCTGAAGACCTTCCATTTCCTCCGGCAGCAAAACGAAAAGCCGGCCGGCCAGTTCAATCACTGTCTCGCCGACTACATCGCGCCGAAGGACAGCGGCCGGATCGACTACCTCGGCGGCTTCGCCGTCACGGCCGGACACGGCGTCGAGGAATTCGCCGCCGAGTTCCGGACGAAACACGACGACTACAACGCCATCATGGCCCAGGCCCTGGGCGACCGCCTCGCGGAGGCGTTGGCCGAGCTGATGCATCAGAAAGCCCGCGAAGCCTCCGGTTACGGCAAGACCGAGAACCTCGCAATGAAGGACATCATCCGCGAAAAATACCGCGGCATCCGCCCCGCGCCCGGCTATCCCGCCTGCCCGGATC
>CAZAOI010000144.1:0-8743 GCA_964486705.1 uncultured Oleiharenicola sp. | reverse complement strand
GATGAGCCGTGCTGCCGAGCGGCTCGTCGGGGACGACTCGCCCTACCAATTGAGCTGTAGTTGTCACTTCTACGGGTAAGCTTCAAGAAGTGACAAGTTGCGGGAGGGCGACGCTCGGAGGGCGGGCATTCCCCGGGGTGGGCATTCCCTGGGTGAACCTTTCCCGGATGGGGATGCCTGCGAAAATGGTTAACCGCGGCGCGTCCAGCCGCCGCGGGAGAGGCCGCCGAACTTCCGAGGGGCGGGCTGAGCCGCACCGCCGCGACCCGGGGTCTCCGCCTGGCCAGGCTGCTGATAGGCATGCGACGGAGCCGGGCGATTCTGAGGCGCGGGGGCGGCGTGCGAGCGTTGCGGGGCGTGGGCGGGACGCGGCGCTTGAGCCGGCCGCTGGCCGTGGCCGGCCTGCTGGCTGTAGGCGGGGCGGGGACTGTGGCTCGGCGCGGCGCCTTGATAACCCATGGCGGGACGCGGGGCGGCCCCATAGTTGAAGCCTTCGAGTTTGAGCTGCGGCACCTTCTGGCCGATGAAGCGCTCAATCGAGCGGATTTCGTCGGCCTGCTCGGGCGTGGTCAGGGTGAAGGCGTCGCCCACGGCCTGCGCGCGACCGGTGCGGCCGATGCGGTGAACGTAATCCTCGGGATTGGCGGGGATGTCGTAGTTGATGACGTGCGAGACGCCGGCGACGTCGATGCCGCGGGCGGCGATGTCGGTGGCAACCATGACCTCGTATTTGCCGGACTTGAAGCCCTCAAGGGCCTCGACGCGCTGGGATTGCGAACGGTTGGCGTGGAGGACGGCGACGGAATGGTTGGCGGCCTTGAGCTTGCGCGCAATCTTGTCGGCGCCGTGTTTGGTGCGGGAGAAGACGAGGCAGCTGTGGAAATCGGTCTTCTCGAGCAAGGCGACGAGCAGCTCGAACTTAAGGGCGGTGCCGACCGGATAGAAGGCGTGGCTGACCGACTTGTTGACCGTGCGGGCGACACCGATCTCCACGCGGGCCGGGTTGCGCAGGGCAAAGGAAGCAATGGCGTCGATCTCGGGCGGAATCGTGGCGGAGAAGAACAGCGTCTGGCGCTCGCGCGGGCACATCCCGATGATCTTCTTCACGTCCTTGACGAAGCCCATGTCGAGCATCCGATCGACCTCGTCGAGGATGAGAATCTGGAGGCCGTCGAGCCGCAGCGTGCGCTCGTTGAGGAAATCCATCAGGCGGCCGGGCGTGGCGATGACAATGTCGGTGCCGGCCTGGATTTCACTGCGCTGGCGGCCGTAGCCGACGCCGCCGTGGACGACGGTGGCACGGATGTCCGTGAAGCGGCCGAAGTCGCGGAAAGCGGTTTCAACCTGGGCGGCGAGCTCGCGGGTGGGTTCGAGGACGAGCACGCGGGGACCGCGGGCTTCGTGTTTGCCGAGCCGGGCGAGCACCGGCAGCGCAAAGGCGGCGGTCTTGCCCGTGCCGGTCTGGGCCGAGCCGATCAGGTCGCCGCCACCGAGGACGACGGGAATGGCGCGCAACTGGATGGGAGTCGGGTCGACATAGCCCATCGCTTTGACACCGTTGAGCAGGGCGGGCGGCAGCCCGAGTTTGGAAAATGGCATAGCGGGTCATTACCCGGGTATTTGAGAGACAACGCGAGGTTAAAGCCTCCCGGCCCGGATTCGCCGGCCACGGAGACTGTTGGTGGTTCCGGCAGTGGCGGATACGCCGCCTTCGCGGGCGGGCACCGCGCGACCGGAACTAAAACGCGCCCGGGATGGAATAAGCTCCATTTTTGCCGGGGACGGTTCCACCCTGCGCCATGGAAAAACGTCCGTTCAGTGAGCTCGGCTTGTCGCCGGAAATTTTGAAGGCTGTCGATAAGATGGGTTTTGAGGAAGCCTCGCCCATTCAGACTGCGGTCATTCCCTTCGGCATGGCCGGGCGCGACGTGGTCGGCCAGTCGGCCACGGGCTCCGGCAAGACCGCGGCGTTCGCCATTCCCGCCATTGAAAAGGTTGATGTGCGCCTGCGCAAGGTGCAGGTCCTGGTGCTGTGCCCGACGCGCGAATTGGCGGTGCAGGTGTCGGAGGAGTTCGGCAAACTGGCGTTCTTCAAGAAGGGCCTGATGGAGGTTCCGATCTACGGCGGCCAGTCGTACGAGCGGCAATTTCGCGCCCTGGCGGCCGGGGCGCAGGTGGTCATCGGCACCCCGGGGCGCGTGATGGACCATATGGAGCGGGGCACGCTGCAGCTCGACGCCCTCAAAGTCATCGTGCTCGACGAGGCCGACCGGATGCTCGACATGGGTTTCCGCGACGACATCGAGCACATTCTCAAGTCCGTGCCCGCCCAGCGGCAGTGCCTTTTCTTCTCCGCCACGATGCCCCGCATGATCCAGGAGCTGATCAAGCGCTACACCCGCGATCCGGAATGGGTGCGGATCGAGGCCCACGCGCAAAACGCGCCGCAGGTGGACCAGGTCTATTTTGAGGTGGAGCGCCGGTCGAAGATCGAAGTGCTGACCCGGCTGATCGATCTGCACGATTTCCGCTTCGGGATCATTTTTTGCAGCACGAAGGTCATGGTTGATGAACTCGATGACCATCTGCACGCCCGCGGTTACTCGACGGACCGGTTGCACGGCGACATCACCCAGGCGCAGCGCACGCGGGTGATGGACAAGTTCCGGCGGCGGGGTTTTGAATTTCTCGTTGCGACTGACGTCGCGGCCCGCGGTCTCGACGTGGATGACCTTGAGGTGGTGTTCAACTTCGACCTGCCAAACGACGGCGAAGATTACACCCACCGCATCGGGCGCACCGGTCGCGCGGGCAAGAAGGGCCAAGCCTTCACCTTCGTCTCGGGGCGCGAGCTCTACAAACTGCAAAGCATGATCCACTACGCGCGGCTGAAGATCCGCCGTGAACGGGTGCCTTCCCTCGACGAGGTGGAGGAAGCCAAGGGCAACGTGTTTGTGGAAAAATTGCGCGCCACGCTCGACGCGAAGCAATTCCGGTCGCACGACCGGATGATCGACCAATTGATGGAGCAAGGTTACACGAGCACCGACATCGCCTCGGCGTTGATCCACCTGATGCAAGGCGAAGCCGCCGAGGTGCCGGCGACGGCGGCGAAGGCCAAGGCGAAGGCCTTTGCCCAGGAGCGATTCGAGGCCCCGGTCAAAGCCGCTGAGGTCCCGCGCGCCCCGCGGCCGGAACCGATGGCGCCGCAGCCGCGCCCAGCTTCCACGTACGAACAACCCTCGGTCTCGCCCGCCAAGAGCCCGGCCAAGCCCAGCCTTGCCGCCGCCCGCCCAGACCGGCCGGTCTACGAGCGCAAGCCGCGCACGGGACGCGAGCCGGGCTACACGAGGGTTTCATTCAACGTTGGGCGCACCCAACTCGTCACGCCCGCGGACTTGGTCGGCAAGATTGCCGGCGTCACGCGGCTGCCGGCTACTATTGTCGGCGCGATCGACATCCACGAAGACTACACCCACGTCGATGTAATCAGTGAACACGCAGAACTGGTGGTGGCCAAGCTGGCCGGGATCCGCGTAAAGAACCAGTCACTGAAACTGGCGATCGTGCCGCCGGGCGCGGCCTGAGGCGTATCCATGCAGTTGAAGCTGTGGGAGCGAGCTTGCTCGCTCCCACAGCTTTGCCACTGAAAGGGGGTCGCCGGTTTCCAGCCGCCGCGGAGGCGGCGCGACTGGCCCTGGGTTCGCAGCCGCGAACAACAGGACCCACCGGCGACAGGCGTCGATGGGGACATCGACGCCCACCCAACTGCACGATCCCGTCCCGGACGCGGGCCGATCCTTGTCTTGGCGGCGACGGCGATCGTTGAGATGCGCTCGGCGGTTTTGTCCGCGGTGAATTCGACCGCGCCCGCCGCTTGACAGAGGATTGGCGCAGCGGCATCTTTTTTCCTCGGATTGCCCTATGGAAACCGCGCTCGATCAACCAGTGCTGGTGCTCAACCGCCTTTGGCAGGCGGTGAATATTATCGGCGCGCGCCGCGCCTTTGCGCTGTTGGCTCGCGAACACGCGCAGGTTGTCCACCAGACGGAGGATGCCTTCCAGACCTACTCGCTGTTGGATTGGATCGATTTTTCGGACTACAATCCCGCGGTCGACGCGCTCGAGACCGTGCACACCGTCAACCGCAGCATCCGGCTGCCGCGCGTGATCCTGCTGACTTTTTTCGACAAGCTGCCGTGCAAGGAGCTGAAGTTGACGCGCAACAACGTGTTCGAGCGCGACAAGGATCACTGCCAATATTGCGGCCGGGTTTTTGCCCGCGAACAGCTCAACCTTGATCATGTGATCCCGCGGCACTCTGGCGGCAAGACGACGTGGGACAACATCGTGTGTTCCTGCGTCAAATGCAATTCCCGCAAGGCGAATCGCCTGCCGCACGAGGCGCACATGCGGCTGATCCGCAAACCGGTGCGGCCAAAATGGCGGCCGGTCATCAGTCTCGTGTTGCACAACCACGGTCACGAAAAATGGAAGGATTTTCTTGATGTGGCCTATTGGAACGTCGAGCTCGAGGAGTGAGGATTTGGTCGGAGCGAGCTGGCTCGCCCGGGAATCGACGAGGCGCGAGCAAACAGGTTCCCGCTCCTGTGGCGCTCAATCTCGTTCAACGATAGTCCTCACGGACCGGCGTGAAAACATCGAGCACGCGGCACGCGGTGAGCGTCTTGCCGCCATGCATGACGCCGCTGGGGATCAGGGCGGCGAGTCCCGGTTCGAGCACGCGCGTCTCCTCGCCGACCGTGAATTCAAATCGACCCTCCAGCACGTAGGTGACCTGTTCGTGCGGGTGGTGGTGCATCGGAACGACGGTGTCGGCGTTGAGTTCGACTTCCCCAACTGTCAGGCGGTCGAGGTGCGCGTAATGTCCGCGGATGGTGCCGCCGAAGATTTCCTTGGCGGGAAGGGAAGCGAAGGAGGCGAAAGACATGGGGGCATTTTTGCTTTCGCCGCCATTTTTGCGATCAAGAAAGCCTCGGACGAGACCCCGGTCTGTAACGTATTACGTTACAAACCGGCGGGGTCACCCGGGCAGCAACGGCAGCGTGAGGCGCATCGTGGTGCCTTCCGGGCTGGTGCGGAGCAGGATCAGCTCCCCATGGTGGTCCTTCATGATGCGCTGGGCGATGGCGAGGCCGAGGCCGGTGCCATCCGCCCGGCCGGACAAGAACGATTCAAAAATCCGCGGCTGAATCTCCGCGGGAATGCCCATCCCGGTGTCGCTCAGATCGAGCTGAACATAACGCGCGCCGGCCGTGCCCTCCGTCGAGCACTGCACCGAAAACTCGCCGCCCTGCGGCATGGCGTGCAGGGAGTTGAGCGCGAGATTCAGGATGACCTGCTGCAACTGCCCCTTGTGGGCCTCCACCAACAGGGCGCGGTCGAGGGGGGCATAGTGCAATTGCACGCCGGCTTGCGCCAGCTTGGCGCGCAGCAGCACAAAGGTGTCGTCGACGATTTCGGCGAGGGACCAGTGGGAGTGCAGCGTGGTCGGGGCGCGGCCGAACGAGAGGACGCGCGACACGATCGTCTCCAGTTGTTCGATTTTCTCGGTGATGACCTCGAGGTCCCGGCGCCGGAGATCAGCGGGAGGAAAATCGATCCCGAGGGTGCCGTGGAGCAGTTTGATCACGAGCAGGGGATTGCGGATCTCGTGGGCAATCTCCGCCGCCAGCAGCCCGAGGGTCGTGAGGGTTTCGTTCTTGCGCAGCGTTTCCTCGGACTGGAACACGCGAGCGTAGAGCCGGGCGTTCTGCAGCGTGACGGCGGCGATGCTGGCCAAGGCGGCGAGCAGGCGCTTTTCGTCGTCGTTAAAACGGTGCGGGGTGGTGTGGAAAACCGAAAGCACGCCCGCCGGTGCTCCCTCGAGCAGCAGAGGCGCCGCCAGCGCGGACGTGAGTGAACGGTCCGGCGGCAGGTCCGCCGCTTCGCTGTAGCCGGGGCCGTCGATATGCTGGAATTCCGTGGGCTTGCCGGAGCGGACGACGGCGGCGAGGAGGGAATTGTTGGCGGGTACGGTTTTTTGTTCGAGCGAAAGTGCGGCGGCCGAAAGTTCGCTCGTGGCCGAATAGGTGTGCAGCCGGAGTTCGTGGGTGACGGCATCATAATCGTGCAGCAGGCACAGGGGGGCGCCAAACAGGGCGCGTCCGCTTTGCGTCAGGGTGGAAAGCAGTTCCTCCGGGGCGAGTTGGCCGACAAGGGCGTGGCCGAGTTCCACGAGGGTGGAGAGTCGGGCGGAGTTGGTGCGGAGGCGTTCCACCTGCCAGAGACGATGGAGCACCGCGCCGGCCTCCAGCGCGCAACGGGCCAAGCGGGCGAGATCGGTGGCGTCGAACGCGGCCACCCGGTCGGCATCGAGATTGATGACGCCGACGGTGTTGCCCTCCACGATGAGAGGAGCGGCCATCTCACAATTCACACCCGGCCGGGCGGCGATATAGCGCGGTTCGGCGGCGATATCGGTTACGAGCAGCGGTTTGCCGTGCAGGGCCACCCAGCCGGTCACGCCCTGACCGAGGCGCAAGCCAAAGCTCCCCAAGTCGTGCGGCAAGCCTTGCTGGATGCAAATCTCAAGGCGACCGGTGTCGGGATTGACCAGCGCCAGCGAGCCGCTGTCCGCCGGGAAAGCCGCCATGACGCTGGCGAGAACTTCATTTTGGGCCAAGGTCGCAGAGGGCGCCTGGGTCGCCAGGGCCGCGATCCGGTATAACACCGCCAAATCTTTTCTTTCCTCCGGGCTCATCAACGCCGAGGTGAACAGGAATGCGCCGGCTTGGGGAGCGAAAACTATCCGGCCGCAGCCGGCGGGGGCGTGATGATGCTCCGAAGGGCGTCGCGCAGGCCGTGCAGTCGGGGCGCATCCAACGTCTCGTTCGATTTGTTGGGCTCGATATAAAACGTGTCGATGGCGACGCTCCGCTCGGTATTGATGCGGGCGAAGGTGGTGTCGAAGCCGTGGTCAGAGATCGCCTTGACCAGCCGGTAAAGCAGGCCGATCTGGTCGTGGGCTTGGACTTCCACGATGATGCGCTTCAGCGAGAGTTCGTGGTAGACCTCGACCGTCGGCGGAAACGAGGCGGGCAGCTCGGTGCTCAGGGTCGGGTAGCGGGAATTGGCGAGCTTCTGCGCCTGCGCCGTGATGTCGGGCATCAGGTCCTTGTCGCCGACAAGCGCCTCCTCGACCGTGCGAGCGAAGGTCTCCATGGCGGTCTGGCTTTGCACGACTCCGCGGCCGGGCTCGACGACGTGGAAGGTGTCGATGACGATGTGATCGGAGCGGGTGGTGATCTTGGCGGAAAGGATGCTGAGCCCCGCGACGCTGAAGACCCCGGCGAGTTTGTAGAACAGGCCGGCGCGATCCCAGGTGACGACGTGCACCGTGGTGTAGCTGCGGTTGAGATCGTCCTTCCACTCGATGACCGGCCGGAGGGAACCCAGGGAATCGGCGGCGGAGATGGAGTGCAGCAGCCGGTTGACCATCTGGATGTGCAGGGTGATTTCCCCGGCATCGGTCTGCACGAAATAGCGTTCGGGCAGGAGATTGAAATGCGCGTTGATCTCATCCGGGCTGATGCCGGGGATGGTTTGGGCGATGATGGCTTGGCGGGTCATTTCCTTCAGTTCTCGAAGCCGGGCTTCAACTTTGTCCCCGAGCGTGAGGCGTTCAAGCGTGGATTCAAACAGGTGCTGGTGGAGCGTGTCCTTGTAGCCGTTCCAGAGCGTGGCCGCCGTGCCGCGGGCGTCGCAGAACGTGTGGACCCAAAGGTAGCGCAGCCGGTCGGCGTCGCCCACGAGTTCGGAAAATGCGGCAGAGGTCTGGGGGTCATCGAGGTCATGTTTCTGCCAGAATCGTGCCATCAGCAGATGATTCTTGATGATAAAGTTGATTGTTTCGCGGGTTGCGGAGTCGATTTGCATCCGTTCGAGCACGGGGGCCGCCAGCGTGACTCCTGTCTCGGCGTGGCCCTGAATGCCGACGCCCTTGCCGATATCGTGCAGCAGCAGGATCAAATAGAGGAGGGTGGGGCTGGCGGTCTGGTGCAGGCGATCGCGGTACTTGGCGGTGAGGGGCTCGCTGGCGGTGAAAATGGCATCGAGTTCCTTGATCGCGCTCAGGGTGTGGATGTCGGCGGTGTAGCGATGGTAGAATTCGTGCTGGACCAGGCAGGTCAGCGGCTTGAATTCCGGCATGAACCGGCCGAGCACGCCGAGCTCGTGCATCAACGCCAGCGGGGGGTAAACCTTGCCGGCCTCCTCCAGCATGGTGCGAAAGCTGAGGTTGGCGTCGGGGGACTTGATGATTTTCCGATTGATGAGCGAGCCCGAGGCGCGGATGAGAGCAGCGAGGTCGACATCCGGCGCGCAATCGAGCTGCTGGCAGTGCCGGAAGACGCGGATCAGCCGGACGGGGTCCTCCTTGAAAATGTCGGGGCTTTGCGCCGCGAGCTGCCGGCCGCGCAGGACGAAGCCGTCGAAGGTTTTGGTGCGTTCGGAGCGGCGCGCGAGCAGGAGATTTTTCAGCGAGCCGACGATGCTGGGCCCGGCGGCGATCGTCAGGGCCAGGCGCTGCTCGATGATTTTCGAGAGGCGATAAATGGCTTGGGCGTGCCGGTAGTAGTCGTGCATGAATGCCTCCACGCGCTCAAGGAGGGCATGTTGGGCATAGCCGAGATTGGCCGCGAGGCGGGGTTGCGTGTCCAGGTTGAGCACATCCGTCGGATGT
>CAZAOI010000143.1:0-8812 GCA_964486705.1 uncultured Oleiharenicola sp. | reverse complement strand
TGGCCGCCGAGGGGCTTCGTTTCACGGACTTTTACTCGCCCTCCGCTATTTGCACTCCCAGCCGGGCCGCGTTGCTGACCGGCCGCTACGCCGTGCGCAGCGGCATGTGCAATATGGGGAATTCGCGAGGCGTGTTGTTTCCCGACTCCAAGGGAGGCCTGAACCAATCCGAAATCACCCTCGCGAAGGGACTGAAGACCCGCGGTTACGCCACCTTGCACGTTGGCAAATGGCACCTCGGGATCCACCCCGGCGGTCGGCCGCTCGACCATGGGTTTGATCACTCCCTTGGCCTCCCCTATTCCAACGACATGGATCCGCAGCCGGAAACGGTGAAAGGCAGCGAAGGCTGGGCGGAACCCCCGGCCACAGGATGGAATGTGCCCCTGGTCCGCGATGGCCAAGTGCAGGAGCGGCCGGCGGATCAGAGCACGCTCACGCGGCGTTACACTGAAGAAGCAGTGCGGTTCATCAGCGAAAACCAGCAGCGCCCTTTCTTCCTGTATCTGGCCCATACCTTTCCGCATGTGCCAATGTTCGCTTCGGCCCAGTTCAAAGGCAAAAGCCGCCGTGGAATTTATGGTGATGCAGTAGAGGAACTGGATTGGAGCACGGGACAGGTGCTCGATGCGCTACAGCAATCCGGCATCGCGGAAAACACCCTCGTGATTTTCACCAGCGACAACGGCCCTTGGCTGATTATGGGCGAGCAGGGTGGGAGCAGCGGGCTGCTCCGCGACGGCAAAGGCAGCACTTGGGAAGGAGGGCAGCGTGTGCCTGCCATCGCCTGGTGGCCCGGGCGAATCCAGCCGGGAATCACGAACCAAGTGGCCAATGGCATGGATGTTTTCACCACCGTTCTTTCCCTCGCCGGAGCCGCAATCCCGGCGGATCGCGCCATTGACGGCGTCGATCTGTCGGCCCTGCTATTGAATGGCCGCCCAGTGGAGACCCGGCCGTTTTTCTTTTACCGCGACGACAAGATATTTGCCTGCCGCCTCGGCGAGTGGAAGGCGCACTTTGCCACCAAGTCCGGCGTCGGGGGCACAGCCCAGCCGGCGCATCACGAGCCACCGCTTCTTTACCACCTCGGGCGCGATCCGTCCGAGCAATACGACGTGGCGGCCCAGAACCCCGCCGTGATCCAGGCAATCCGGGCCGTCGTGAAGCAACACGAAGCTGGCCTGATTCGCGGTAAGCCTCAGCTCAATTGACGACACTGCCTTCCGCTATCTGCCATGTTCATCGTGCCACTGGCCTCCCTTCTTGCTGCGACGTGTGCGGAATCCATGGGCATAGCTCAGGAGCTCCTGAAGGTTGGACTCGTGTCTCGTTTCCACAGAATCAGGACTAATCTGGCTTTGCCCGTCCGCACGGGAAGGCGGCTGTGCCTGGCCGTCTTGCCCGGTCTGGCGAATATGGACAGTGCGGCCTCTGAACCCGCTTTGCAGGATGTATTACGGGAGAATTTCCTGGTGGGAGCGGCGCTAAATGAGGCGCAGTTCACCGCGCAAGATCCGGCGCGGGTGCGGATGATCACCCGGCACTTTAATACGATCACGGCCGAGAACGTTCTGAAATGGGAAAGCGTCAACCCTCGCCCCGGACAGTATGATTTCACGACCAGTGATCGTTATGTAGCGTTCGGCGAAAAGCATGGGATGTTCATCGTCGGCCACACCTTGATCTGGCATAGCCAGACACCGGACTGGGTTTTTCAGGATGCTCAGGGTCGCCCTTTGGATCGCGTTGGGTTGCTGCACCGCATGCGCAAACACATCAACACCGTCGTGGGGCGCTACAAGGGGCGAATCGGGGGTTGGGACGTGGTGAACGAAGCGCTGAAAGAAGACGGCTCACTGCGCGACTCGCCTTGGAGGAAAATTATCGGCGACGACTACATCCAGCAGGCATTTATGTTTGCCCACGCCGCCGATTCGCAAGCGGAGCTTTATTACAACGACTATTCGCTGGAGAACGCGCCCAAACGAGAAGGGGCGGCGGCGCTCGTCCGAAAACTGCAGGCCGCCGGCGTGCGTATTACAGCGATTGGCACCCAGCAGCATGTGAAGCTCGACTGGCCCACCGTGGCGCAGGTGGATGACACGTTCAACCGCTTCGCCGGGCTCGGCGTGAAGGTCATGGTGACGGAACTCGATGTGGACGTGTTACCCCTGGCCACCCGGGAGACGGGGGCTGACGTGGGCCAACGCGTTGCTGCCGACCCTACGCTGAATCCCTATCCGGACGGCCTCCCGGAAGTCATGCAGCAGAAGCTGGCGCGGCGCTACGCGGAACTGTTTGCGGTATATCGCAAACATCGCGGCACGCTTACTCGCGTCACCTTCTGGGGCGTGACCGATGGCGACTCCTGGCTGAACAATTGGCCTGTTAAGGGACGGACGGCCTATCCGCTTTTGTTTGATCGGGCGGGGCAGGCCAAACCGGCGTTTTCCGCGGTGATTAAGACGCCGTAAAGTGGGTGCATGAAAATATTTCGATGGGAAATCCCCGGATGTGGTTCGGTCCTGGGCATGGTGGTGGCGATCTGCCTGGCCGCCGGCTCTGCCGCTGCGGAAGTCCGCTATGTCGTCGAGAAGACTGAATTGGCGGAAGCCGGCACTTTTTTCGTGCTGCGCGACAAGGTCGGTGGGGTCGAGGCGGCCATAGAGCCGAACCACGGCGGGGAATTGGCGGGGCTGCGGGTGCGCTTCCAGGGCGAGTGGATCGAGTTGCTCCGGCACGCCCGCCAATACCCGGCCAGTGGCAGCTGGGGTGGCCGGGCGCCGATCCTTTGGCCCGCCGTAGGCCGTCAGACCACGCGCCATGTCCCCTCGGACGGAAATGCGGTCAACGATTCCTATGATTTTGAGGGCCGGCGGTATGAGATGCCTATTCACGGTTTCGCCCGGCTCAAGTCCTGGCAAGTGCTGGCGTTTCGGGCGGATGAGTCTCAGGCAATCGTCGAGGTCGGTTTGGTCGATGACGCGGCCACTCGCTCCCAATATCCGTTCGGTTTCGAAGTCCGCGTGGTTTATTGCCTCAGCGCCGGGCGTCTGGAAATCAGGCACCAGGTCAGGGCGGCCGCCACAAATTCGGGGCCGATGCCATTCTCCATCGGCAATCATATCGGCTTCCAAGTGCCGTTTGTCGCGAGCTCCGCTTTGGCCGGTTTCACGTTCGAAACTCCCTCCCGGGTCGAGATCCTGCGCGACGCAAACTCGATGCCCACCGGGGCAACCCGTTTGCGGGACTTTTCCCGACCCACGCCGATCGCCGGATTAAAAATGGTCCCGGCGATCTCGTTGGGGGGATATGAAGGGGATCCGTGGGTGCGGTTAAACGACCCAAGCGGCCTCTCGCTGCGGCTCTTCCACCGCGCACAATCAAGCCCGCCTGGCCTGCTCGTGCAGTTCAACCTCTGGGGCGTGCCCGCCGAGGGCTACTTCTGTCCCGAGCCTTGGCTGGGGCTGCAAAATTCGCTCAATCGCGGAGAGGGGCTCATTCAGCTTGCACCGGGTGAGGACTGGTCGTGGCTGATGGGGATAGAGCCGGAGCCGCCGGCCGAAAACTCGCAGTCGGGCCCGCTGGCCAGGTCGCAGGGCAAATAACAGGGTGCTTCCTGGAGAGAAAAACCGCGCTAAGGCTAACCGCGGCCAAATTCCTTCTGAGCGAGCGGGTGGCCGGCCCAGTTGCGGTCGGTGCCGGTGTTGGTCGCGCCCGCGATGACCGACAGGCGGTGGCCGCGGAGCGAACCGTCGATGGCGCGGACGAGGATCGGAAGCAGGAACAGGAGCGCGAGCAGGCGGCGCATGGCCTCAGGTGGTGGCGGCCTGCCGGCGGCGTTCGGCGAGGTCGGCGGCCATCTGGAGGGTGGTCGCCTTGTTCAGTTTGCACAGCGCAATCGAAAGCGTGCCGCCGAGAAACAGGAGGCCGACGACGATCGTGCTGGTGGTGTGGTAGCCGGCCACGGCGTTGGCCGCGCTGGAAAACCGGGTGTCGTAGTCGAAGACCCCGGCCATGATCCAGAGGAAGGCGGCCGAACCCACGGCGAGCCCCGCCTTGAGGGAGAAGCCGATCGTGGCGAAGACCATGCCCGTGAACCGCCGGCCGGTCTGCCACTCCGAATAGTCGGCCGCGTCCGCATACATCGCCCAGGCGACGGCGATGGTCGGCGCATAGAAGATGGATCCGGTGACCGCGACGAGGAGCATGCCCCAGGTGTTGGTGGGGGAGAGCAGATACATGGCGAAGGAGTTGAACGCGGCGAGGCCGAAGCCGGCGCAGATGACGGCCTTCTTGCCGAAGCGGGCCGAGAACGAGGCGGACAGCACGATGACGACGATGGTCACGGCGGTGCCGGCCATGTTGATGATGCTGTTGAAGACGTCGGCCACGTTGGACTCGACGATCGTGTCGCGCGTGCCATGGACGATATAGCCCAGCCAGTCCAGCACCCCGCCGGACTTGGCGGCCTCGCCGGTCGTGAGGCCGAGTTTTTCCACGAAGTCGAACATCGCGGCCTTGTCGGCATAGTGGTGATAGTAGTTGTAGTGGGCGCCGCCGCGGAACGACAGCATGCTGAAGTTGAACACGGTGAAGAGCACCAGCATGATCCACGGGCTGTTCCTGAGCAGGTCGGTGAAGTCCTGCCGCGGGGAGGATTGCACGTCACTGACCGGCTGGATGCGCTCCTTCGTCGTGAAAAAGGTGATGAGGAAGAGCCCCAGGCAGAGGACGGCCCAGAGGGTCATCGTCATCTGCCAGCCGTGGGCGCGGTCGTGGCCGGCGGCGAACTTGGCCACCAGAGGCAGGGTCAGGCCGCCGACGATGAACTGCGCGATGTTGACCGAGACGAAGCGGTAGGAATTCAGCTTGGTGCGCTCGTTGAGGTCGCCCGTCATGACGCCGCCCAGAGCCGAGTAGGGCATGTTGTTCATCGAGTAGAGCGTCATCAGGATGGTGTTCGTGATACCGGCGTAGGCGATCATCATGCCCATGCTCCAGCCGTGCGGCGTGGTGTAGGCGAGCACCATGACGATGGCCCACGGCACGGAGGTCCACAGGATCCACGGACGGAACCGGCCCCAGCGGGACTTGGTGCGGTCGGCGAGCACGCCCATGATCGGGTCGAACACGGCGTCCCAGAGGCGGGGCCACAGCAAAATGGCGGCGGCGGCGTTGGCGGAGAGGCCGAAGACGTCGGTGTAGAAATTCAGCTGGAACAGAACCATCGTCATGAAGACGAAGTTCGCGGCGGCATCGCCGGCGCTGTAGCCGGCCTTTTCGAGAAAGGATAGTTTTTGCGAGTTATCGGTCATGGGGTAAGTATTCGCACCGGCCAGCAGGCGAGTGGCGGTTTATGAGCCGGGCGCAGCGACGATTCAAACCAGATCGATTTCGCCGGTCGCCGGGGCGGGGGCGCCCAGGGCCTGGGCGCGCGCACCGGGTGAGGCCGCGCCCAGCACGAGTCCGTAGGTGCCGGGCACGTTCACGAAGCGACCGGTGGCGTCGACCTGGGCAAAGGCGGCGGCGAGCACACGAAATTCCACGCGCAGGGATCCGCCGGCGGGCACGGTGACTTTTTGGAAATCGACCAGCGTGGCCCGCGGGGAGCCGGCGTGGGTGCGAGGCGGCAGCAGATAGCACTGGACCGTCTCCACCACCGGGCGGGCGCCTCCATTGCGGAGCGTGGTGCTCGCCAGGGCGCTCTCGTTGGCGGCCAACCGGGGCGTGCTCAGGGCGAGTTGGCCGTAAGAAACCGGGTCATAGCCCAGGCCGAAGCCGAAGGGATAGAGCGGCTCGATCTCGGCAAAACGATAGGTCCGGCCGCGCATGGCATAGTCGCTGAAGGGCGGCAGGTCCGCTGTGCGCCGCGGCACGGTGAGGGGCATTTTGCCTGATGGTGGGGTGTCGCCGAACAGCACGGCCGCCAGGGCCCGGCCGCCTTCGCAGCCGGGATACCACACTTGGAGCACGGCATCGGCGATCTCATGCACCTCGGGCACGGCCAGGGCGCTGCCGCCGGTCAGCACGACGATGAGCTTCCGCGCATGCCGGCGGAGTTCGCGGATAAAATCGAGCTGCACCGCGGGCAGTTCAATGACATCGCGGTCGCCGCCCGTGGGGGAGGCCACGGTGTCGCCCTCCTCGCCCTCGAGCGAGGGATCGAGACCCAGCACGGCGATGGTGATCTCGTTTTCCGCCGCGGTGTTGTAGGTATAATTGGCACCCGGGGCCATGGGACTGGAGAGCGGGCAGCCGGTGCGGTAGACGACGCGGCAGCTCTCGGGCGCCCGCTCAATGATGCCCTCGGCCAGCGTGATGAGCCGCGGGGAGAAGCCGTAGTAGTTTCCCAGCAGCGCGGTGGTGCTGGCGGCGGTGGGCCCGCACACCAGCAGGCTCTCGTGGTCGGCGCGGAGCGGGAGGACCCCGTTGTTCTTGAGCAGCACGATCGACTCGACGGCGGCCTGGTGGGAAAGGGCGCGGTGGGCGTCACTGTCGATGACGCTGACCGGGGTCCGCGCCCAGGGCACGCGGGCGGGCGGATCGAACAATCCCAGCTTGAATTTGGTGGCCAGCAGTCGGCGGAGCGACACCTCGATCTGCGCCTCGGTGATCAGGCCGTCACGGACCGCGACAACCAGGTCGTTGTAGGTGCAGCCGCAGTTCAGGTCGCAACCGTTCCGGACCGCCAGGGCGGCGGACTCGGCGGCGTTTTTCGTGATCTTGTGGTGCTGGTGGAAATCGTCGATGGCGCCGCAGTCGCTGACAAAGTGGCCCGCGAATTGCCAGCGCCCGCGCAGGATGTCGCCGATGAGGAACTGGCTCGCGCAGCACGGCTCGCCGAGCGTGCGGTTGTAGGCCCCCATGACGGCCTCAACCCCGGCGCGGACGAGCTTCTCAAAAGCGGGCAGATAGGTCTCGGCGAGATCCTTCGGCGTGGGCTGGGCGTCGAAATTGTGGCGCTCCTGTTCGGGGCCGCTGTGGACTGCGTAGTGCTTGGCGCAGGCGGCCGTCTTCAGATAGTGCGGATCGTCGCCCTGCAGGCCCCGCACCATGGCGACGCCCAACTCGCCGGTCAGGTAGGGATCCTCCCCAAATGTCTCCTGGCCCCGGCCCCACCGCGGGTCGCGGAAAATATTGATATTGGGCGTCCAGAAGGTGAGGCCCTGGTACTGGCCGTGGCGGCCGGCGGCGAGGGCGGCGTGATGCTTGGCGCGGGCCTCGTCGGAGATGCTGCTGGCGACCCGTTGAACCAGGGCGCGGTTCCAGGTGGCGCCGAGGCCGATGACCTGGGGAAACACCGTGGCGCGGCCGTTGCGGCCGACGCCGTGACAGGCCTCGCTCCACCAATTGTAGGCGGGCACGCCGAGGTGCTCGACGCCGTTGTTTTCGTGCAGCAACTGATTGATCTTCTCCGGCAGGGTGAGGCGGGAAATCAGGTCGGCCACGCGCTGGTTCAAGGGGAGGTCGGGATCAAGAAAGGGCATGGCAACTATGGTGGGCGTGAGCGGGGGCATGGGAGTAAAGTTGGTTCCGGCGGACGGAGAATGGCATCAACGGGAGCGGAGCACGGCGGGGTGGTGGCGCAAACCCAATGCCGCCCATTTCGCGGGCCGGCGGAATCCGAGACAAGGGGCGGCGCATGCTAACAATAGACTTGAAGACGCCACTATTCCGTCCCGAAATGGCTTTCCCCGATATGAGCGAGAAACGAGTCACCCTGGCCGACATCGCGGTGAAGGCGGAGGTGCACGTCACCACGGTTTCGCTGGCGATGCGCAATCATCCCCGGCTGCCCGAGACCACGCGGCGCCGCATCCAGGCGCTCGCGAAAAAAATGGGCTACACGCCGGATCCGTTCCTCCGCGCCCTCGTCGCCTACCGGGGCGGCATGATTGAGCGGCGCAATGCGCCGACGCTGGCCTACGTGACCAACTGGGCCACGCGCTGGGGCTGGAAGGAAGTGACGGCGCACCCGAAGTTCTACGCGGGGGCGTTGGCCAAGGCCACCGAGCTTGGGTACAAGCTCGACCATTTTTGGATGCGCGAGGAGGGCATGAGCCAGGAACGTCTGGGCCAGATTCTCTATGCCCGGGGCATCAGCGGCCTGATCATCGCCTCGCACGGCCGGGAGATGGGCGATGCGCTGGCGTTCGACTGGGCCAACTTCAGTGCGGTGAAGATCGACTATTTCCCGCACCAGCCGCAGTTGCACAACGTCACCAACAACCAGTGCGACATCGCGCGGCTGGCGATGCATAAGGTGATTGCCGCCGGCTACCGCCGCATCGGATTCGTCATGCACCGCGGCTGGGACCACTCGGTCGACCACCTCTGGACCGCCGGCTACCTGTGCGAGCAGCAGACCGTCGCAGCCCGCGAGCGGATCCCGGCGCACCTGTTTCCCGCGCCCCAGCCGGTCGAGCGCTGGCTGAATGAAAGCAAATCCGAGGTGCAGCCCGAGCAGGACGAATTCGCGGCGTGGTTCGAAAAATACCGGCCCGAGGTCGTGATCAGCAAGGCCTCGTTCGTTTTGCCCCTGTTCAAGCAGATGGGCCTGCGCATCCCGCGAGATGTGGCCTTCGTGGATGTTTTCTTGGAAAAGAACGATGGCGCAGTCGCCGGAGTGCAGCAGAACCATACGACGGTCGGCGCGCTGGCGGTTGAGATCCTCGCCGGCCAGTTGCAGCATAACAAATTTGGCGTCCCTGAGATTCCGACCACCACCTACGTCGAGGGTACCTGGCGCGACGGTGCCACCTGCCCGATGCCGGCGAAACCGGTCTTGTAGCGGGGTGGAGCGCCG
>CAZAOI010000142.1:0-8830 GCA_964486705.1 uncultured Oleiharenicola sp. | reverse complement strand
CACGATCATCGCGGCCGGACGGGCGTGGATGCCCATCTTGTTCTGCACGAGAAGTTCTTTCACGTGGGGGGGGGCGGCGGGTGTTGGCTCACTCTTTTCCATTGCGGTGGGGCTGGTAGGTCGGATTAAAGGGAAACGCTAAAAGACGGTCACGCCCCGCCTTGCAACCTAAAAGACCCCCCGCATGCCAGCCTTTGCCATCATTGTGCCATGTCGTTTGGAGTCCACTCGCTTCCCGCGAAAATTGCTTCATCCGGTTAAGGGTAAGCCACTTGTCTTATGGGTGGCGGAGCGGATCTCCGCCCAGGCTCCGGACTATCCGCTCTGGTTTGCGGTCGATCATGTATTATTGGCAGAATGCATTGAAGGAGCGGGGTTTAGGGCGATCATGACCGACTCCAGTCATCCCAGCGGCACCGACCGGATTGCCGAGGCCAACCGGACCGTGCGCGCCAGCTATGTGCTCAACGTCCAAGCGGACGAACCGCTCGTCAGCGCCGGCCAATTGCAGTCATTGGCCCGGCTGATTCAAGGTACCTGTCCGATGGCGACGCTCTGCACGCCCTTCAAGCGGGTCGTGGACTTCGAAAATCCCAACCAGGTGAAAGTGGTCATGAGCCAGACGGGGCGGGCCCTTTATTTTTCGCGCTCCCGGATGCCCTGCTCGCGGGACTCGGGCCTGATGGTGGACGACGCGTGGCTGGCCGCCAATCCCTGCCACAAGCACCTAGGGCTCTACGCCTACCAGGCGGACTTTTTGGAAAAATTTGTGGCGCTGCCGCCCGGGAGGCTGGAGCAGATTGAAAAACTCGAGCAACTGCGGGCGCTGGAAAACGGCTATCCGATCGCCATCGATGTGACCGACGACCCGAGCATCGGGGTGGACACGCCAGAGGATGCGAAGAAATTCGAGGCTCAGCTCGGTTAGAGTGGCTGGCTGCTCACGGTGGTGATCCAGAGCACCTCGCAGGAACCGCCGCCGGTATCGGTGCGGGTGAGTGAGGAGCGCCACCGGTAGCCGTCGGCGCCTGTGATTTCGACGAGGTAGCCGTCGAGTGTGACGAGTTCGTGCCGCTTGACCTCCAGCAACCGGCGGCGGACGTCGGCGTCGGCCGGCAGGCAATGGGTGTTGGCGGCATGAGTGGGGATAAGGACGGGGTCGAGGGGCGGTTCACCTTTCCAGCGGAACTCAAACCACCGGCCCGACTGGCTGATCTTCAGGTCGTTGATGACGGCGGCCACGGACATCGGGCCCCAGCCCAGCGCGAGGTCGACGGGGGCTAGTTCGGCCCCGCGATCATTTCGATATCGCTCCCGGCCGAGCACGACGGCTTTCAGCGAGTAACGGGCGAGCGGGGTGATCGTGTAGGTCTCATGCACGAATGGAGTCGGCAATCTGCGGTCCGTCTGGACCGGGTCCGCGGCGGCGGGGATTCCCCTCCAGTTCGCCGGTGATTCGTGAAAATAATACCAGCCCGCCGCGAGGAGAACGGCGAGGCTGAGCAGTCTTTTCACCGGGGCAATGGCCGCTCCGCTTTCGGGGTGGACCTAGATTTTGCCGGCTTTGCGCTTCGCGACCAGGGCGTAGAAGTCGCTGAAAAGCGGATCGGCGTCATTGGGGCCGGGCGCGGCTTCCGGATGATACTGCACGCAGAACACCGGCAGTTCCTTGTGGCGCAGGCCTTCAACGGTCTGGTCGTTCAAATTGATTTCGGTGACCAGGGCCCCGCGGTTCTCCAGGGATTTCGGATCGGTTGCAAAACCGTGGTTCTGGGCGGTAATGGAAACTTTGCCGGTCTCGAGATTCTTGACCGGCTGATTGCCGCCGCGGTGGCCGAATTTCAGTTTGAAGGTCGTGCCGCCGAGCGCGTGCGTGATCATCTGGTGACCGAGGCAGATGCCGAAGATGGGGTAATCGGGCAGGAGCTTCGTCACCGTCTCATGAATGTAGGGCAGGGCGGCCGGATCCCCGGGCCCATTGGAGAGGAAAATGCCATCCACCCCGTGCTCCCGCACTTGCTCCGCGGATGCGGTCGCCGGGAAGACGTGCACCTCGAAGCCATGGCGCACCAGCTTGCGGTAAATGGTGTATTTGGCGCCGAAATCGAAGGCCGCCACCTTGAATTTTTTGGCCGGAGTCGGCGTGGCCCCGCCGGTCGTTCCGACTGGCAGATACTGGGTGTTGTAACGCGCCGCATCGTCGGCCCGCCACTGAAAGGGCTCCTGGCATGTGACTTCCTTGACGTAGTCGCTGCCGGCCATGTCGTGCCAATTGCGGGCGCGGCTGACCGCCTCCTCATCGCTCATCGGCAGGGTGCTGAGGCAGGACTTCATCGCCCCGTCGACCCGTAATTTCTTGGTCAGGGCCCGGGTGTCGACTTCGCTGATGCCGGGAATGCCGTATTTTTTCAGGTAGGCGTCGAGTGACATCGTGCTGCGCCAGTTGCTGACGATGGGCGAAATCTCCCGGACCACAAACCCCGAGCATTTGGGCGCGGCCGCTTCCTCATCCTCGAGGTTGACCCCGTAGTTGCCGATCTGGGGTGCGGTCATCGTTACGATCTGGCCGCAGTAGGACGGGTCGGTGAGGATTTCCTGATAACCCGTCATCGACGTGTTGAACACACACTCGCCGGCGATGGTGGCGTCGGCGCCAAAGGCCACGCCGCGGAATATACTGCCATCTTCAAGGGCTAGGATCGCGGGTTTGGTTGCTGACATTAAAGCGAGACGAAAAGACCTCCGGCCCCGGGTGCCAAGGGGAAATATGCTTCGGGGCCGAAAAACAACCGGGTCAGGCCGGTGCCGGTGCCGCCGGATTGCCCTCCGGCCCCGCGGGCAGCACCGGCGTGACGCGGAGGAGCCGGATCAGGTCGGGGGCTTGGATGGGCTTGGTCAGATAGTCATTCATGCCGGCCCGGAGGCAGCGCTCGCGGTCGCCCTCCATGGCGGCGGCGGTCAAGGCGATGATGTGCAGCGACCGATTGCGGTCGCCAACTTCCCCGCCGCGGATCCGCCGGGTGGCTTCATAGCCGTCCATTTCGGGCATCTGGCAATCCATCAACACGAGGTCATAGGAGTTGCGGCCCAGGGCTTCGAGGCAGGCGATGCCGTGGCCGGCGATTTCGGTTTGATAGCCGAGGCGTTGCAGCAGCCGCGTTATCAACTTTTGGTTTACCGCGTTGTCCTCGGTGACCAGAATGCGCAACGGGTGTTCCCGGCCGAGAGAAGGGTCGAGTTTGGGCGCCACGATGAACGGGGCGGTGGAGGAATGGCGCGCGCCGGCCGCCGGTGCATCCGCGAGCGTTTTGTGGAGCGCCTCCAGCAGGGCGGCTTGCCGCACGGGCTTCGTCAGCACAACGCGACAATGTTCGCCGGGGTTGAAGGCGCGAAGCTCATCGCGGCTCACCGAGGAGAGCAGGATCAGGGGCAGTTGGGCCCGGCTCCCCAGCTGGTGAATCTTCGCGGCGAGTTCCACGCCGTTCATTTCGGGCATCATCATGTCCACCAGCGCCACCTCGACCACGTTTTCGGTCTGGAGGTAGGCGAGCGCGAGGGCGGGCGAGTCGCAAGCGTGGCAGGAAATGCCCCAGCGCTGCAACTGGCTCTCGAGGATCCGGCGGTTGGTCGCGTTGTCGTCCACGATCAGGACCCGCCGACCTTCCAGCACTGCGACCGGGGGCGCGGGCCGGGTCGGGGCCCGGTCTTCTTCCGGCGCACCACACAGCGGCGCCTGAATCGTAAACCGAAAACTGGAGCCCTGCGGCGACGTTGCGGCGAGTTCGATGCTGCCGCCAAGGAGGACGGAGAGGCTGCGGCTGATCGCCAAACCGAGGCCCGTTCCGCCAAACCGGCGGGTCGTGGAGGAGTCCGCTTGGCTGAAGGGCCGGAAGAGCCGGACGACCCGGTCCGCGGGAATGCCTTCCCCGGTGTCGCGGATCACAAAAGCGAGCTGGGGCGGCCGGCCGGGCTCCGGCGGGGCCAGGCTGACGCGCACTTCGACTTCGCCGCTCGCGGTGAACTTGATGGCGTTGCCGATCAGGTTGATCAGCACCTGCCGCAGCCGCGTGCCGTCAGAGACGATCCACGGGGGAACATCGGCGTCGATCGATTGCAACAGTTCGATTTGTTTCTCCCGCGCCTTGCTCCACAGGAGGTCGACCACTTCCTCGACGCAGCGTTGCACCGCCACCGGATGCGGTTCGATCTCCATCTTGCCGGATTCGATCTTCGAGAAATCCAAAATGTCGTTGATGAGGGTGAGCAGGGATTCGCCGCTGGAGTGGATCGTCATCAGCCAGTCGCGTTGCTCGGCATTGAGGGGCGTATCCAGCAGCAGGTTGGTGAAGCCGAGCACGCCGTTCATGGGCGTGCGGATTTCGTGGCTCATCACCGCGAGGAATTCACTCTTGGCTCGATCCGCGGATTCGGCGGATTCCTTGGCCAGCCTGAGCTCCGCCTCCCAACCTTTCTGTGGCGTGATGTCGGTCTGAGTGCCGACGATGCGGCGGGCGCGACCGTCGGCCCCAAACGTAGCTTTGCCGCGGACGAGGGCCCAACTCCATGATCCGTCCTGGCGCTGAATGCGATATTCGCATTGGAGGTGTTCGGTCTGCTGGAGCAAATGCGCCTGGAGGGCGGCATCGAAGTTTGGCCGGTCGCGGGGATCAATGCGCGCGAGCCATTCCTCGCGCCGGTCGGGGAACGCATCCGGCGTGAAGCCGAGCAGGAATTTCCATCGCGGGGAAAACCAGATCTCGTCGCGTTCGACGTTCCAGTCCCACGCCCCTTCATTGCTGCCGGCGACGGCGAGGTGCCAGCGTTCTTCGCTGGCATGCAAGGCTTGTTCGGCCAACTTGCGCGCAGTGGCGTCGCGGTCCATGCCGATGACAAACTCGTGGCCGTCGACGACCAGCAGGCTGGTGCAATATTCAATCCAGAACACCGTGCCGTCTTTTCTTTTGTGCTGGGCTTCGCCGGCGAGACGGGAATGTTGGCGGAGTTCCCCGATCCAATTCGCGGCGGCTTCCGTCCAGGGTCGCGCTTCAATGAGGTCGATACAGTTTCCGATCAACTCCTCTCGAGTGTAGCCGTGAAGCTCGCAGGCCATCGGATTGCAGTCCACGATCTTGACCGGGATCTCCGGGTCGTTCGGTTCAAAGAGCATGATGCTCAAGGGCGCCTGATCCCACAGCGCCTGAAGTCGGGCCCGGGCGGTGTCGACGGGGTGTTTGTGCGGAGCGAGGTCTTTCTGCTGCTCCTGCAATTGCCGGGTGCAGGCCCACGCGTGGCCGAGCGCGATGGCACTGATGACGCCGCCGGCCGCGGCCAACCCCACGAGAGTGGCATGGCTTCCCGTCGGCGTCGCGACCCACAAGGATCCAAAAAAGACACCCGCGACGACCAGCGTCCCGGCGATCACGACTAGCCGCAGCGCGGTCCAGCTGCTCGTCCGCCCACGGGTGGGCGGCGCCGGACTTGGGTTGGTCGGATCAGCTGAGGGCATCGGGTTTGGGAAGGGGCACAAAGAAGGAGTCGGTCCTCGAATCCAAGGACCGTCCCCCGCTCACCGGTTATCGGCACAAACGGTCTTTTCCGAAGCCGGATCGAATCAGCCGTGGCCGCAAAAACACGTTTTGCCCGTGACGGAAAGAAATTCAGCTGTAGGAGGGGCTTTATGCCCCGATTCGAATACCGCATTTTCCTCATGCACCCATGATCGGGGCGTAAAGCCCCTCCTACAGCTCGCATCGAGCGCTGTTTCTTAGGAGTCGAATGCCCCGGTCGCTCACGAAAGGTTCGGATGGAAAGGTGAAACCCGGCTTCCGGACAGGCTGGCTCGATGCGCGCAGGAGAAAACGCGTCCGGAGAGGCCGCGTTCCACCCAAGTCATTTGCATGGATCCGGCTCAGCCCAACGGTGCGCCGGGATCGTTCCGCCCGCCGCGAACGCGGCGTCGCCAGCGAAGTTCGGCGGGATCAGCGCCGCGCCGCCCGCTCGCGATCCTTTGAAACCGGCGCCACCATAAAAGCCCTGCCACCTAGGCCCCCGAAATTCCCCCGTTTGACACCGGCGCGAATCGGACTAGCTCTCTGATCCATCAACTATGCCCTACCACGAAGACCGCTCGGTTTGGTTTGAGGGCCAGGGGCTTTGGCAGCATGTGCCGGAATCCGACTGGCGGAATTGGACTTGGCAGCTGAAAAACCGCATCACTTCCGTTGAACAGCTGGAGCGCCTGATGACGCTCACGCCCGAAGAAAAGGCCGGCTGCCTCTTCGCCAAGGAGAAGCTCGCGCTGGCGATCACCCCCTATTTTTTCAACCTGATTGACCGGGACGACCCGGATTGCCCGATTCGCAAACAGGTCATCCCCCGTTCGGACGAAATGGTCATCTCCTCCGGGGAGATGCTCGACTCGCTCGGCGAGGATGAGCATTCGCCCGTGCCCGGGTTGGTTCACCGCTATCCGGACCGCGTGCTTTTTCTCGTGACCGACCGTTGTGCGGCCTACTGCCGCTATTGCACGCGCAGTCGGCTCGTCAGCAATGCCCAGGACTATAATTTTCATCCTGAATACGAGCAGGCGCTCCGCTATATCGAAGGACATCCGGAGATCCGCGACGTGCTCCTTTCCGGTGGCGACCCCTTGCTGCTTTCCGACAAGAAACTGGATCACCTGCTGGGCCGCCTCCGGGCGATCAAGCATGTTGAGTTCATCCGCATTGGCTCGCGCATCCCGGTGTTTTTGCCGCAACGCATCACTCCGGAACTCGCGGAAATCTTCAAGCAACATGGCCCGATCTGGATGAGCATCCACGTCAACCACCCGCGCGAGGCCACGCAGGAATTGAAGGCGGCGTGCGAGCGCCTTTCCTTCGCGGGTGTCCCGCTTGGCAACCAGAGCGTCTTGCTCAAGGGCGTCAATGATGACGCCGACGTCATGACGGCCCTCGTGCACCGCCTGCTCCGCATGCGCGTGCGGCCCTACTACATTTATCAGATGGACCTGATCACCGGCGGGGCGCACTTCAAGGTGGACGTCCGCAAAGGCATCGAGATTATCCGCGCTCTTCGGGGTCATACGACGGGGTATGCCGTGCCCCAATACGTGATCGATGCGCCGGGTGGCGGCGGCAAGGTCCCGGTCAATCCCGACTACGTCGAGAAAATCACCGACGACGAAGTGATCTTTAGAAATTTCGAGGGAAAAACCTTCCATTATCCGCTCAAGGCCACGCCGCTGCCCCGGTCCGCCGGCACGGTGATGCCGGTGGAGATTCATCTGTGAACGACGAACGCGGCGGGGTCGCCGCGCGCCACCACCGGTCGCGTCACCTCAGCGCGAACGTCGCCGCGATCGTGGCGGTGATGGTTTTCTCAAGGGCCGTCGTATCGTTGTTGCCCTCCCAGCTCGTGGATGAGGAGTAGAGCGGATTGATTTGCACGACGCCCATGCGCGCCGAGCGCAGTTCCTTGATTCGCCGGCCGCCTTGCCCGGCGATCTGCTCGGCCCGGGCGCGCGCATCCTTGGTCGCCTCGGCCATCATTTCCACCTTGGCGTCGCCAGCCTTCGTATAGATGAACTCGAAGCCCTCGGACACGAACGCGATGCCCTGCTGCAACAGCTCGCCGGAATCACCGGCCAGCTTGGGCACCCGCTCCACGTCGGCGGAATTGACCACGATGGCCTGGCTCAGGCGGTAGCCCACGCGGACGGAGTTGGTGGTCTCGTCTTCGTTGTTGCGTTGGCGGGCCGTGAGATCGCGGATCTGCACCGGCTGCACGGCGAATTCCGTCAACCCGCGGGCGTGGAGAAACACCAGGACCTTCGCCAAGTCCGCCTGTAATTTCCGCTGCGCTTCCAGCAAGGTGGCAGCGTCGACGGAAAAATTTGCGCGCCACACCACCAGATCGGAGCGTACGTTTTTCCGGGCGGAGCCGGTCACATTGATGACTTGGGTCTCGGCGATGCGCGTCCATGCGCCGGCGACAACGAGGGAGGCAAAGACCAGACCAGCGGCGAGGGCCAGACCGGCGAGCAGACCGAAAAAATGCGGACGGGGGGAAGAAGAGGGGTTCATGCGGTTCGGGAATTGTGAGATCGGGGGAGAGAAAAGACGTTGATAGTGGCGCCGTCGCCCGTTTTGCAAGCAACTGAAAGCCAGCGTGAAGGGCGAATGGATTTCTGGGAAAGTTGTTCACAGAAATTAGCGGCGGATATTTTTCAACGTTTTCGCCGAACCCGCGTCTATCATGACGAAGCAGTGCAGCGTTTTTCAGAACGGACATTGTTTATAGTTCTACGGTTTGCTTGGTGTTAGGTCATGCAGGGCGTCCCGCGAGGGGCGCCCTTCATGTTTCTGGGGCCGGCGGTGACACAATGGGTGGTTGACGGCGGAGCCGGCATGACCGACTTTGCGCGTGCTCGTAGGGGTGTCCTCCGCGGAGGGCTGAGATTGCGGCACGCACGGCTGCTCGACCCTGGAACCTGAAACGGATCATACCGGCGAAGGAAACAAGCAAGACGGCGGATCGTGCGTCGTCGGTTTCACTCCCGGGAGATTTGCGTCGGGTTCAGGGCCTCAATCCAACCATGCACGTCCTGAAACCAATCCTCCTTCTCGCCCTCGTGGGTGCCGCCGCCCTGGCCGCCCGCGCCCAACCCGCGCCCTTGGCCGGACCGAACGCCACGCCGCTGGCCCTCGAGCCGCTCCGGGTCACGGCCGACTTGTGGGCGTCGCCCCTCGCGCGGATCCCCGCCAGCGTCACGGTTTACGACGACCAGGCGCTCCGCGCCGGGGCTGTCCGGGATTTTGGCGACCTGGTT
>CAZAOI010000141.1:0-9010 GCA_964486705.1 uncultured Oleiharenicola sp. | reverse complement strand
CCGCAGCGGAGGCTGCGCGACTGGCCCTGGGTTCGCAGCCGCGAACAACCGGACAGACCGACGCCCACCCTGCATGATCCCTGCTCAGGCGTCCCCGGCGACGTAGTGGCAGCCCTTGCTCACGGGATTGAGCGAGGCGGCGTGGACGACGAGGAGTGCGGTCTGCACCGCGTTGCGCAGCTCGACCAACTCGCGCGTCGGCCGGCAGTCGCGATAGAAGGCTTGGATGTCCTCCCGCAATTCCAACAGGATCCGCCGGGCGCGGGTCAGCCGGCGCGGCGAGCGAATGATGCCGGCGTAGTTCCACATCGTCATCCGGATCTGCTGCAAATCCTGCTTCACCAGCATCAGGTCGGCCTCCTTGGCCGGGCTGGACCACGGGCGCGGCGTCGGCCGGGGAAACTCGCGCGCGGCGCATTCAACCGCATCCGCCTGCGCCGCGGCCTTGGCGGAAACGAGGCATTCAAGCAGGGACGTGCTGGCGAGGCGGTTGGCGCCGTGCAGACCGGTGCACGCAGTCTCGCCGATGGCATTGAGATGAAGCACATTCGTGCGCCCGTGCAGATCGGCATGGACCCCGCCGCAGGAGAAGTGCGCCGCCGGCACCACTGGAATCCGCTCGCGGGTGATGTCCACTCCCCCGGCCAGACAGCGCTCGTAAATCCCCGGAAACCGGTCGCGAATAAATTCGGGCTTCAGCGCCGAGAGATCAAGATAGACGCACCCTTCCCCGGTCGTGGCCAGGTGCTGCTTGATCGCGCGGGCGACGATGTCGCGCGGGGCGAGGGAGCCGAGCGGGTGTACGCCCGCCATGAACTGCCGGCCCGACGCGTCGACGAGGACCGCGCCCTCGCCCCGCAAGGCCTCGGTAATCAGGAACGGTTGCGCGCCCGGCTGAATGAAAACAGTCGGGTGAAACTGGACGTACTCCAGGTCGATGAGCCGCGCGCCGACGCGATAGGCCATGGCCACTCCATGCCCGACGCTGCCGGGCTGGTTGGTCGTATGCAGAAACACCCCGCCAAGGCCGCCGGTGGCGAGGATCGTCTTCTTCGCAACAAAGGCGACCACTTCGCCCGTGCCCGTCTCGAGGGCGTAGCACCCAAAACACGTCAACGGCGCATAGCGGTCGCTCGTCTCGACGGAACTGTGCGACAGCGTGAGCAGGTCGATGGCCGCAAAATCCCGGCGGCGCGTGATGCCCGGGGTCGCGTCCACGCAGCCGGCGACCGACTGCAGAATGGCGTGGCCCGTCGCATCCTTCGCGTGAATGATCCGGCGCGAGCTGTGCCCGCCCTCCTTGGTCAAATCGAGCTGGCCGGCCGCATCGCGATCGAAGCCGACGTGCAACTGGTCGAGGAGCAATTCCCGCACGGCGACCGGGCCCGCGCTCACAAGTTGGGCGATGGCCGCGGCGTTCGCCGTGCCATCACTGGCCACGAGGATATCCCGCGACAGCTGCGCCGGATCAGGATTGGTGTCGTAAATGATGCCGCCCTGCGCCCAGTCACTGTTGGCCTGCAGGGGTTCGCCGAGCGAAAGCAGCTCAACCTTGAATCCCGCCTTGGCCGCGTGCAGCGCATAGGCCGAACCGGCGAGTCCGGCCCCAAGCACGAGACAGTCGGTCTGGATGGTTTTCATGGACGGTTAACCACAGAGGCACGAAGACACAAAGCAGAAGCTGTGACCGGACTTTGTGCCTCTGTGTCTTCGTGGTTCACTTCCGGCATTTTTGCAGATCCAGGCTCAAGTCGGCGGCGGGTGCCGAATGCGTCAGCGCGCCGATGCTAATGACATCGACTCCCGGGAGCGCATAGTCGCGCAAGGTCTCGAACCGCACGCCGCCGGAGACTTCCACGATCGCGCCGCCGGCGATGAGGCGAACCGCCGTCTGCACCTGGGCGGGCGTCATGTTGTCGAGAAGAATGACCCCGGCGCCGGCGCGGCAGGCCTCGCGCACCTCGGCCATCGTCTTGGCCTCGACCTCGATCTTCGCCGAGTGGGGAGCCGCGGCGCGGCAGAGCCGCACGGCCTTCGTCAGCGAACCGGCGGCGGCGATGTGGTTGTCTTTGATCAGCACATGTTCGCCGAGCGAGCTGCGATGATTGAAGCAGCCGCCGCAGCGCACCGCATATTTTTCCAGGGCCCGGAAGCCGGGTGTGGTCTTGCGGGTATCGACCACGCGGACGCCCGTGCCCTTGACCGCGTCAGCATACCGGCGGGCCTGGGTGGCGATGCCGCTGAGCCGTTGGATGAAATTCAGCGCCGTGCGTTCCGCGGTGAGCAGCGAGGCGGTGGGACCCTCGATCGCCAGCACCGCCGCGCCTTTCGTCACGGCATGGCCGTCCTGCTTGAGCCGCGTGGTTTTCAACGCCGGATCGACCCGCCGAAATACTTCCGCCGCCACCTCCAGGCCGCAAATAATCAGGTCCTGCTTCGCGTCGATGACCGCCCGACTGCGTTGCCGGGCTGAAAAAATGGCGCGGCTCGTGACGTCGCCAAGCCCAGCATCCTCCTCAAGAGCGAGGTCAATCAGGTGGAGCGTACCGGGAGTCAGCATGGGAAATGTGTAATATAATACGTTACAAATAAGCCGGGGTTCAATCGCGCGGTGTCAGCTCGAACATCCGGTCGATGCAGCGGGCGGCGCGCCGGCGCAGCGTCTCGTCGAGGGTGACCAGCTGGTCGGGGCGCGGGGCGCGGAGCGCGTCGCGGATCTTCTCGAGGGAGTTGAGCTTCATGTACGGGCAGAGCCGGCAGCCGCCGATGAAGTGCTTCTCGGCATCCTCCACCTGCAGCCGGCTGACGAGCCCGCACTCGGTGAGCATGAGAAAATAGGGCGCCGGCGTGTTTTTGACGTACTTCATCATCGCCCCTGTGCTCCCGACAAAATCCGCAGCCGCGGCCACGTCCGGCGTACATTCCGGATGCGCCACAACTTTCAGACCGGGAAAACGGCCGCGGGCCTCGGCGATGAAGGCGGGATCAAACTGGTCGTGCACCATGCAGGTGCCGTCGGAAGTGACGATCTCCTTGACGACGCCCCGGCGCTTCAGTTCCGAGCGAACGTTTTCGCCCATCAGTCGGTCAGGCACGAAGAGGATGCGGCGCGCCGGGAGGTTCGCGACGATGTCGTAGACATTGCCCGACGTGACGCAGACATCGGACTCAGCCTTCACCTCCGCCGTGCTGTTGATGTAGCAGACAACGGTCGCGTCGGGATAAAGCGCCTTGAGCTGGCGCACGCCCTCGCCGGTGATCGAGTCGGCCAGCGAGCAGCCCGACCCGCGATCCGGCACGAGCACGGTGGCGTCCGGGGAAAGGATCTTCGCGGTCTCCGCCATGAAGACGACGCCGGCAAAAACGATCTTCTTCGCCTTGGAATCGCGCGCCTTGAGGCTCAGAAAATACGAATCGCCTTTGAAATCACCGACGCCGTAGATGATTTCCGGCTCGACGTAGGAGTGGGTGAGAATGACGGCGTCCTGGTCGCGCTTGAGTTGGTTGATCTCGAGCGTCAGCGGCGCGATCCGCCGGCAGCGCTCGAGGTTCCACGGGCGCCCCGGCTCACAATCCACGTTCAGCAGGACGCGGAACAAGCGCTCGGACTCGGCCTCAAGTTCGGTCGCGGTGAAAGGAGGCTGGGCCGGTGGCTGCACAAAAGATATCGGAGGTGAATTCGCCAGTCGTGCAACTCAAAATCGCGTCACCAACACTCGCCCCGCGCCCGAACCCACGAACGAACCGCCTCCGTCCTGTATCCGCCGGGACGAGAAAAGCAGGCTCGCGATTTGCCGGCGGATGCCAGCTAATCGCGCCATGGCCATGCCCATCCCGCAAGACGTTCAGCTCATCGGCTCGGAAGTCGCCATCCGCTGGGATGACGGCCGGGAGAGTTTTCTTTCCTTCGCCACGCTGCGCGCCGCCTCCCCCAGCGCCGAGACGCGCGGCGAACGCGACATCTTCGGTCACCAGTATGGCGGTGAGTTGCCGAAGAGTTATGTCGGGGTGGAGGTGACCGGATGGGAGCGCATCGGGAACTACGCCATTCGTTTCGAGTTCAGCGACGGTCACCGCACGGGGCTCTACAGCTACGAATTGCTGCGGCAGCTGGGCGAGGCGGCGAATCCGTAAGCTGGCTCCGTTTGCCCCGCAAGCAGGTGGACGGGCACGTCCCTGTGCCCGTTCTTCAGAAGGGAGACACTCCGTAAGTCCCCTTGCCGGCAGCGGGACCTGCCGGCCCACTTTTTCGTCGAGCAACGACCCCATCCTTTCGGCTCCACCAACAAAACCCGGGCAGGAGCGTCGCCCGGTGAGCGGCCCCTTACTTGCCGCTGATGAAGCCGCGCTCGCTGCTGTCGGCGAACGCGAGGAAATGCTTGAACTCGGCCGAGCCGCACAGCGCATGTTCCCGCAATCTCTCCAAGGCCTGCGTGCGGTTATGGCCGGCGCGGAACACCGTCCGGAAAATCTGTTTCACGGCCTCGAGACGGTCCGGCGTGAACCCGTTGCGCTCAAGGCCGACCTTGTTGATCGAGCGGGCGATGGCGGGATTGCCATCGGCGATCACGAAGGGCGGCACGTCCTGGACAATCTTCGACATGCCCCCAAGCATGGCATGCGCGCCGAGACGGCAGAACTGGTGCACGCCCGTGCCCCAGCCGATGTTGACGTAGTCCTGGACCTCCACATGGCCGGCGAGAGCCGACTGCGCGCTCATCACCAGAAAATTTCCCACGGTGCAATCGTGCGCGATGTGGCTGTAGGCGAGCATGACATTGTCGTCGCCCATGCGCGTGTAATCCGTCTCGTTGGTCGCGCCGTGGACGCTGACGTACTCGCGAAAGACATTGCGATCGCCGACAATCAGGCCGGGTTCGCCGCCCTTGTATTTAAGATCATGGGTCTTGGTGCCGACGCAGGCGAAGGGAAAGATCTCACAACCCTCGCCGATGGTCGTGCGGCCCTCGACGTTGGCGTGGTGGTGCAGCACCGTCCGGGCGCCGATGACGGCCTTGGCTCCGACGTAGGCATAGGCGCCAATGCCGACATCGTCCGCGAGCGTTGCGCCGGACTCAACAATGGCCGTGGGATGAATCTGCGTCGCCATGATCAGTCCAAAGCGCTGCTGTCGACCGTGGCAAACATCAGGTCGGCGGAGCATACCAGCTGGCCGTTGACGCTGCACTCGCCCTCGGCGCAGGCAATGCTGCCGCGCACCTTGGTCAGCTTGACCTTGACGGTCAGTTGATCGCCCGGGCGGACGGGTTTCCGCCACTTGACCTTATCGCAGCTCATGAACAGGGCGGTTTTCCCCTCCATCGTGGAGCGGCGGATCATCAAAATGCCGGCCGCCTGGGCCATGGCCTCGATCATCAGGACGCCGGGCATGACGGGATTCCCCGGATAATGACCCTGGAAAAACGGCTCGTTGATTGTGACGTTCTTGATGGCGCTGAGCGTGTCGGCCGTGAGTTCGACCACGCGATCGAGCATGACGAAGGGATAACGGTGCGGCAGCGTGTCGAGGATGCGGCGGATATCGAGGGTGGTTTCGGTCGCGATTTCCGCCTTCGGGACCGTCGGCTTGACGGCCTTCTTGCCGCCTTTTTTCCACGCCTCGTATTTCTCGTACAGGATTTTGGTCAGCTCGGCGTTGACGGCGTGGCCCGGACGCGTCGCGACGATGTGCGCCTTGAGCGGCACGCCGAGCAGCAAAATGTCGCCGATGATATCGAGGATCTTGTGGCGGACAAATTCGTCGGCGAACCGCAGCGGCTCCTTGGAGATGATCTTGTCGCCCTTGATGACGACGGCGCAGTCGAGGCTGCCGCCCTTGATCTTGCCCATCTTGATCAGTTCCTCGATATCCTCGTAGATGGTGAAGGTCCGCGCGGCGGCGACTTGCGCCGTGTAAACCTCGGGGTCGATCACCAGCGAAAGGTGCTGCGTGTGGATGCCGCGATCGTCGGCCGAGGTGCAGGTGATCTTCAGGCCGTCGAAGGGCAGCGCGATGATCGAGGAGTTGCCCCGCGTGACGGAGACGGTGTCGGTGAGGGAAAAGTAGTCGCGCTCGGCGTCCTGCTCCACCGCCTCGCCCTGCTGGATCAACTGCACGAACGGCCGGGCGGACCCATCCATGATCGGCGGCTCGCTGGCGTCGATCTCGATCAGCACGTTGTCAATGCCGCAGCCGTGCAGCGCGCTGAGCACGTGCTCGACGGTATGGAGCTTGGCATGACCGACCTGAATGGTGGTGGCCCGCACCAGATCCGTGACTTGGTCGATGCGCGGCTTCAACTCGGGATGACCGTGCAGATCCAAGCGCCGGAACACGATGCCGTGGTTCGCCGGGGCGGGCTTGAAGGTCATGTGCACGGCCTCGCCGGTGTGCAGGGCATTGCCCTTGATGGAGACTTCGCGCAAAAGAGTACGCTGCTTCATGGTGTGTCGCCGGAGTGTCGGAAACCTCTTGGAAATGACAAGCTTGGAGATAACCGAGCGGCCAAGATTTGCGCCGCCGGCCCGCCGGCCCTGTTTACTTGGAGGACAGGGTTGACATCGCCGAAATCCCCTCGGTAATCCTATCCCCTTACGTCACTAAAACCCTTCATCAGTCTCTGTCATGCCCGCAGCTAACGATCTCAAAAAAGGCCAAGTCATTACTTTCAACGGTGAGCCGCACCTCATTATGGAGACGCAGCACCGGACGCCGGGCAATTTGCGCGCGTTCGTGCAGGTCAAAATGCGCAATCTGCGCTACGGAAAGTCGCTCGAACAGCGCTTCAATTCCCCGGACCACGTCGACGTGCTTTCCACGGATCGCCGGACCCTGGAATTCAGCTACGCCGATCGCGACGTCTATTCATTCATGGACCCGGAGAGCTTCGAGACCTACGAGATCAGCGCCGTCATGATCGGCGACTCGAAAAATTACCTGGTGGCCAATGGCAAGGCGGACGTGCTCTTCATCAACGAAGTGCCCGTCACGATCGACATTCCCTCCTCCGTCGTGCTCAAGGTCACCGAGAGCTCCGAGGGCATCAAGGGCGACACCGCCAGCAACGTGCAAAAACCCGCCACGATGGAAACGGGGCTGGTCGTCCAAGTGCCGCTCTTCATCAAAACCGGCGAGCTGATCAAGGTCAGCACCGCCGACGGCTCCTACCTCGGCCGCGCCTGAGACGGACCGCGGCTCAAATTACAGGTTCGGAGTTTCCAAAGCCCGCGCTTCAGGCGCGGGCTTTTTATTTTCGGCCCCCAACCCCCGCTAATCGGGCCAGCGACTCCGGTTACCGTCATGACGCTGGATCGACCCGCGCAGGACTAACGCAGCGCGGCCACCGCGGCCCGGTAAGCCACCGCCTCCTCCTCCGCGCTGGCGGCCGAGGTCTTCAGGTCGCGCAACAAACCATCCTTCAAACCGTAAATCCAGCCGTGCACCGTCAGTTCCTGACCGCGGCTCCACGCATCCTGCACGATCGTCGTCGAGGTGAGATTCGCCACCTGCTCGACCACGTTGAACTCGCACAACCGCGCGCTGCGCGCGGCGTCGTCCGGCAACAGGCAAAGGCAACCGTCATGTTTCTCGCGCACATCCTGCACGTGGCGCAGCCAGTTGTCGGCCAGACCGACGCGTTGGCCCTGCACCACGGCCTGCACGCCTCCGCAGCCGTAGTGCCCCACCACCATGATATGCTTCACCTTCAGCATATCGACGGCGAATTGGATGACCGAGAGACAATTCAGGTCGGTGTGCACGACCACGTTGGCGAGGTTGCGATGCACGAAGACTTCGCCCGGCAGCACACCGATGATTTCGTTCGCTGGCACGCGGCTATCGGAGCAGCCGATCCAGAGGTATTCCGGATTCTGCTGCCGCGAGAGCCGGGGGAAAAACTCCGGATCCCGGCGCTTGATCGCCTCCGCCCAGGATTGGTTTTGGTCGAACAGATTTTTCAGGCTATGCATCCGCGGCGGATGCTTGAGAGATGCGTGCTCCGCGCCAACTAAAATTACGTCGGCTTGATCTTCGGGCGTCCATCAATTCTGCTCGCGCCAGCCCCGACACTTTGTTGCGTGGTGCCTGCCCCAACCCCTGCCCCAGACCGCATGCCCGGATCTCTCCGTCAGCACCCCTTGTTCAAGGTCATCTCCGTCCTGAGCGCATTGAGCTTGGGCGGCGGACTGGCCACGGCGGACCTTGCGGTCGAGAGCGCCGCCCCCACGGCCGGCCCGCGGCCGATGGTGCGGGTGGACGCGGGAGATGATCAGGCTATCACGGCCGCCCTCGCTGCACTGCCGGCTGAAGGTGGGATTGTGGAACTTGGCGCCGGCGTATTTCCCATCAAGCGTCCCATCATCATCGACCGCGATGGCATCGAGTTGCGTGGGCAGGGCCTGGACACGGTCTTGCTTCTGGGCGCCAATGCGAATTGCCCGGTCGTCGTCATCGGCAGCGCCAGCACGCCCACCCATCGGCTGGTCCGACACGTCAGCGTGCGGGCATTGGTCATCGACGGCAATCGGCTGGAGCAAGTTCAAGAGTGCTATGGCGGACCCGTCGATGCGCGCAACCTCGCCGCGCTGCGCAACAACGGGATCACCATCCGCGGGGCGGAAGACATCCTGATCACGAACGTCGTCACGCGCCGGGCGCGCTCGGGGGGCGTCGTGCTGGAAAAAAACTGTCGGGCGATCCGCATCGTAGGCCTCGAGTCCTACGACAATGAATTTGATGGCCTCGCCGCCTATGAAACCGAGGACAGCACTTTTACCCGGCTGAACCTGCACCACAACCTCAGCGCCGGGTTCTCCTTCGACTGGCGCTTTAATCACAATCGGATCATCGATTCCACCGCGTCCGAGAATGGCAGTCAGGGCATCTTCATGCGGGACTGCGTGGGCAACACGTTTGAGCGTTTGCGGCTGCAGGCAAATGGCGAGCAGGGCATTTTCATGGCGGAGACGCGCACCATTCCCGGCACGGCCTGTCGCTACAACAAATTCC
>CAZAOI010000140.1:0-9172 GCA_964486705.1 uncultured Oleiharenicola sp. | reverse complement strand
AAAAGCTCTTCGTCAAAGAGGATAAATCCCGCCGCCCCCTCGACCTCAGCCAGGCCCGGCTGACGGTATTCCCGAACCTGAAGCCGACCTCGACTCCGATCTCGCTGCGGGTGCCCAATTCCGTTCTTGCCCGCTTGAAGCTGGAGGCGCACAAGCGCGGCATGGCGTACCAGTCGTATATCAAGTCGGTGCTAGCCGCTGAAGTGAACGGACCGCGGTAACTGCTGGCCGAGACCGAACTCCCCATCGCCCGGGTTGCCGATCTGGCCGGGTTCGAGTCCGCCAGCTACCTGAGCGCCTCCTTCCGCCGGGAGACGGGGGAAAACCCAAGGGCGTTCCGGGATCGTCTTCGGCTGCCTCATAACAATTACCCGTAGCATTTGGGCTATTGTCATCGCGAGGTGCGCGCAGCGCGCCGGGGCGATCCAGATGGATTGCTGCCTCGCCATGACAGTCCCAAAGTCCAAGGGACGGTGGTACTATATTGCGCCCTCCTTGGGGCACGGTGTACGGTCCGGCGATGCGAATACCCCATACTGGCATTGCCCAGGCTGCCGCAGTGGCCGTAAGGCCGCTGTCGTCCGAGCGGCCTGAGGCTATGAGGCGGGCCGAAACCGCCATCGCGCTAATGTTAGACTTAGCGCTAATTTGATTTAGCCGGCGCACTACTGTTGTTTCGCGACGCTTGAAACCCACTTGGGCCGTTTCACCCCATCGCCCCCGTAGACGCACCAGCGTCGTGATCCGTTTAACTTAACCCCACCCATGAATATCGTAAGAACCTCCCTGACTGTACTGGCCTTGTTGGCTTGCGCGTTGCCGTTGTCCGCTCAAACCACCCCTGCCAACCCGAAGCCTGAAGCGCCCGAGGAGACGCTGGAGCTTTCGCCATTTGTGGTCAACGCGACCCTGGATGATGGCTACGCCGCGACCCAAACCATGAGTGGAACCCGGCTGGCGACGAGCCTGCGGGACGTGGCGTCTGTGGTCTCCCCCTTGACGCTGGAGTATCTGAAGGACATCGACGCCACCGACCTGCAGAAGGCGATCCTGTTTACCCCGGGAACCGACGAGGACCCGCGGCCATACAACAGCAGTAACAACAATCCGGTATCGACGCGCATCCGCGGATTCACGCTGACCAATAATTCGCAGAATTTTTTCCCGAGCCACATCACGATCGATACCTATAATATCGACCGCATTGATATCACCCGGGGTGCCAACTCCATCCTCTATGGCATCGGCAGTCCGGCCGGCGGTTACAGTGCTACGACCAAAAACGCGCAGTTTCGAAACTTCGGCGAGGTGGGCGCCCGTTGGGATGAAAACAGCAGCCGCCGCTACACGATCGATCTCAATCAGGAGGTGATTAAAAAACGTCTGGCGGTCCGCGTGGCGGTCCTGTCCCAGGACGACAACAGCTTCCGCGCCCCGGGATCGAACCATGACGAGCGGGTCTATGCCGCAGCCAATCTTAAGCTGTTCAAGCGTGATAACTATGTGGCCAATCTACGGTTGCAGGGAGAATGGACTGATGGCTATGCCAGCGTCGTCAATTGGCAGACCCCGGTGGACTACATCACCGCTTGGACGGATGCGGGATCGCCGCTTTATAACAGCGCCGCTGCCGTCATAGGCGCCTTTGCCGCCGGGATGGCACAAATCCCAAACCAAAATAATATCGTGGTGGTCACCGGCAACGACATGGCGACCTATCCCGCCTTCGTTTACGGTCGGCGGCCTTCGAGCGCCGTGACCAACATCCCTGGCACGACCATCAACGCCCGCCTGGGGGTGCCCGGCGTCAACCCGGCCCTGATCCCTGGCACGTCGACCCCGGTCCCGGCGGGACTCAATTACTTTGGCCCGGCTCGCGGTTATACCCTTAAGTCCAACACGCAAACCGTCTACCTCGAACAAACCTTTCTTAAGAAGATCCACACCGAGCTGTCCTATTACCGCCAGGAGGCCGATCGCAACTGGATTCGCGAGGGTGGCGGTGGTGATCTGCGGGTAGATCTGATGAATCTTCTGCCCAACGGATCGCCCAATCCCAACGCGGGCCGGATCTATACGCAGGGCACCTTTCGTGATCAGCCCCAGCTGACCAAAAACGAGGTCCTGCGGTTTGCCGCCAGCACGGAACTGGACCTGACGAAAAAGCGAAAGTGGCTGGGCCGGCACCGCCTCGGCTTCATGCTGGAAGACGCGGATTCCCTCCTGGGGTTGAATGACCGCTACGAAGTGAACCTGGCGTCGCAACTATATATCAGCAACCTGACTCAAGCCAACAATCGCATCGTGCGACGCTCCTACCTTTTTGCCGGCAAGGGCAACGTCTGGCATGCCGATACCAAATACTCTGACATTACCCCGGTGGCGGGAGTGGTGGCTGCGGGCAGCGCATCATTGGCGGGTACCAACTTTCAGAGCGGCTGGGCCAACGACCGGGTGCAGGCCGATATCTCTAATGTTCGCTCCGCGGTTGCGTCCGTTCAGAGTTTTTTCCTCGATGATCGCTTCCTGGTATTTGCGGGTGTCCGCAATGACAAACTGTCCGCTAAATTCCTGGATCCGGCCTATATTACCGCCAAAACGGTCAACAACATGAAGCCGGATTGGCAAACCGTCCCGGTGATCGACAATGCTGCTGCCACATTGGACGACAACACCTACACTCTCGGTGTCATTGCCCGGCCGAAGCCCTGGCTCGACATTTTTTATAACCAATCTTCGGTCCTTTCCACCGGCAACAGCCGCCCCGATGCCTTCAACCGCGTCCTGCCCTTCCCGGTGGGCGAAGGCAGTGATCTGGGCCTTCGCTGGTCGACCCCCAGCGGCCGTTTTACCGGCTCCATTTCCTATTTCAAAGCGGAGCAGGCCAACGTTCCGGACTTCCAGGCCCAGTTCATCATCACCCAGTTGGAAAACCTGCTGGACGGCTTGAACACCTTGAAAGCCGTCCCCGGCTCCGGTGTCCCGAACCGGGACTACCTGGCCCTCAAGGTGGCTGGAAGCACCAACGCGATCGACACCCTGGACAACACGGCGAATGGCATTGATGCCGAGATGGTCTACAATCCAACCCCGGCCTGGCGCATTTCCCTGAAGGTCTCCCAAACGCTCAATGATAATACCAATGTGCAGAACCGTACGCTGGATTATTTCAATCAGCTGATTTTCCCGCTGGAAGCCGGTCTGCCGGCAACCGTCGTCGTGCCCGGCCCCAATAGCTGGACCGTGGAACGGTCGTTTGACGAGTTCGCCCAGCAGTTCAATTCGATCAAATATTCGCGCGAGGGGACCATCTCGCAACGGTTGAGCAAGTATGGAGTCAGTGCCGTGACCAACTACAGCTTCCGCCAAGGCAGATTGAAGGGCTTCTCGGTCGGTGGAAATCTCCGCTGGAACAGCGTGCCCCATGTCAGCGCCCGGCTGGATCCGGTCACCAGTGCCTTTACGGGAAGTTACGTGCTGGGGTCCGAACGCACCTACGTCGGGCTGAACCTGGGTTACAACCGGAAGCTGACCAAAAAAGTCAATTTCGACGTCCGCTTGAGTATGAGCAATGTTCTCGGTGTGGACGGATTCGAACCAATTTCCGCCGACGGCAAGACGGGCGTCATCAACGGCGTCCGCCCCATCACGCCTCGGACTTGGGCCCTCTCTACGACGCTCAAGTTCTGAAATCTTATGCCGAGCAGCGACCAGAAGCGGATCCATCTCTTTTTCGTTGCTGCAAAAATAACCCGCAGTCCGTCCGTGCCGACAGCAGTCTTGGAGCAAGACTGCTGCCAGCCGGCGGAGGACGGGGACTGGTTCCCGGTAACCTGATCCATCAACCATGTTCACGATCCAATTGCTGATGGTCCGACGGGCGCGAAGTTTGCCGATGGAACAAATCTGATTGCCAGTATATCAAGCATCCAACGACCCCATACGAAAATCCATGAAACGTGTTCTTGTCCCCGTGTTGGCCGCCTTGAGTTTGCCAGTGGGTGATTCGGCTTTCGCCGCCGATGCGGTGGCCGCTCGTCCCAATGTGCTGTTCATCGCCATCGACGACTTGAAACCGATGCTTGGCGCCTACGGCGATAAGGCCATCCGCACGCCCCAGATGGACCGCCTCGCGGCGAGGGGTACGATCTTCACCAACAATCATTGCCAATACCCCATCTGTACCGCGAGCAGGGCGAGCCTCATGACGGGATTGCGGCCCGACCTCACCCGCGTGTGGGGCTGGCCTACTACCCGCATGCGGGACCAGAATCCTGACATCCTGACCATTCCCCAATATTTCAAGCAGCAGGGCTATTTCACCGTCGGCATGGGCAAGATTTACGACGGCCGCGCCTGTGATGGCTGGAACACCCAGGACCAACCTTCCTGGAGCATTCCGTATGTCGAGACCGGCGGCAAAGCGTATGCCGACATAAAAAATGCGGCCAGACCTGAAGAGATCAAATGGGATAAAAATGGCAAACCGGACGTGCCCCATCCCAGTTCCGAGGCTGGTGACGCCCCCGACAATTGGTATCGGGACGTGGTCACCGCCCAGCGCGCGGTGAAAGAATTGAAGAGTCTGGCGGCCGCCGGTAAACCCTTCTTTCTGGCCGTCGGCTTCGACCGCCCGCATCTGCCTTTTTCGGCCCCGAAGCGGTTTTGGGACATGTATAAACGCGAGCTATTCACGCTCCCGTCCATCCGTCAACTGCCGGCGGGCGCACCGGCCATCGCCTTTCAGGACTCATCGGAACTTCGCAATCAATACACCGATGTACCCAAGACGGGCCCGATCCCGGATGACAAGCAGCTGGAGTTGATTCATGGTTATCATGCCTCCGTTTCATTCGTTGATGAGCAGGTGGGTCGGCTGCTGGACGCCGTCAAGGCACTCGGCTTGGAAAAGAACACCATCATCATCCTCTGGGGTGACCATGGTTACCACCTCGGTGACCACGGCATGTTCTGCAAACATACCAATTACGAGCAGGCCACCCGCTCCCCGCTGATCCTGTCGGTGCCGGGCAAAACCAAGGTTCGGGCCGTATCGTCACCGACAGAGTTTGTTGATATCTTCCCCACGCTGTGCGCGGCGGCCGGTTTGCCGGTGCCCACCCACCTTCATGGCCAGAACCTGCTGCCGTTGGCGGCAGGTGAGGGTACCGCCCTCAAGTCCATCGCGATCAGCCAGTATCCGCGCGAGCCCCAGAAGTCGAAATCCCTGATGGGCTATGCCTATCGCTCCGACCGCTACCGTTATGTGCAGTGGATAGAGAAAGACTACAAAGGGGGCGAAACCGAGGGTCCCGTGGTGGCCCAAGAGCTCTACGATTACGAAAAGGACCCGGAAGAAACGGTTAACATTGTCGACCGGCCGGCCTCTGCACCGATTGTCGCTTGGTTCAAGGAGCAGCTCGCCAGTCGCAGTCCCGGGGGCCTGCTCCCGGGCAACCAGCGCGTGAACTGATCGACCATCGCTACCGTTCCCTCTGCTTCCATGGCAAAATATCGGCGTCCAACTCCTCCTGACGGAAGCAGTGGGCGCGCTTCCTCCCAACCATCCCCGTGAAATCCCTGCTGCTTGTTCTGTCTGTCGGTCTGAGTTCCGGTCTCGCGGCCGCTCAGGAGCAGACCCGGCCAAACATTCTGTGGCTCGTCAGTGAGGATAATAATCCGATTCTGGGCTGCTATGGCGAGCCGCTCGCCCGCACCCCCCATTTGGATCAGCTGGCGAAAAGTGGTGTTCTGTATCGGAAAGCCTACACCGTCGCTCCCGTGTGCGCGCCTTCCCGCGCTGCGATCATTACCGGTGCTTATCCGTCGGCCCTCGGTAGCCAGCACATGCGGAGCTATAGTCCGCTGCCCCAGGGCCTGAAGTTTTTCCCCGAGTATTTGCGGGCCGCCGGTTACTATTGTACCAACAACGAGAAGACAGACTACAATACGTCCACGGACTTCAGTCCGGCGTGGGATGCCAGCAGCGCCACGGCCCACTACCGCAACCGCGCTCCGGGCCAGCCATTCTTCGCCGTATTCAATCTCATGACCACCCATGAGAGCACGCTGCATCAGCGCCGGCCCCTGCTCACCGACCCGGCGAAGGTGGTCGTGCCGGCCTACCTGCCCGATAATACCGAAACCCGCGCCGACCTGGCCCAGTATCATGATGCCATCGCCTTAATGGATGAGCAGATCGGGGAAAAGCTGCGTGAACTGGCTGCAGCCGGTCTGGCCGAGGACACCATCGTTTTCTACTATGGCGACAACGGCGGGGTGTCGCCGCGGAGCAAACGCTTTCTCTATGAGAACGGCGTGCATGTCCCGCTGATCATCCATGTTCCAAAAAAATACCAGCACCTCGCCCCGCACCCGACCGGCACGCAAACGGACGAACTGGTGAGTTTCGTGGATTTCGCCCCCACTGTGCTCGGTCTCGCCGGTCTGCCGGTGCCCCCGGCCATGCAGGGACGGGCCATCGCGGGGCCGGCGATTTCCCCTGCCCCCCCATATGTCTATCAGCTGCGCGACCGCATGGACGAGCGCTACGATCTGAGCCGGGCGGTGACCGATGGACGCTACCGCTACATCCGCAACTACCTCCCGCACCTGCCGGCCGGGCAACATCTTTCCTATCTCTGGCGGCAAGCCTCGATGGCCAAGTGGGCGGAACTTTATCGCGCCGGTAAACTCAACGAGGTCCAATCGGCGTTTTTCCGGGAGCGCCCGGCCGAAGAATTGTTCGATCTCGTGGCCGACCCCGACAACGTGCGGAACCTGGCCGGCGATCCCGCGCATCGCCCGACCCTCGAACGCCTGCGCACGGCCAACCGCGAGCATCTGCTGAAAATCCGTGACGCCGGTTTTATGCCTGAGGCCATGATCGTGGCCCTGGCCGGTGATCGCTCACGCCGGGTCGTTTCCCAAGACCAGTCGGTCTATCCTCTCGAAAGACTGCTGGCCCTGATCGATCGGGTGCAGCTATCTCCGCCCGCTGATCCGGAGTCCCTGCGGGCCGCGCTCGCCGATCCCCTGGCCGTCGTGCGCTATTGGGGCGCGACAGGGGCCTTGCGGGCTCCGGTTGCCCGGCCGCTTCTCGCCGATCTGGAAGCTCGGCTGGTTGACTCGGATCCGATGGTCCGTCTCGCAGCCGCTCAGGCCCTCCTGCGGTCGGGTGATTCCGCGCCGGCCTGGAAAATCATCGCCGACTGCCTGGCTCCGGAAAATCCCAGTGAGCTCCGTTTGACGGCGCTCAACGTGATCACCCTGCAGGACCGTTGGCCGGCATCCCTTGATGCGATCATCGCCGTCCCGGGCAGCGGCATGGGCCGGGACGGGGAAAACTACGTCGCCAGGGCCGCCGAATACCTGCTCAATGGGGCCGCCAAGACCAGGGCGCCTTAGCGGTCGAGATGGCCTTCCGCTCATATGATTCTCTCAGCAACCGCGTCCTTGGCCCCGAAATATCCATGAACTTATCTGCAATTAATTCCGGATGGGTTTTCGCCTTGGTAAACAGACCGGCGTTGCTGGTCTGTTGTGTCCTTTTCGGGTCGGGCAGTATTGCCGCGTCGGCTGGCGGGTCCGCCAAACCCAATATCGTCATCTTCATCGCGGATGATCTCACGTGGCATGATGTGGCTGCCTTTGGGGGTCCGACTAATGTTAAAACCCCCCATCTCGATCAACTCGCGCGAGAAGGAATGAAACTCACGGGCTTTTATTCGCCGGCCTCCGTCTGTTCGCCCGTTCGCCAAGCGCTGCTCACGGGCTTGTATCCCGTTCGCAGCGGCGCATATCCCAACCATGCGAGAGTAAACGACGGCGTGCGCACGCTGCCGCATTACCTCAAGCCGCTGGGCTATCGCACCGCCAGCCTGGGCAAGCGGCACTACGATCCACTGTCCGCCTACCCGTTTGATGTGCTTGACCTCATGCAATCCGAAAAAAAGGCAGCCACAACAGGCGACGTTGATGACGGTGACTTCGAGGTGGGGATGCTGGAGCGATTCATCAACGCAGATCCCGCCCAGCCCTTCTGCGCCTACCTCGCCACCCACGAGCCACACGGCCCTTGGAACAAGGGCGATCCCAGCGCCTTCGATCCTGCCAAGATTAAGCTCCCACCGTATCTGGCTGATACACCTGAGACTCGCAAAGCGCTCGTCGCCTACTACGCCGAAGTCGCACTTGTTGACCAGCAGGTGGGTTCGGTGATGCAGGTCTTGGAGAAAACGGGTAACGCCGCAAACACCCTCCTTCTCTTTGTGAGTGAGCAAGGCAGTGGCGTGCCGCATGCTAAATGGACCCTTTACAATCCCGGCATCCGCGTGGCGGCGATCGCCCGCTGGCCGGGCAAGATAAAGCCGGGCACCGCCAACGCGGCGTTGGTGCAATATGTGGACGTGCTACCCACGCTCATCGCGGCCGCCGGCGGTGACCCGAGTCAAGCCGACACCGGCTGCCCCGACACCCTGGGCTACACCGGCTTCGACGGCCGCAGCTTCATGGGCGTCCTGCTTGGGCAAACCGACCAGTTGCGCGATGTCATCTTCGCCCAGCACACCACGCGCGGGATCCTGCAAGGCTCCGAGGCCTATGCCTCGCGGGCGGTAAGTGACGGCCGGTGGAAGCTGATTGTGAACCTGCACGCTGACCAAACCTTCAGCAACATCATCGTCAATGACCCGATTCTGCAATCATGGCGCCAGACCGGCGAGCAGGGCGACGCCTTCGCCGCCCAGCAAGCCGCCCGTTACACCCATCGTCCGGCAGTCGAGCTCTACGATCTCCATACCGACCCGTGGGAACTTACCAACATTGCGGGCCAAGTCGCCAACGATGCGACCGTGCAGCGGCTGCGCACCCACCTCGAGGCCTGGATGAAACAGCAAGGTGACGATGGCGACGCCACCGAGCGGGCGGCGACCGATCACCAGGCGGGAAAACGGTCCACCGCCAGGCCACGCCGCGGAGAGCTCTAACATGAATTCACTCACTCGCATCTTCCTTGTATTGGGCGGCCTTGGCTGGCTTGCCGCGAACGCAGCGGAATCGCGGCCACCCAATGTCATCATCATCCTCTGCGATGATCTGGGTTACGGCGATTTGGGCACATACGGCCACCCCTCCATCCGGACGCCCCGGCTAGATCGCATGGCCGCCGAGG
>CAZAOI010000139.1:0-9194 GCA_964486705.1 uncultured Oleiharenicola sp. | reverse complement strand
CCGTCTGCAAAGTGTCACGCTGCCAGAGGCCGCGCGCTGCCTGGGCCAGACGCTGGACGCCCAGGCCTTGCATGCCGTGGGCGTGAGCGTGGTCGCTATCCGGCGCCAAGGTGGCGGCGTCAGCGACCCCCAGCCCGATCAGCGCCTGACCGCGGGCGATACGCTGGTGTTGTCGGGCCTGCCCGAAGCCTTGGCGCTGGCCGAAGAAAAGCTGCTGCGCGGCTGATGCTCGGGCCGCAGCACGGCCGGGCCGGCTCGGTCGCGCCCGATCGGGTGGCGCGATCTTCCGGCGCGCCGAAGCTTTCGCCCCGCCGGGGTCGGGCGCAGCCTCGAGATTTTATGGCCCTCGGCATGGATAGGGGCGGTCGATTCCAATGGGGAGAAGGAGGGGTCGCGACCGGGAATGCGTTTCGGCCGTTCGCCAGTGAGGTCGCGGCCCGCGACCAGCTCGTCCCTAAAAAAAGATCCGAAGTTGGAGCGGCTAGTCGGAATCGAACCGACGAGCCCTGCTTGGAAGGCAGGAGTTTTACCATTAAACTATAGCCGCGAAACAACGAGGGGGAGAGTGGCGGCGGGAGATCGGCGTTCAAGCTTTTGTTCGGCGAAGTTTCCGCGCCAAGCCGGAATGAATGGGATTGCCGGCGGGAGAACTATCGGCATGTTTTGTCGACATTATGGCGACCCCTGCGGCAGCGAAAACTCAATCCAACATCAATGTGGCGCAGGTCTTGGCCAAACAGAAGGCCTTGGAAAAGAAGGCCAAAACCTACAAACTTGATCTGGGCGAGCTATCGATTTTCACCAGCCAGCTCGCGTCGCTTCTGCAGGCCGGCTTGCCGCTTGTCTCCTGTCTGGAGGCTTTGCAGGACCAGACGGAGGACCAGACTTTCAGCGTCGTGATCCGCGATGTCCGCAACGATATTTCCACCGGGACGTCGTTTTCGGCGGCGGTGAAGAAATTCCCCAAGTCTTTCAATAACCTGTTTGTGTCGATGGTGGAGGCCGGCGAAGCCTCGGGCGGCCTGGCGGAGATTCTGGGCAAGGTGGCCGGTTACTTCGAGTCGACCGTCAAGCTGACCAAGAAGGTGAAATCGGCAATGACCTACCCGATCGCGGTCATCGGTCTGGCGATCGCGCTGGTGAATGTTCTCTTGATTTTTGTCATCCCGGTTTTCGCCGCGATGTTCGCGGATTTCGGCGCCAAGCTGCCTTTGCCGACCCAGATGCTCATCGACCTGAGCAATTTCATGAAAGCCTGGTGGTGGGCGCTCGGCCTCGGGGCCTATGGGATCTATTATGCCACAGGGAAATATGTCGCGACGCCCAATGGTCGGCGGCAGAAGGATCAATTTCTGGTCAAGGCTCCGATCTTCGGCAATCTCGTCCATAAGATCGCCCTCTCCCGTTTCTGCCGCACTTACGCCACCTTGATGCGTTCCGGCGTGCCGATCTTGCGCACCTTGGAAATCGTGGCTTCGGCCAGCGGCATGGTGCAGGTCGAGGATGCTTGCGCTGAAATCGCCAAGCACGTCAGCCAAGGCGGCCAGGTGTCGGATGTCATGGCCGTTAATCCCTTCTTTCCGCCGATGATGAAACACATGGTCAAGGCCGGTGAAACCACGGGCAACGTCGATGGCATGATGAACAAGATTGCCGACTTCTACGACACCGAGACCGACGCGATGGTGTCCGCGCTCACGTCCTTGATCGAGCCGTTGCTCATCGTGTTTCTGGGCGTGGTGGTCGGCGGCATCGTCATGGCGATGTTCCTGCCCATCTTCCAGCTCGGCGCGGTGGCCGGCGGCCTGCAATAATTCCGCCCTGCCATTCTTGATTTCGCCGGCGGCCGCCTCGCGGCAGGTTGTCCGCCGGTGGCCTCCGTCATGACGTCCATTCTCATCGTTGATGATCTGGCATCGATCCATGAGATGCTGGAGGCGGTCATCCATCCGCTCGGCTATAAAACCGCGTCGGCCAGCGACGGCGAAAAAGGACTCGCCCGGTACAAGGCGGAGAAGTTTGACCTGGTGCTGGCGGACATCGACATGAAGCCGATGGATGGGATCAGCATGCTCAAGCAGATCAAACTCCATGATCCCGGCGCGGTGGTCGTCATCATGACGGCCTACGCCAGCGCCGAGAGTGCGATTCAGGCGCTGAAATTTGGGGCCTTCGATTATCTGCAAAAACCCTTTAAGGTGGCTGAGCTGAAGGAGGCGCTCCGGCGCGGTTTGGAATTCAAGCGCACGCTGGCCGGGCGCGAAGCCCCGACGAGCTCCCCGGCGGTCGCGCCGACCGATGATTTTGAACGTCGGTTGGTGGGCTCCAGCCCGAAAACCAAACGGTTGGGCGCCCAGCTGCGGAAGCTGGCAGCCGCGCGCATGCCGATCCTGATCGTCGGAGAAACCGGCAGTGGGCATGAGATCGCGGCGGAGCTGCTGCACGCGGCCGGCACGCCGGCGGGCAGTCCCTTCGTGCGGATCGATTGCCGGCTGAGCTCGATTGAAAGCCTTCGGGCCGGTCTCCTCGGAGAGAACGGCTCGGGCGGCACCTGGATCCAGCAGGCCAAAGGCGGCACCCTGTTTCTCCGTCACCTCCCTACCTTGGCCAAGGAGGCGCAAGCCGAATTGGTGTCCGTCTTGCGCAACAATGCCCACAATTTCCGGCTCGTCAGCGCCACCGAGGAAGACCTGGAGAAACTGGCCGGGGAGGGCCGGTTCAATGAGGAACTCTTTTATCGGATCGCCGTCCTCGCGGTTGAGTTGCCGGCGCTGCGCGACCGACTGGAGGATCTGCCGCTCCTGCTCGCGGACCTCGCGACCCGAACCACCAACCCCCACTTTGAATCCCGGCAGGTGGAATTTTCGGAAGAGGCCCTCGCGACCCTTCGTACCTATCGCTGGCCGGGCAATCTGGATGAGTTTTACCAGACGGTTTCGCAGGTCGTCAGCCTGACCGAGACCCGCGTCATCACCGCCGCGCAGCTGCCGTTGCGGGTGCACGAATTGCAGGACTGGCCCACCTTGGCCGACTACCTTGGCGGCCAGGAAAGGCAGTATGTCGCCCGGGTATTGCAAGCCTGCCGGGGCGACCGGACTCGCGCGGCCGCGACCCTCGGGGTCGACGTCAAACTCCTGGGCGGACTTAATGAATTGGGGGCGCGGATCGGACCCGTTTCGGGCTCCGGGCCCGTCCCCGGGCCCCTTCATCTATGACATAAAGGCGGGTCCGGTCTGCCGGGCCCGGGAAAGCTTGCCGCATTTCACCAATTCCCGCTTGCGCCACCTCGGGGCCGACGCAAACCTCGCGACTCTTCACGTCCATGCCAAAACGCACTGACCTCGAGTCCATACTGATCATCGGCGCCGGCCCCATTATCATCGGCCAAGCCTGCGAGTTTGACTATTCCGGGACCCAAGCCTGCAAGGCGCTCCGCGAGGAGGGCTACCGCGTCATTTTGGTGAACTCCAACCCGGCCACGATCATGACGGACCCGGAGTTCGCCGATGCGACGTACATCGAGCCGTTGACGGTTGAAATCCTGGAAAAAATCATCGCCCACGAAAGACCTTCGGCCCTGTTGCCGACCCTGGGCGGCCAGACCGCGCTCAACCTTTCGATGGAGTTGTACAAGGCCGGCATCCTCGAGAAATACGGCGTCGAGATGATCGGGGCGAAACCTGACGCCATCAACAAGGGTGAGGACCGCGAGCTCTTCAAGCAGTGCATGATCAAGATCGGTCTCGATGTGGCCAAATCGAAGACCGTCCGCACCCTCGAGGACGCGCGCCTGGCCGCGAGCTTCATCGGCACCATGCCGCTGATCATCCGCCCGAGCTTTACGCTCGGCGGTTCCGGTGGCGGCATCGCGTACAACCACGAGGAATTCGAGCAGATCGTCAACTACGGCCTCGAAATCTCCCCCGTGCACGAGGTGCTGGTCGAGGAATGCCTCTTGGGCTGGAAGGAATACGAAATGGAGGTCATGCGCGACCACAAGGACCAGTGCGTGGTCATCTGCTCGATCGAGAATTTCGACCCGATGGGCGTGCACACCGGCGATTCCATCACCGTGGCGCCGGCGATGACCCTGACGGACAAGGAATTTCAGGTGATGCGCGACGCCTCGTTCGCCGTCATCCGGGAGATCGGCGTCGCGACCGGCGGCTCCAACATCCAGTTTTCCATCGACCCGCAGACCGGCCGCCAGGTGGTCATCGAGATGAACCCCCGCGTGTCCCGCTCCTCGGCCCTCGCCTCGAAGGCCACGGGCTTTCCGATCGCCAAGATTGCGGCCAAGCTCGCCATCGGCTACACGCTCGACGAACTGCGCAACGACATCACGCGCCTCACCCCCGCGAGCTTCGAGCCGACCATCGACTACGTCGTCACCAAGATCCCGCGGTTCACCTTTGAGAAATTCCTCGGGGCCAATACCACCCTGACCTCGGCGATGAAGTCGGTGGGCGAGGCGATGGCCATCGGCCGCACCTTCAAGGAGTCCTTTCAGAAGTGCCTGCGTTCCCTCGAGACCGGCGCGCGCGGTTTCGGCGGCGGCGGCAAGTTCGGCGGCGACGAGGTCGTCGCCGACGAGACCATCCGCCAGAAGCTCGGCACGCCCAACGCGGAGCGGGTCTATTACCTGCGGCACGCCTTTCGGGCGGGCTACACCGTCGAGCAGATTTTTGACCTGACCAAGATCGACCGCTGGTTTCTCCATCAATTGTGGGAAATTTATCAGATGGAGGAGGAGCTGCGCCAACAATCCCTGGCCACGCTCGACGTCCTGGCGTTGCGCCGCGCCAAACAGTTTGGCTTCTCCGACGCGCAGCTCGCCCACATCTTGCGGGTGGATTTCGACACCATGCGCGCGCACCGGAAGGCGGCCGGCGTCACCACGACCTACCGGCTCGTCGATACCTGCGCGGCGGAATTCGAGGCCTTCACCCCGTACTATTATTCCAGCTACGGCGACGAGAACGAGGTCATCCATTCGGCCAAGCCGAAGATCATGATCATCGGCGGGGGACCGAACCGGATCGGCCAGGGCATCGAGTTCGACTACTGCTGCGTGCACGCGTCGTTCGCGCTGCGCGAGATCGGGTTCGAGACCGTGATGATCAACTCGAATCCCGAGACCGTCTCCACCGATTACGACACGAGCGACCGGCTCTATTTCGAGCCGCTGACGCTCGAGGATGTGCTCGAGGTCTACGAGCAGGAGAAATGCACCGGCGCCATTGTGCAGTTCGGCGGCCAGACGCCGCTGAATCTGGCCGCCCCGCTCAAGGCGCGCGGGGTCAATGTCATCGGCACCACGCCCGAAAGCATCGAGCTGGCCGAGGACCGCAAGCTTTTCGCCGGGATCATGGACCAGATCCAGCTCCGGCAGCCGCCCAACCGCACCGCGATGAACGAAGCTGAGGCGCTGACCGCGGCGCACGAGATCGGGTTTCCCGTGCTGCTCCGGCCTTCCTTTGTGCTCGGCGGCCGCGGCATGTTCATCGTCTATAGTGAGGAGGAATTCAAGGCGGTCATCCGGCAGGCCTTCGACGCGATGCCCGACAAGCCGGTGCTGATCGACAAGTTCCTCGAGGACGCCATCGAGCTCGATGTCGACTGCATCTGTGACGGTGAGACGACCATTATTGGCGGCATGTTGGAGCACATCGAGTTTGCCGGCGTCCATTCCGGCGATGCGGCGATGGTGATGCCCCCGCACACCCTTTCGCCCGAGATGCTGCAGACCGTGCGCACGGCGAGTTACGCGCTCGCGAAGGCCCTCAAGGTCATCGGCCTGATGAATGTGCAGTTCGCGATCAAGGACAACCAGCTCTTCGTGCTGGAGGTCAATCCGCGCGCCTCGCGCACCGTGCCGTTCGTGGCCAAGGCCATCGGCGTGCCGCTCGCGAAACTGGCCGCCAAGGTGATGGCCGGAAAAAAATTGACCGAGCTGGGCCTGACTCGCGAGGTGAAGCCCAAGCACTGGTGCGTCAAGGAGGCGGTGTTTCCGTTCGCGCGGTTCCCCGGGGCGCCGATTGTGCTCGGACCCGAGATGCGTTCGACCGGCGAGGTCATGGGCCTCGACGACGATCTCGGGATCGCGTTCGCCAAGACCCAGATGGCCGCGAAGCCCGGCCTGCCGCTCAGCGGCAAGGTGTTTCTCAGCGTGAAGGACTCCGATAAGCCGGGCGCCGTCGCGCTGGCCAAGGGGTTTGCCGAACTCGGGTTTGGCATCGTCGCGACCGGGGGCACCGCGCGGCTGCTTCATGAAAACGGCCTTGCGGTGCAGTTCGTCAACAAGCTGCTGGAGGGTCGGCCCAACTGCGTGGACATGATCAAGAATGGCGAGATCAAGATGGTGATCAACACCCCGAAGGGGATGATCCCGCGCCACGACGAGAATGCCATCCGCGCTGCGGCGGTCGCCAACTCGGTCTGCATCATGACGACGCTTTCCGGGGCGCAGGCCGCGCTCGGTGGCATCCGCGCCATGAAGCAGAAACGGGTGGATGTGCGGCCGCTGCAGCAATACCGCGGCAGCGTCGTCCCGATGTAGTTTCCGCCGGTGAATCCGCCCGCCACACTTGTCGCCTTGCTGCATGGCCCCGACCAGCCGGGGTTGGTGGCCAAGACCGCCGGTTGGATTTTTGCCCGTCACGGCAACATCCTTCATGCGGACCAGCACCGCGACATGGAGGCGGGGGAGTTTTTCCAGCGCATCGAGTGGGTGCCGGCCGGCGATCACGCGGCGGGGGAGGCGGCTGAGTTTCGGGCGTTCGCGACCGCTCTCGGCATGGGAGCGCGGGTGGCCTCCTCGGCGCACCGGCCCGCGGGGGCGATTTTTGTTTCCCGGGCCGACCATTGTTTTCATGACCTGTTGCTGCGCGGGCAAGCGGGCGAATTTGCCGGTGACTTTACCTGTGTGATCTCCAATCACCCCGATCTGGCCGCCGCCGCGCAGCACTACGGGCTGGCTTTTCACCAGGTGCCGGTCTCCGCCGAGACAAGGGAGGCCGCCGAGGCGCAGCAGTTGGCGTTGCTGCGGGCTGCGGGCGTCGAATTCGTGGTCCTCGCCCGCTACATGCAAGTGCTCTCGGCCGACTTTCTCCAGAAGTCGGGCCTCCCGGTAATCAATATCCATCATTCGTTCCTGCCGGCTTTTGCCGGCGGGCGGCCGTACCATCAGGCCCACGAACGGGGTGTAAAACTCATTGGCGCCACGGCGCATTATGCCACCGCCGTGCTCGATGACGGCCCCATTATCCAACAGGACGTGGCCCGCGTGACCCACCGCCATAGCGTGGACGATCTGGTCCGCAAGGGGCGCGACTTGGAAAAATCGGTTCTGGCTCAAGCCGTGCGGTGGCATTTGGAGAACCGCATCTTGGTCTATGGGAACAAGACCGTGGTTTTTGACTGAGACCGGCCGGGCCGCGTCGGCAAAGATGGGCAAACTTTGGCGTTGAGGCGGCGCGGGGCGCTCTTCAGCCTGCGCGGTTCCATGAGCCTACTTCCCCCCGCCGAATCCTCCCCCCCTAGCGCCAATCCTGCCGATGTTCCGGTCGCCGAGCCCGGCTTTGAAGTCTTGGTCCAGGCTTTCTGGGAGAAAAACCGCAGCCTGATCTTGTTCGGCTGCGCAGCTGCCCTGCTGGCCATCGTCGGTCGGGAAGGGTGGCAGTATGTTTCCGCGATGCGGGAAAAAGGCGTCCAGCAGGAGTACGCGAAGGTCGCCGACCGGGCCGACAAACTCGCGGCTTTTGCCGATGCGCATGCCGGTCATGTCCTGGCGGGCGTTGCTTATCTGCAGCTCGCCGACCAGCGCTTTGAGGCCGCGGACTACAAACAAGCGGCCGCGTTTTATGTCAAGGCGACGGGCAATCTGAAGAATGAGTCTTTGCTCGGCCGGGCGCGGCTCGGAAACGCCATCAGCCTTCTCGAGGGCGGGGACCAGCTGGCGGGCGAAGCGGCGTTGCAGGCGTTGGGCGCTGACGCGACGGTGCTCAAGGCTGTGCGCGCCGAGGCGATTTACCACCTTGCTTCCCTCGCCTTCGACGCGGGCAAGACGGACGAGGTCAAAAAATTTGTCGAAGAGGTTACGAAGATCGATCTCGCTGGTGCCTGGTCCCAGCGGGCCACCGCCCTGCTGGCCAATCTGGCCGCGGACGACTCGCCCGCCGACCCGGCCGGGGTCATTAAGTTCAAGACGGACGGCAAGTAAGCGGTTCGGACTATTCGAACCCCGCCCGTCCGTCGGCCTGGCCGGCGGGGGCGTCAGGGGCCAGCGAACGGGGCGGCCGGTGGAGGAAAAAAACCAGACGTCCCGCGTGACGGCGCCACCCATTTTGGGCCACCTTTTTAATTGCGGTGGCTCCGCGGCCCGGACGTGATCGCCCCATGAGTCTGACCGTCTGGACAAATCACGAGCTGCAACCCGAGGCGCGAGCGATCCTCGTTGCCGGGCTGGCGGAGACGGGCTGCCAGTTGGTGGAGTCGGCCAGTTCGTCGCGCTCGGTGCTGATGGCGGGCGCCTCCGACCCGGCGCTCGCGGCCGCGGACATCGCCTACGGTCAACCGTTGCCGGAGGATGTCATGCGGAGTTCGCGGCTGAAGTGGCTGGCGTTGTCCACCGCGGGTTACACCCGCTACGACCGGAAAGATTTTCGCGACGCCATGCAGCAACGAGGCACGCCGGTCACCAATGCCTCGGCGGTGTTTGCCGACCCGTGCGCGCACCAAATGCTCGCCGGCATGCTCGCACTCGCACGCAACCTGCCCGTGCAGCTGCGCAATCAGGATGGGCCGCGCGAGTGGCGCTACCTGGAGGACCGTTACACCGCCACGGTGCTGACGGGGCAGACGGTGTTGCTGCTCGGGTTTGGAGCGATCGGCCGGCGGCTGGCGGAATTGCTCGCGCCCTTCGGGGGGAAGGTGACGGCCTTCCGGCGCTCGGCCCGGGGCGACGAAGGGGTGGCGATCGTGACGGAAACCGGCTTGGCCGCGGCGCTCGGCGCAGCGGACCAGGTCGTCAATTTGCTGCCGGACTCGACCGCCACGCGGGAATTCATGACCGCCGCGCGGTTTGCCCAGATGAAGCGCGGGGCGCGGTTCTATAATATCGGCCGCGGCACGACGGTGGATCAGCCGGCGTTGATCGCGGCGCTGGCGTCCGGGCAGGTGGGCGGGGCGTATCT
>CAZAOI010000138.1:0-9239 GCA_964486705.1 uncultured Oleiharenicola sp. | reverse complement strand
GATGATTCCGGCTGAAACCAAAACCACGGCGTCATCGGTCTTACTTCGTCTGCCGGAGGGTGATTTCACCGTTCATGGTGGAAACCTTGATGTCCACGCCGCCACCGTTGAGGGTGCCACTGACGATTTTCCCACCGGTGATCGGGGGCATCGGTGCGCGCGGGGCATGCGGCGCCCGCGGTGGTTTGGGCGTCCGGGGGGCGGCGGCCTCTTCCGCAGCGGGAGCATCAGCCTTTTCCGCCATCTCTTCCTTGACAGCGCGTTCGACTTCCCGGGCAACTTCCCGGGCGACTTGGACGGCGACCCGTGCGCCCTCGGCCGCCGCGCGGGCAAACTCGGAGCTGGCCCGTGCGGCGGCCGCACCGCTTTCGCTCGAGCTTTTGCCCTCGGATTTGGTCTTGAGCACGGCCTCGTCAAAATCGGTGAGGATGGAGCCATTGTGGGTGCGCAGGCGCACATTGGCTTTGGTGTCGGCCGGCACGCGCAGATCCACTTCGCCGTTCATGGACGTGATGGAGACAAGTTTTTGCGGGGCCTTGGCGAAAAGGGCGCGGACCTCACCGTTCATCGTGTTCACCACGGTGGAGCCGCTGATGCCTTCAAGGTGGACCTCGCCGTTTATGTTGCTGATCTCGAGGTCGCCTTCGATGTCTTTCACGGCGAGATCGCCGCCGGCCTCGGTCTTGATGTCGAGCGCCATGGCGCGGGGCACCGAAATCTTGAATTCGGCGTCGTGGCTGGCCCAGCGACTTTCGCCCGCGAGGCTCAGGCTGACGGTGTTGTCGTGCTCGGTGAGCTCGAAGCTGACTTCGTCGTCGAGCCGACGGAGGCCGTCCTCGCGTGTGCTCTTGGCGTTCTTCTGGCCGATCGTGGACTCGACCGTGATCGTGTCCCCGTCGACGCCGAGGATGTGAATGTCCGCCCAGGGCATGTTGACGCGAAGGATCGCCGGTTTGCCGGGCGTCGACAGTTTGACGGTCGCGGTGGAATGGTCGTCCGCTGCGTGCGCCAGCGCGGCGGAAGACAGACTGGCGAGGCAAAGAAAGCGGAGCAATCGGGAGAGGAGGAGATTTTTCATGTGAGAAGGGGTTGAGGTTGGGACGGGAGAGTGGCGGTAGGTTTGGTGGTGGACGGGAGGGGCAGGCGCAGAACGGCAAGGGCGCGCCGCGCGGCGTCCCGCACGTTGCGGTCGAGAGTTTCGCTGCGGCTGAGTTTTTCGAAGACCGGGGTCGCGGCTGGGTCGCGGGCGGTGGCCAGCAGTTCGATCATCGCGACTTGGACGAGCGGAGCGCTTTCCCGTGGCAGGGCGGAAAGAACCCCGGCCCGGACGAGCGAGTCGTCGGCGTGCTGCGCGAGGGCTTCAACGGCGGAGAGGCGGACGTTGATCGACGGGTCGAAGGCCAGGGAGCCGACCAGATCCGTGAGGACGCGGCGGTCGGGAGTCTTAAGTTCCATCGTGGCGAGCACGGTGCGCAGGCGGTCGCTGGTCGATTGCTGCTGGAGCAGCGAGTAGGTGACGAGCTGGCCCATGCTGTTGACCTGGGCGCGGAGCGCGGCGAGTTCGGTTTTGGCGGATTCGTCCACCGGAGCGATGACCACTGGTTTGGCCAGGAAATGCTGGCCGGCGAACAGGCCGCCGAGGAGCAGCGTGACGGTGAGGGCAAACTGCAACCCCGGTTGCGCGGGCAGCAGGGCGGCGAAAAACCGGTCGATCCGGCCGCGGGCGAGCGCAAACGGGCTCGGCGCATCGGCTTCGCGCTGGTGCGTGTCAAGCATGGCGTAGAATTGCTCGCGCAAGCGCGGGCTGGGCTCGGCGTCAGGCAGGCCGTCGAGCTTGCGGGTGATTTCCTGCAGGGCGGACCATTCGCGCTGGCAGGTCGGGCAGTTGGCGAGATGGGCCCGGAGCGACGCGGCGTCGTCGGCGGGCAATGAGCCGTCCTGATAGTCGATGAAGCTTTCCTGGACACGGGTGCAGTTCATGGGGGGAGGGGGAAAGGGCGGCGTTGTGAGTGCGCAGTGTGACGGGTTCGGGGGGTTAAGCCGCATTCTCCCGGCGAATTTTGAAATAGACCTCGCGCAGCTCCTTGAGGGCGCGGTGCGCGCGGACCTTGACGGCCCCGACGGTGCAGTCGAGGAGCCGGGCGATCTCCTTGTGTTCGAGGTGCTGCAGGCGGGAAAGCACGAGCAACTCGCGTTGCTCCAGCGGCAGTCGGGCGAGCGCGGTGCGCAGGAGCACCACGTCCTCCGTGGCCGAGGCCTGCTCGGAGGGCAACGGGGTCGGATCCGGTTGCTCCAACAAGTCCGCGGGGTCGGTGGGCACGGGGGTCGCCGCGTGTTTGCGGAAGTGATCGGCGGCGACTTTGCGGGCGACATGATAGATCCACGCGGTGAACTTGCCCTCGTCGCGGTAGGTGTGCCGATATTTGAGGATGCGGTAGAAAACAATCTGCACGAGGTCTTCGCTGACAGACGGCTGGTTGGTGAGGCGCACGAAGAACCCGTAGAGGCGCCGGTGATAGCGCTCGAAGAGTTCGCCGAGCTGCCGGATCTCTCCGGCGCGGACGGCGATCATGAGTTCGTGATCGTTCAGGGCTTCCACGGTGGCGGACACGTTAGCAGTGGCCGTCGCGGAGGGAACTCGGAATTGGATGAGAGCGGCGGGGAGCATGGAAGAAAGTCATGGCGGGGTGCACGGGGGAATACCGAGCGAAGCGGGAAAGGTTACAGGATTTCGGAAAAAGAATTGGCGCCGCGCCCGGGCGGGCTCAGCGTGCGGCCATGAACCGCCGTGATTTCCTCCTCCGATCGGGAGCGGCTGTCTCGCTGAGCTTGCTCGCGCGAGGCGCCTTGTCCGCCCAGCCTCAATCATCGCCCGCTCCTGCCTCCGCCGGTCCCCAGGTTTTACCTCCTGCGGGAAACTCCGCGGGCCCCCAGGTCCGGCCGCCGACGCTGGTCACGGCCTTCCGACCGTTGCGCGGCGAGGTCGGCCTGTTCACCGGGCGGGGTGGCAGCATCGGCTGGCTGGCGTCGGCCGAGGCGCTCGTGGCGGTTGATACCCAATTTCCCGAGACGGCGGCGATCTTCCTTGAGCAACTCCCCGGCCGCAACGGCCGCACGCTCGATGCCGTGATCAACACCCATCACCACGGCGACCACACCGGCGGCAACGGCGTCTTCAAGCCCGCGACCAAGACGATCGTGGCGCACGCCCAGGTGCCGAATCTCATGCTCGCGGCGGCCAAGCGCAATCCGGCCGCTCCTGCGCCGACCCTGCCCGACACCACCTTTCCCGATTCCTGGCGCCGCGATTTCGGCCGCGAGACGGTCGCGGCGCGTTATTTCCGCCCGGCGCACACCAGCGGCGACATCGTGGTGCATTTTGAAAAGGCCAACGTCGTCCACACCGGCGACCTGATGTTCAACCGCCTCTATCCCGTGGTCGACCGGCCGGCGGGCGCCAGCTTCCGGGGTTGGCTCACGACGCTCGAGGAGCTGGTTAAAACCTATCCGGCCGACGCGATCTATATTTTCGGCCACGGCAACCAGAAGTTTGGCGTCACGGGCGGCCCGGCTGACCTGCTGGCCTTTCGCGACTACATCGCCGCCCTGCTGACGCACGTGGAAAGGGAAATCAAGGCCGGTAAAACCAAGGAAGAGATCGTGAAGCTGGAAAACTTCCCCGGCTTCGCCGATCTGCATGTTCCGCCCGGCCCGGGCAACCGCCTCGGCGGGAATCTCGGCGCCGCCTACGACGAGCTGACTGGAGCTTGAGCCCGAACGGTGGAACCCGGCCTCCGGACGGGTTGGTTTGCGAGCGGAAAAAACGCGGCCGGCGGCCGCGGGCCAATTGCCTCGATGCCTGCCTGCCGGCCTGGTCCGGAAGAATGAATAGGCGGCGAACGCCCGATCGCCGCGAAGACAGTTTGCCAGCCGGCAAAGAAGCCCCCACGTTCTCCTCGCCCACTACCCCGCTGCGACGGTTGCGGCCCGCAACCTTCTCGCACCTCATCCCCGAAACCCTCCCTTCATGGCCCTGCAACAGCTCAGCGAAGAACAGATCAAGCATTGGACGAGAGCGCAGAAGGACGAATGGTGGTTCAGGAATATTTTCCGCGGCGATATGCCGCAGCTCACCTTCCGGTCGGCGCTCACCGGTTTCACGCTGGGCGGCATCCTGAGCGCCACCGCGCTCTACATCGGCGCCAAATCGGGCATCGGCATCGGGGTGAACCTGACCTCGGTGATTCTCGCCTTTGCCCTCTTCCGCATCATGGCGAAAAGCGGCCTGACGCAGGATTTCACGATTCTCGAGAACAACTGCACGCAGTCGATCGCCACGGCGGCAGGGTACATGGTCACGCCGCTGACCTCCAGCTTGGCGGCCTACATGTTGGTGACCGGCCGCATCCCGTTTTGGTGGCAGATGATGGTGTGGTGCATCGTCGTTTCCATCCTCGGCGTCCTGGTCGCGTTTCCGATGAAGCGGCGCTTCATCAACGAGGACCAGTTGCCCTTTCCCGAGGGTCGCGCGGCGGGAGTGGTGCTCGATGCGCTCTATACCGGCGATGCCGCCGCGGGCATGTTCAAGGCCAAGCTGCTGGCGGGGACCAGTGTCGTGGCTGGCTTGTATCAGTTCGTGATCAGCGATGGTTGGATGAAACTGCTGCAATTCAAAATCCTGCGGCTGGATCGATGGGCCGGAATGACCGAGTCGTGGAGTTTAAGCGAGCGCATCGATACCTACTACTACACCCTGGCGGTGAAGTATCACCTCTGGATACCCAAGATCCTCGGGACCGACGTGCGTCAGCTCGGCCTGCGCCTGACCCTCGATGCGGCCATGCTGGGTATCGGCGGCTTGATGGGCATCCGGATCGCATCGAGCGTCATCCTCGGGGCCTTCGTCAATTTCTTCGTCCTCGCGCCGATCATGATCCAGCGGGGCGACATCAAGTCGTACCTCGCTCCCAGCGGCCAGCTGGTCCAGATCAGCCGCGGGGAAATTGTCAACCAGTGGTCGTTGTGGTGGGGCGTCGCCATGATGGTCACGGGTTCGCTCGTCAGCCTGCTCGCCAAGCCTGACTTGTTCGTCAACGCTTGGAAGTCCATCCGCCAGCGGAAAAACACGGATTCGCGCGCGGTTGACTTACTCGCCGGCATCGAACTGCCGCTTTGGATGTCCTTCGTCGGGGTGCCGATCTTCAGCGTGATCTCGGCGTGGGTGACGCACGAGTTCTTTGGCGTCCCTTGGTTGATGGCGTGTGTCTCCCTGCCGCTGATCTTTGTCCTCACGGTCATCTGCACGAACTCGATGGCGCTCACGTCGTGGACGCCCACCGGGGCGCTGTCGAAGATCACGCAATTCACGATGGGCGCCATCGATCACACCAACCCGGCGGGCAACCTCATTCCTGCCGGCATGACGGCGGAAATTTCCTCCAATGCCGCCAACCTGCTCTCCGACATCAAGCCCGGCTACATGCTCGGGGCCAAGCCGCGCCAGCAGGCCATCGGCCACGTGATCGGCATTTTCGCCGGCGCCATCACTGCCATCCCGCTGTTTTTCCTGCTGTTCTTGGCGCCGGACAAGGACGGGGCGCGCTCGGCCGCTACGATCGTCTCGGACCAATTCGCGATGCCGGCCGCCCTCCAGTGGAAAGGCGTGGCCGACTTGATCGCGAAAGGCATCCACAGTCTGCCCACCTCGGCGGTCGTCTCCATGGTGGCGGCCGTGATCTGCGCTGTGTTGATCGAGGTGGCGGGCATCGTGAGCAAAGGCCGGTTCCCGCTTTCCGCCGTTTCCATCGGCTTGGGTGTCGTCCTCCCGCCGGAGTCCAGTTTCGCCATGTGGATCGGGGCGCTCATCTTTTGGTGGTACGGCCGGAAGCACGCGACCGCCGGCACGAAGGGTCACACTTTCTGGGTCGAGGGCTGTGAGCCGATCTGCGCTGGCCTGATTTCCGGCGCCGCGCTCGTCGGCATCGGCAACGCGATCGTCAATGTCCTCCTGAACTGAGCCTGGCGCGGCGCTCGGCTTGAGAAAACATGGACGCACCCAGCCGCATCCGGGCCTTCGATTTCCGGCCGCTCGACCTTCCCCTGCACACGCCCTTCGGGATTTCCGGCGGGGCGCAGGCGATGGCGAACAATGTGCTGGTCACCTTGGAGCTCGACGACGGCTCCGTCGGCTACGGCGAAGCGGCGCCGCTCCCGCCGTACAACGGCGAAACCCAGGCGGATGCGCTTGCCACGCTCGCCGGCGCGCGCGCGTGGCTGGTCGGACGGCAAGCGGACGGCTGGCGCGAGTTGGCGGAGGATTTTCGCGCTCGGGGCGGTCGGAACTGCGGCTCCGCCCAATGCGCTTTCGAGATGGCGTTGCTCGATGCCCTGACGCGCCGCGACGGGCTGCCGCTGTGGAAATATTTTGGCGGGGCCGGGACGGAACTTGAAACCGACATGACGGTGACGACCGGCTCGCCCGCCGAAGCCGCGGCGGCCGCTTGTGCGATCCGGGACCGCCGGATCCGCGTGATCAAAGTGAAGGTGGGCGGCCCGGCCGGGCCGGCCTACGATCTCGCGCGCCTCGCGGCCATTCACGAGGCGGTGCCGGGTGCGCCGCTGATCCTGGACGGCAATGCCGGGCTCTCGCGGGCCGACGCCGCGGCGCTGGTGCGGGGCCTGCGCGAGCGCGGCATCACGCCGGCGCTGCTCGAACAGTGGCTGGCGAAGGACGATCTCGCCGGGCTGCGCGCGCTGGGCGAGGAAAGCGGCTGGCTGGTCGCGGCGGATGAAAGCGTGTGCACGGCGGCCGACGCCGAGCGCGTGGCGCAGGCGCGAGCGGCGCAGGTCATCAACATCAAGCTGATGAAGGCCGGCATTGCCGCCGCCCTCGACATTGTCGCTGTCGCCCGGACGGCGGGGCTCGGTCTGATGATTGGTGGCAACGTCGAGTCGATCCTCGCGATGACCGCGTCGGCGTGTTTCGCCGCTGGGCAGGGCGGGTTTCAGTTTGCCGATCTGGACACGCCGCTCTTTCTCGCGACAAATCCATTTGTGGGCGGCTATGCGCTCGACGGCGGGGCCATTTCCGTGGCGCACATCACGGCCGGGCACGGCGTGGTGCCGCGGCCCACCGAGGAGGCGCCGCTTTAACGCTCAGGAGCCGGGGGCTCGGCCTCGGGCCACACGGCTTTCACGCCCCACGCCACCCCGAGCGTCAGGACGGTGCCGATCAGGGTGAACCACGGCCAGAAGACTTCAGCGCCGAACAGTTTCATCCACGGTTCCCGCAGGCCGGGGATGTTCGGCGGCCAGTAGATCAGGTTCATCACGAGGAGCGAGGTGATCATCCCGGCCATGGCGGCGCGCGCGCCGACCCGCCGCCCGTACAGCGCGAGGATCAGCCCGCCGAGCAGGGCGCCGCTGGTGAGGCCGCGCAGGGAGAAGGCGGCGTTGAGGACGAATTGCACCTCGCGCGCCATCCAGGCGACCCCGATGAGCACCGCCGCCCAGAAGACCGTCGAGTAGCGGCTGAACCGCAGGAAATAGCTCTCGTCGCGGCCCCGCACCATCTGCCGCACGAAGTCCATCGTCGAGACCGACGCCAGTGCGGTGAGCGCGGAGCTGATGGACGACATGGCGGCGGCGAGGATCGCCACGAGCAAAAACCCCTTCAAGAGGTGCGGCACTTCGGTCAACATGAAGATGGGAAAAATAAAGTCGTTCGACTTGATGCCGGGCCGCGCCTCGGGCAGCGGAATCTGGAACGGGTGGCTCTGGTAGAACACCCACAGCATGACGCCGACCAACAGGAAAATCAGGAACAACGGGAAGATCAGCACCGCGCTCAGGGCGAGGGCCTTCCGGCCATCGGCGACGTTGCGGCACGCGAGCACGCGTTGCACGATCAGCTGCTCCGCGCCGTGGGACGAGAGCACCATGACCGTGCCGCCAATCACGCCCATCCAAAGGTTGAACGGGGCCGAGAACGTGAAGCGGGTGTTGAGCCACGCGAGTTTTCCGGCCGCGCCCGCCTGCTCCAGCGCCGCGGACCAGCCGCCGTCCACCAATGTCGGAATGTAGGCCAGTGCGAACAGTCCGCCGGCGAGGAAAAGCCCGAACTGCACCGCATCCGTCCAGATCACGGCCTTCACGCCGCCGATATAGGTGTAGAGGAGAGACAAGCCGACGAAGATCAAGATGGCGCCGAGGATCGGGTCGACGAGTCCGCCCAGACTGCAGACGCGTTCGCCCAGCATCAGGCGGATGGGAATGCACGCCACATAGACCCGCACGCCGGCGGCCAGCGTTTCGAGAAACAGAAAAAACGCCCCCGCCAGCCGGCGCGGCCCGCGGCCGAGGTGTTGCTCCAACAACTGGTAGGGCGAATAGATTTCGCCCCTCAGGTAGTGCGGCACCAGCACGACCGCCAGAATGACGCGGGCCAGCACATAGCCGACGATCATTTGGATAAACATCAGGTTTGAGCCGTAGGCGATGGCCGGCACCCCGATGATGGTCAGGGCGCTCGTCTCGGCCGCGACGATCGAAAAGCCGATGCCCCACCACGGGATGTTGCGGCTGCCGAGAAAGTAGTCGCGCGTGTTGTGCTGGTCTCGGCCGAACCAGACCCCGAGCCCGATGATGCCGCCGAGGTAGGCGATAATAATGAGCCAGTCGCCGGAGTTGAGGTAGCCGTTCATCGGAGCGGGCTCCATCGAGTGAACACCCCATTTGCATGGCGAGGCTAATCGTTGGCGCGTCGGTCGCGTCGGGCCGCTCTGCCGTTGCGCCCGGGCCGGCAACCTGCATTTTCCACCGCATGACCTCGATTCCGGTTAGGGAGTGTCTTCAAGCCCGCCAAATCCTCACTACCTGTCATGCTGAACGAAGTGAAGAATCCATCCGTTCGCTCGCGATCGGACCTTCGCGGCCGTGGATCCTTCGCTTCGCTCAGGATGACAAGCCGGGCTTGAAGACACTCCCTCATCATTCCCGCTCGCGTCGGGTTGCTTTCATTCTCGCCCTGCTCGGACTCGGATTGATCGGACAGGCGGCGAGCCTGCCCCCGCCGCTGACCGCGATTGCACGGTCGGAATTGCCGGCGCAGCTGGAATCTTTTCTTGGCCAGCCCCGGTTTGCCGGCGCACTTTGGGGCGTGAAGGTTGTCTCGCTTGAAACTGGGCGCACCCTGGCCGAGCATGCCCCCGACCGGCGCATGAGTCCGGCTTCGAGCTGCA
>CAZAOI010000137.1:0-9274 GCA_964486705.1 uncultured Oleiharenicola sp. | reverse complement strand
AGCCGTTCGACGGGCTCACGGTCCACGACAAGCTCCGGGGTATTGGACCCAAAGGCAGTAAAAAAGCGCCGGTCGTGAGACCGGCGCTGAAGAGGCGCGTGGGGAGTGCGAAGCGGAGTCGCGGAACGGGTGGATCAGCGCCTGCCGGTGACGAGTTCGTTCACGAGCGAGGGAACTTCGTAAACTTTGCTGAGCGCCTCGAGAATACCGGCGCTGTCGACGCTGAGGGCGCGGGCCTGTTTGTCTTCGTAACCGAAGTCGCCCGAAAGCGAGGCGAGGTTGCCATCGAAGATGATGCCAATGAATTCGCCCGCCCGGTTGACCGAGGGGCTGCCGGAGTTGCCCCCGATGATGTCGGTCGTGCTGACGAAATTGAATGGCGTGGCGAGATTCAGGGCGGATTTCTTTTTCAACCAGCGCGCGGGGAGTTCGAAGGCGCCTTGGTTGCCCTGTTTTGCGCTGCGCTCATAGAGCCCGGCATAAGTCGTGTGGGCAGGGATTTTTTGGCCATTTTCCTCGTAACCCAACACGGGACCATAGCTGAGGCGCAGCGTAAAGGTCGCGTCGGGGTAGTTGCTGGCGCCTTCGAGGGCGAAGCGGGCTTTGCCGATGATCGCTTGGGCCTGCTGTTTGGTTTCGTCGGCGGACTCAAGAGCCTCGCGGAGGGAGCGTGCCTCGGCATCGACGGCGCGAGCGACTTCGACGAGCGGGTCCTTCGCGGCCGCAACGGCGGCGGCCCCGCCCTCGTAGAGTTTCTTGCGGAAGGCAACTTCGCGGACCAAGGTGGCGTTGATCAGCTCCGCGGCGCGGGCGCGGGGAGATTTTCCGGCGAGGACCGTCTTTACGACGGAGTCGCTCACGCCGAGTTGCTCCACAAGGTAAGTCAGGGAATCGGCCAATGTGACGATTTCGAGGTCCGGATAGATCGGTTTGTCGGAGAATAGCTGTTGCTCAAACGAATCGCGGCGGGCGTCAGAGTATTCCTTGAGGCGTTCGCCGTTCGGCTTCGGGCGTTCGTCGCCGGCGCGAAGGAGATGGCGGGCTAAACCATAGGACTCGGCATTGAACGCGATGCGGCCTTCGAGGAGGCGCTGGCGCGTCACAATCTTGGCGATGGCCTTCTGGGCTTCAGCGATACGGCCAAAGGCGGCGAGGGCGTCTTTGCCTTCGGCCCGATCAGCGAGGTGTTGTTTAAAGCCGGCTTCGGCGGCGACCTTGGCGCCGAAGAATTCGGGGTCTTGCAACGCTGCGATGCCGCCGTCCCAGAACTTGCGGGTATTTTGGATACCGAAGAGTTCATCTTTGGCGCGGCGGGCGTTTTCGACGTCGCGGTTGCCCCAGTTCGAGAGGAGGACTTCGCGGCGCTTCAGGAGCGCAAGCTGGAACGGGAACTGGTTGTCGCGGATGTATTCGAGTTCAGGAACGGTCAGGAGGCGGCGGGTGGTGCCGGGGTGGCCCGAAACGAACGAGAGCTCGCCGTCCTGCGCGCCCTTGGTCGACCATTTGAGGTAATCGGCGGTCTTGGCGGGCTGGCCATTTTCGTAGACGCGGAAGAAACAGACATCGAGGTTGTAGCGGGGATACTCGAAATTATCGGGATCGCCGCCAAAGAAAGCGATGCCCTGCTCCGGCGCGAAGACCAAGCGGATATCGGTGTATTTCTTGAAGCGGTAGAGATGATAGGCGCCGCCCTGGTAGAGGGTGACGACATCGCTGCGGAGACCGGTCTTCGCGAGGGATTCTTTCTCGATTTCGGCGGTGATCTTGCGGCGGGCGAGCACCGCGGCATCGCCGGTGGCGCCGACGGGAATCGCGGCATTCACGCGCAGCGTGACATCTTCAATGGACTGGAGAACGTTAAGCTCGAGATCGACGCACTTTTTTTCATCGGCCTGGGTTTTGGCGAAAAATCCGTCGCGGAGGTAATTGTTTTTCTCGTCGGAGAGTTTTTGCAGATCGTCTGCACCGACGTGGTGATTGGTGACCACGAGGCCATCACCGCTGACGAAGGAGCCGGAGCCGCCGCTGTTGAAGCGAACGGAAGAAAGCCGGAGGTGGTCGAGCCAGGATTCGGTCAGGTCGAAGTTGTATTTCTTTTTGATTTGCTCGCGCGGCGGCGCGGAGTAGAGCCACATGCCTTCGTCGGCGCGGGCGACCGAGCCTGCGGCGATCGCGAGGACCGCGGCGAGGGCAAGGGAGAGGAGGGAACGAAGTTTCATAGGGGTGGAACGTGTCATAACTCGACTTCGAGGCGAGCCGGAATCGACAATGAGATCGGATTGTTCGGATTACCCCCGGTCGAGCACGTCGAGTTCGGGCCACTGCACGATCTTGCGGTGCAGGGTGCGGCGGCTGATGCCGAGCAGCTTGGCCGCCTTGGTGCGGTTGCCGCGGGCCTTCATCAGCGCCTCGCGCAGCAGCCGCCTTTCATTGTCCTCCACGGAATACGGATTGGCCGGCGTGCCCGTCACCAGCGACGGCGGCGGGGCGGTCTCGCCGCGAAACTTGGGCTCGAGGTCGAACTCGCTCAATTTGCCCCCGCGGCGCAGCACGACGGCGTTCTCGGCAAAATTGCGCAGCTCGCGGATATTGCCCGGCCACGGGTAGGTCTGCAGGTGGCGCATGGCCCCGGGCTCGACCGTGACCGGCTCGTAGCTGTTTTCCTTCGAATAGACCTTGATGAAGTGCTCCAGCAGCACCGGAATATCGTCGGTCCGCTCGCGCAGCGGCGGCGTGGTGATGCGCACGACATTCAGCCGGAAGAAGAGATCCTCGCGAAACTTGCCCTCCTTCACCATCTGCTCGAGGTTGCGGTTGGTCGCGGCGACGAGCCGGACATCGACGGTGATGGTCTTGGAACTGCCGATCCGCTCAAAACTCTTGGTCTCGATGAAACGCAGCAGCTTCACCTGGATCTCCGGCCCGATCTCGCCAATCTCATCGAGGAAAACCGTGCCCCCGTCCGCCAACTCGAACCGGCCCTCGCGCCGCTCGGTCGCGCCGGTGAACGATCCCCGCTCATGGCCGAACAGCTCGCTCTCCAGGAGCGACGATGGCAGCGCGGCGCAATGCACCGGGACGAACGCCGCCCGCGCCCGCGGGCTCGCCTGATGGATGGCTTGGGCGATCAGCTCCTTGCCGGTGCCCGTCTCCCCCTCGATCAGGATCGTCGCCTTCGACGGCGCCACGAGCTTCACCCGCTCGATGACCTCGGCCAGCTTGGTCGAGTGGCCCACGATGCCTTCCAAATTGAACTTCTCATCGAGGCGCTCATGCAATTGCTTCACCTCGACCTCGAGGGTCTTGGTTTTCAACGCCCGCTGGATCAGGATTTCCAGCCGATCGATCTGGACCGGTTTGGTCAGAAAATCCACCGCCCCGCGTTTCATCGCCTCGACGGCCGATTCAATATTGCCGTAGGCCGTCATCATCAGGACCGCCGGCTTGTTCGGCAGGGTCAGGGCCTTGTCGATCACCTTCAGCCCGCTCTTGCCCGGCATCCGCAGATCGGTGACGATCACCTCGAACTCCTGCGCCTCCATCAGGTTAAACGCCTCGTCAGCACTGCCCGCCACCGAAACATCATAGCTTTCCTGCAACGCTTGTTGCAGCCCTTCGCGGGTATGCTTCTCGTCATCGACGATCAAAACGCTCGGCACCATGTCTCCATGTAGCCGCAGCGCTCAGCTCCGGTCAACGGGAAATGAGACGAGGTGGCACATCACGGCCGGTTCAAACCGCCGCGGGCTTCCCGAGCCGGCCGTGCAGCTCGCGCTTCAGTTCCCGGCAATCGGCGTGAACTTTCATCTCAAATTCCTGCAGGTTAAAACTGGGATACACCGTCTCGCGCAGGATCGCCCATTCCGCAGTCTCCGCGAGCGGCGGCGCCTTGTCCCGCGGGGTATCGCCGGAGAAGCCCACATGGTTGTGCCGGCAGAGATCGCGCGCCAGTGAGACCACGGCCACCAGCACGGCGTCCTCCGTGGCTTGCGCGGGAGTATCGATCCAACGCATGACGTTGATGTAAGGTCGAGGCAGGCCGTTTTTCTCGGCAAAATGGACGGCCATCTCCCGCGTGGTACAGCCGAGGAAAAGCCGCTCGGCCTCGCGCAGCGGCACCTGGTGCTCACGGGAATATTGCAGCGCGGCCTGCAGCCCGAAGGGGTGCAGGTGCAACAGGAGAAGTTTGCCCAAATCGTGCAACAGCCCCGCGACGTAAGCTTGGGACTCCATGCTGGGACGGTCGAGATACCGGCAGGTGAACTGAGCGACGTGCGCCGTGCCGATCTGGAACATCCAGAAATGCGGCCAGCTGAACAGGGGCGGCAGCTGCATCAGCCGTTCGGGCGACGTGATCAGCCCGCGGGCCTGCGTCACGAGCCGCTGCTCGCCCAACCGGCTCACGGCCAGACCCGGATCCTCGATCGGGGTCGGATCCAGCTCATCGGCGCGCTTGGTTTGATTGGCGGCGATGAGCATCTGGGCGGCCAGGCCCGGGTCGCGCGCCACGAGTTCCAAGAGCGGATTGATCGACGACGGGTGACCGCTGGCGTTCATCTGAAATGAAGCGGCGACCGAATCCATGATGGGACAACCAGGCAGCGCCTCGAGCTGGGTTTGCAGCTGGGCCCAAGGCACGACCGGGCAGCAATTTTGCGCCGGAGCGTTGAACCAACGCGCCCGCTCCTGCGCCTCCTGCTCCGCATTCACCTCGCTCTCCGACAGGAACCCATCGGGAGTCAGGGAGGGATTAAGGTGCCGGAAAATCAGACGCGCGGCGAAACCCAACCCCTCCAGTCCGGCCGCGAATTCCTCCCAGCGGTTGTCATCCGCTTTCTGGCGGAGATTGCCAAGACACTCCACCGCGCCCCACGCGCCGGCAGCCTCGGCCTCGGCGGTCAGCACGGCCAACTGCTCGCCCACGGGGAGGGCCCCTGGAATCTCCCGCCACTTGAGCAGCGTGGTCCGGGCGCCCTCAAGCGCATCGCGCAGCCGCTCGAGCATTTTATGCAGCTCCGCCGGCTCGTAGCCCATCATCTTGCAGAAGGATTTTTCCTCCTCGAAGTGGGTGTGGCGCCACGGATTGGACACCGCCTTGGCAATTTCCGCGTAGATGACGTCGTCGCGGTATGGCTTGATGAGAAAATTCTGCACGTGCAGCCCAAGCCCGCGCTTCACCGTGTCGCGATCGCCGTGCTCGGTGTAGATCACGACCGGCAGGACCTTCAAAAAATTGTCGTCCTTCAGCCGCTGGAACAAATCCAGCCCGTTGCCCTCCTCCAGCTTCAGCTCCAAGAAAAGCAAATCCACCTTCACCTGGGACTGGATGAAATCCCACGCCGCGGTTGCCGAAGTGACCGCCGCGAACCGATGGTTACCCCGGGCCAGGATGCCGTTCAAGGCGCTCCTCGCCACCGGGTCGGGATCAACTAAAAGGATGAACGCCATAGAGGTGGGATGGCGCCAAACCCGGGCCGTTGCCTGCCCAGATTGACAGCCAACCCATATCATCGGCCATTCCCGACTGAACTGTACCAAAATGCCCCAAGCCGGCCGGTCGGGCCGCGCCCGAACCATGCCGCCAGCGTGGCATTAAGCCGGAATCGTTCACCTTCCTCGTTGCGAATTATCCGGGTTCGGCGGTTGCCGCCCGGAAACACTTGGGCCAGATTGAGGTCCAACCCGTCAATGATCGTCACCCATTGCCCGTCCATGAGATCTTTTCCCGCCCCGCTCCTCGCCCTCGCCGCCTTGATGCTCCTGGCGGTCAGCGGCTGCTACTATCCGCCGGGCCCACGATCCGTCTATGGAACCGAAACCCGGCCGGCCTCCGCCCCCGAATCCAATGTCCCCACCGCCCTCGTGATTGTCGTCGAGGGCGAATGCACCGAGCCGGAATTTCGCGCGCGGCGCGGTGAGATCATCCACTACCTCATCGAGCGCGGCTACATCACCCAAGAGGACGATCTCGTCCGCGACCCCGCCAATGCGACGCGCATCATCCGCGCGATCGTCAGCAACGGCGGTTTTAGTCTGTCGATTTTTAATCAGGACCCAGACGGTGGCCCGCAGCCCGACCTCGAAGTGACCGACATTCTTTATCCGGCTGATCCGTACTTCATCTTTGGTTTCGCCTATTTGTACGAAATTGGCCCGCGGCATCTGCCACCGCGCCCCCCGGGCTATCGCCCTCATCCCCGCCCGCCGCACTCCCACCGGCCCCCGGGCTACCACGGCTACGACCACAGCCGGCATTGGTCGCGGCCCGGTCAGTCGAACGGCCATAACGACCGGGGCACGCCACCCGCTGATCGCCCTCATCGCGATGAAAATCAACCCAGGCCGGACCCGAGAGACCGCCCCAAGCGGCCCGATTCGGCCCAAGAACCCAACGAGCAAATCCCGCGGCCACCGGCCCATCGCGCCAATCCCCCGACGGCCGGCAAGCCGCCCCAGGATCGCGGCGCTCCCCGGCCGAATCAGGAAACGCCAACCCCGGCGCCCTCCTCCGACCTGGGACCGGACCGCCAGAGTCGGTCGCCCTCGGGCAATGGGCCGCGCCACCGCGAACGCCGCGAGCCGGAACAATCCGGCGAGCCGCAACCTCCCTTGACTCCGGTGCCGGATTTCGCGCCGCCGTCTGCAACCGCCCCCAACCGTCCGCCGCGGAGCACTCCTTCCGACCCGCGGCCCGCGCCGCCGCCGGCCGCAGAAAACAAGCCCCGCGACCGGGTCGAGCACCACCCCGACAATCACGCCCCGGTGCCCTCGACCGGCGTGCCCCCAAGAAACCCCGATCGCCCGCGATCCGAGCAAAACGAACCTCGCCGGTCAGCGCCCAATCCATCGCGCGATCCCGATCGGCAGCCCCAGCGCGATTTCGAACGCCGGCCGCAGGGCAAGGCGCCCGATGCGCCGCCACGGGCGGAACCCACCCGCGCCGCTCCCGCGCCCGCGAAACAAGTGAACCCCGACGACAAGGACCACAACCGACCGGAGCGGGACTGAATCTGCTCCGGACTCCGAGTTAGCTATTGAGCATCCGCACGCGGCGGTGCTTCTGGGGAAACTGCAGGGTCACCACGGTGCCGGTGCCCTCCTTGCTCTCGATGCCGACATGCCCGCCGTGATCGCGCATGATCCGCTGCACGATCATGAGGCCGAGCCCGTGGCCGCCGATCTTGGTCGTGTGATACGGAGAAAACAGTTTCGCGAGATCCTCTTGCTTGATGCCCGCACCGCTGTCGGAGAGGCGCAGAAAGACCGAGTCGTCGTCCGCGCGGACCCGGATGCCGAGAGTGCCGCCGGGCTGCATCGCCTCCATCGCGTTTTTGATCAGGTTGAAAAACACCTGCTTGAGCTGGTTCCGGTCGGCCATGATCACAGGTGTGCTCGCCGGCAATTCCCCCTCCACCTTGAGCGCGCGATCCGCCAGTTCCTTGGCCTGGAAGCGCAGCACATCCTCGATCACCTCGACGACGTTGACCTCGGCCAGATCGGGCGGGCGCGGCCGGATGGCTTCGAGAAAATTCTTGATGATCCCGTCCAGGCGCGTCACCTCGCCCTGGCAAACCTTGATCGATTCGCCGAGCGAATCCGTCTCCTTCGAGCCCCGGAGTTTCTTCAGCTTCCGCTCAATGAGCTGCAGATGGATGGTCAGGGAATTGAGCGGATTACCCAGCTCGTGAGCCACCCCCGCGGCCAGCAGCAGGACCGAGGAGATTTTTTCGTGCTCGATCAGCTCCGCAGTGGACTTTTTTTCCGTGGTGATGTCGGCGAGGATGATCGCGAAGCGGGGCTCCTCCAATTCATTCTCGTGGAACGGCACCATGTAGAGCCGCACCACCCGCGGATGAGGATAGGTCAGTTCGAATTCGCGCGTCACGAGCGGCAAGCCGTCCTTCTTCGCGCGCGTTCCCTCGCCCTCCAGCGAGGCCCGCAGCCCCGGCACCAGCCGCCACAAGGTCGTGGCGGCATCCACCGGATCCTTGAAACCGATCATGCGACCCGCGGCCGCGTTGGCGTAGTCGATCGCCCCGTCGGCCGTAATCACGAGCACCCCTTCTTGCAGGATGTTGAAGACCGAATCCAGCAGGGAGCGCTCCCGCGCCAGCCGCTGGACGAGCGTCTGCAACCCGGCGGCGTCAAGCTGGTCGACGCGCCCGAGCACCTTGTCGAGGGAACTGTGTTTTTTACCCGCCATGAAGTCGGCTCAACTCAGCATGCGATGGGCCTGCTCGTCAACCACGGGTCACCCGGACCGAAACCCAGACGGAGCGGGCGGGGCGGCCCCGTGAAAAACCCAACCGGCGTTTCTCATCAACCGTCGCCGACAAAGTCCCGCCCGGCGCCACGGCAAGCGAGGGGTGATCATCAGCTAACCATCCTAGAAAACTCCATTGAAACGCGGAGGACGCGAAAAACACAGAGTGAAAACCGAGTTGGCTGGCATTCGAATGCCCTCACCTGCGAGATGACTATTTCTTGCTCCCCTATCGGGCACCCCGTTTCTGATTTTGCGCTTTTTGTCTTTTGTGGCCAATCCTTCTGCGGAATAAAGGATCATGCGCCCCATAACAAAAACCCGCGGGGGTGATCGACTGGTATGGCGGCCTGTTCAATCGAACAGGATCATCTGGCCCTCCAGATCGCGGGGCTGGGCGTAGAGCTTGCGTAGGAAGCTATCGCGGTGGGCCACGCAGCGTCCGCGTTGGAGGATCGCCTCGCGATGCTCCTCGGTCCCGTAACCTTTGTGCTGGGCGAAGCCGTAGCCGGGATGCACCTTGTCCAACTCGTCCATCAACCGGTCGCGCGTCACCTTGGCAATGATCGACGCCATCGCGATGCAGAGCGAACGGCCGTCGCCGCTGACGATGCCCTGGTGCGGATACGGAAAATGCCGCAACGGCAAGCCATCGACGAGAATCTGGCACGACACGGTCGGCTGGAAGGCCGCTTTCTCCGCCGTGCTGGCGAAAAGATCGGGCTCCTCCTTTTTCTCAAACGCGGTCGGCGGATAAATTCCCTCCAGGGCGCGGCGCATCGCGAGCTTGGTCGCCCCGAGGATGTTCACCGTCTCAATCTCCCCCACGCTGGCGGTGCCGAAGGTGGCGTGGATCTGGCCGAGTTTTCCCAGCTCCTCAAACTCGGCCCAGAGCGCCGCGCGTTCTTCGGCGGACAATTGTTTCGAATCATTGACCCGGCCGGATTTGCCCACGGCCCAGCGGCCCTCCAGAAATTCCTGCGTCACCAGCACCGCCGCCGCCACCACCGG
>CAZAOI010000136.1:0-9281 GCA_964486705.1 uncultured Oleiharenicola sp. | reverse complement strand
CCACGTGAAAGAACTTCTCGTGCAAAACAAGATGGGCATCCACGCCCGTCCGGCCGCGATGATCGTGCGGGTCACCAACAAATTCAAAGCCGAGGTCTTCGTCGAAAAGGACGAAGAGCAGGTGAACGGCAAAAGCATCATGGGGCTCATGATGCTGGCGGCCGCCAAGGGCACCAAGGTCAAATTTCTCGCAACGGGCGATGACGCCCCGCAGATGCTGGTCGAACTCGAAGCCCTGTTCGCAAAGAAATTCGATGAGGCGTGAGGGTGCCCGATCGGGCCACCGAGTTGAAAGTTGAGTGTTGAGAGTTGAAAGAACTATCTCCCAACCACGATCAGATCGAAAAGAAAGCCCTGGCAGTCGCAGTCGTCCTCGCCGCCAGCTCGTCGTAGCCGACCCCCAACACCCCGGCGCAAAATTCCGCCGTGTGCCGCAGGTAGGCGGGCTCATTCGGTTTTCCACGGTGCGGCATCGGCGTCAGGTAGGGTGCGTCGGTTTCAATCATCAGCCGCTCCAGTCCCTGAGCCCGCGCCGCCGCTCGCACCGCCTCGGCACTCTTGTAGGTAATGACGCCGGTGAATGAGCCAAAGCCCCCCCGGTTGGTCAGCTCGGCCATCTCGGCCGGCCCTTCCGTAAAGCAGTGAAAAACGACCCGGCCCCAGTCGAGTCCGGCCGCATCGATCAGCTCCACGCATTCACGGAAAGCGCCCCGTGAGTGAATAACCACCGGACACCCCAGCTGCCGCGCGAGGGCGAGCTGCTCGACAAATGCGGCCCGTTGCCAAGCGAAAATCTTTTCGGCCTCCCCGGCCTCCGTCGGCAGATGAAAGCGGTCCAACCCGATCTCACCCAGAGCCACGGGGGTGGGTCCAAGGGAGGGCGAATCCTCCGGATGAGCCGGGGTCGAACGCGGCTCCTCCGGAGGATTCGCCCGATCCCAAAACCCTCCCAACTGCGCCACGCGTCCGGCCCAGTCCTCGCCCACACTGCAGGGATGCAAGCCGGCCGTGTAATGGACCAGCCCCGGATGCTCCCGGGCCAGATCCCGGTAAATTGACCAGTCGTCCGAATCGGTGCCAATGGTCACCATCGCCTCCAACCCCGCGGCGCGCGCCCGCTGCAGGATCACCGGCAATTCGCCGCGCCGGGCAAAGGCGTCGAGATGTGTGTGTGTATCGATCAATCCCACGCCGTGAGTGAAGGCAGGTGAAAATCAGAAGCCAGCGCTTTCGCGCTGGCATCCTTCACCCCCGCCTTGGTTTCGCCCGGCGAGAAGTCAGTTTACCCGCAACCGGATATCGCCCCCGCTGGAGCCGAGGATGAGTTGCGGCCCGCCGCCGTTCACCTTGCCGAACAAGCTGCTTTTGCGCAGGCCGCCCTTTTCAATCGTGATGGTAATTCCCGCCACGTCGACGTTGCCGCCACTCGTTTTCGCCTTGAGGTCGAAAGCCGCGTTCTTATCGACCACGACCGCGACCTCGCCGCCCGAGGTCGATAATTTGCAGTCGCCCTTCAGCGCGCCTTCGATGCTCGCTGTGATATCACCGCCCGAAGTCGAGGCAGTCAGCCGCCCGAGCACGGCATTGATTACAATATCTCCGCCCGACGTGGACAGGTGCGCCTCGCCCCCGGCCCGGTCCACGTGAATATCGCCCCCCGAAGTCGAGAGCTTCACGTTGGCCGTGCCTTCGCTGAGGGTTATATCTCCACCGGAAGTGGCTCCGTCGACTTCGCCGTCCACGCGGGCAATCTTCAGATCACCGCCGCTGGTCCGAAGGCGGGCCGCGCCGGTGATGCTCTCCAGCTGGATGTCGCCGCCCGCGGTGTTCAGATCGACCTGATAGTGGCTGGGGACGACGACGGTGAAACTCACGCTAACCGGCGGCCAGGAGCCCACCTGCCAGCCGGCGGCCTTTTGATACTTGGCGATGGCGGTGACGCTGTCGCCCTGTTGCTCCATGGTCAGGCTCAAATCCTTCAACAATTCATCCGCTTTGCTTTCCGAGCCGGTGCGAATGCGCTGCAGGGCCGTGATCTTAACTTCATTGCCCGGGCTCGTGACCACCTTGATGTCGCCGCCCGAGGTCTGAACCTTCAAGGTGCCGCCGGGATTTACCGTGAAGGTCTTCTCGATTGTGCGTGTGATTTCCGCCTGGGCCGGAAAGGCCAGCGCGGAGAATGCCACCAACGCGGCGGCAAGGGCAAATCCTGGGCGGGAAAATGAGCGATTAGGCATAGGGAAGCAGGGGGATTGTTCTCCTAAAACCCACCAGCGGAGCAAAAGTTACAAACATTTCTCGTTCAAACCGGCGGCAGGATCTGGCGGACCCGCATTCGTGCCAGCCGAGCCAGGAGCCGCTGGTCTCCCCGGATCGGCCACCAGTCGTAAAGATAAATCTCCAGCGGTCGCCACATGGCCACCCAGCCGACGACACTCAGGCTCACTTCCGCGAAACTTTTCCACCCACCCGGGAGGACCTGCAGCGCCAGCTCGCCCAAAGCGACGCACCCACCCATGAACAGCAGGCCGATCAACAAACTGGTCCGCCCGCGCCGCAACAACTGCCGATACTCGCGCTGTTTAATCTCGGCCCGACTCGCGAAATAGTGGCGCACAGCCTCCTCCGTTCCGCTCGCCCGATCCGGCGGGGGCACGGTCGCGAGGTGGATCACCAGCTCAAGCTCCGCCTGATGCGGCAGCTCGCGCGCCCAGCTGACAATAAATTCCTCCGCCGCGGCATCCAGATCGCGGTCGATAAACGGCGACGGGTCCATCGAGTTGAACAATTGCGAAAGCTCCCGCAGTCGCACCTCGATCCGGTTGTTTTCCGACGCGCTCATGATTTCAGGCAGGCTTCCGCCCAGCTCGCTTCGTTAAATCCGACCAGCGCCACCCCGGACCCGAGAAGAAACGGCCGTTTCACCAGATTGCCGTTCCCGGCGAGCAAGCCGAGAGCCTCAGGGTCCGTCAGCCCGGGGAGTTTCGTCCCCAGCTGTTGTTCGCGATAGTCGCGCCCCGAGGTATTGAAGAGCCGCCGGACCTCGCCCGCCTGCGCCGCCAGCATGGTGCGCAATTCCGCGAGGGTCGGCGGCGTCTCGCGGATCGGGCGCTCGGCGAAGTCCAGCCCGTGCGCCCGCAGCCATTTCACCGCCCGCCGGCACGTGTCGCACTTCGCGTAGGTGTAGACGGTGAACGTTTTCATCGTCGTGTCGTTGCTTCGATCCCAAGCCGGTCGCGCCCCTCGGACCACGAACTCACCGCCCGAACAGCTCCCGAAAAAAGGTCCGCGCGTGCGCCCAGGAGCGTTTCTCGGCGGCGGCGTGGTACGCGATGGGCAGACCGGTGTCGGCCGCGATCTTGTCGGCGCCCTTGTTGGTGAACGCATGGACCGCGCCGGCGTAGCTGATGAACTGGTAGTCAAATTTCCCGTCATCCATGGATTTCATGAAGGCGTCGATTTCTTCTTTCTTGATGAGCGGATCGACCGCGCCATGGCACACGAGGATCTTGGCCTTGTTCTTCCCCGCCGCACCCTCCGGCACGGGAATCAATCCGCCGTGAAAACTCACGATGCCGGCGAGCGGTGCGCCGCTGTAAGCCAGCGCTTGCACGGTCGAGCCCCCGAAGCAGTAGCCGATTGCCGCCACGTGCCCGGTCTCGACCAAACCCGTCGCCAGCAGTTGGTCGAGGCCGGCCTGCGCCCGCTCGGCCATCAGGGCCTTCCCGTAAAACTGTCCCGCGAGCTCACCGGCCTTTTGGGGATCGGTCGTCGCGACCCCCGCGCCGTACATATCGGTGGCAAACGCCACGTAGCCGAGCTTCGCCACCTGCTCGGCCCGGTTCTTGGCAAATCCGCCGAGCCCCCACCACTCGGGCACCACCAGCACTCCCGGAGCTTTCCTGTCGGCGGCCACCTTGGTGTCATCGTAGATCAGAAAGCCCTCGAGCTTCACCCCCGCGTGTTCGTAGGCCACCGGCTGGGTGACAATTTTCGCACTCCCTACTCCGGCGGCGAACACCGCGAGGCCGGCCAGCAACAATCGGACATGATTCATCGTGGCAAATTACTCCTGGCCGACGAGAAGACAAGCCAGGCCTGCAACAACCGGGCCACCCGCCAGGCACTCAGGTGGTCAGCCCGCCCGCGATATACTGCCGGAGCGATTCGGCTTCGGCACGGTGCAGACTCGCCACCCAGCGCGACACGTCGCCAATGGAAATCAGCCCCAACAAGCGGCCCTGATCCACAACCGGCAAATGCCGGCAGCGTTTTTCCGTGAAGAGGTCCATCACCTGCTGCACCGTGGCCGACGGCAAGATCGTGAGCACGTCCGCGGTCATGACCTTGGTGATGGGCGTGAGTTTGGGATCGAGTTCTCCGCCGACGACGCGGCGCAGCACGTCGCGCTCGGTGAAGATCCCGGCCAGACGCGGGCCATCCATCACGAGCACCGAACCGACTTTGTGCGCGTTCATTTCCCGCACGGCCTCGGCCACGGTCACCGTGGCCGGGATGGTGAAAATGGCGCCGCTCTTTTGTTCCAGCAACGTAGCAATCGAGGTATTCATGGGGTAATGAGGTTGAGCACAGGTTATGACACGCTCATCCCGTCACAACCGAAAAAGCAACTACTTGCGGAACAGCTGATCCAGCGCTCCCAGGCTCTTGAGCGGCGCGCCTTTCTTCGCGGCCGTCGAGGGCTTGAGATAGGGCGCGGCCTCGGGTCCCCGCCGCCCGTCATCCGTGACGGCGGGGCTGACCGCACCGCTTTGCCCCATCTCCGCCAACGCCCGCTGGAGCCGCACCACCGATACCGGCTCCGCCGTGCCCAACTCCTGCGCAAACAGACTGACCCGGAATTCCTCCACCAACCAGCGGAAGTCCTCCCGGGCTTCCTCTCGGCCCGCGGCGGGGGCGCCCTCCCCCGACTTGGCGGCCAAGGGCGTCCGCCCCGCGGTCCGCTGGCGCACCGCGGCCAGGAATGGCGCCAGCTCAGCCGCACGCGCGGCATCTTTCACGGCATCCCGCTTGAATTTTTCGGCCCGGGCCAGCATGCCGCGCAAATACCGCGGCAAATGCGGCACCCGCGCATACGGGGTCTTGCTGAGAAAATCCGGCGGCAGCAACGCGGCCAGGTCGCCGGCCATCCCGGGATAGGGTTGCTTGGACGTCTCCACCGCGAGCCGCAGCGTGAACGTTTCCTTTAGCCAGTCACCCAACTTGGGTACGATGCCGCGCAAGTCCCGCTTGGCCTCCTCCAGCCGCCGGCCAAAGACCGCGGCGTGGCGCGGATGCACGGCGCGGTCGCAGACCCAGCGGGCGATCATCCGAAACGCGTCCTGCTCGAGCGTCTCCATCGTGACCAGCGTGACCGCCAGCGTGCCGATCATCCTCAGGGCCCGTAAATCCTTCTCCAGCCAGCCAAGATCGTGCCGGAGTTGCGTCTCGAAAAGTTTCCGCACCCCCGCGCGCGTCGCCGCCTCCGCCTCCTCCGGCGTGGCAAACAACCGGACCGCGACTCCCGCCGGCATTGCTTTCAGCCCGGGATACGCGTGCACCGGCACGCCATGATGCTCCGTCACCACAATCCTCTCGGGCAGGTCGCCGAATTTCCACTCGGTCGCCGGTTCGCCCTCCCAGTGGGCCCGCGCTGATCGCCAGGCGCCACTGTCCGCGGTCGCCGCGTGCTGGCTGACATCACGCTGCCGGCCGTGCAGCTGCGCCTGGATTTCAGCGAGATCCCGGCTCGCGCACAGGATCTTGTCATTATTGTCCGCGACCTCCACGCGCACGCGCAGATGATCGGGCAGCACGGCGCTGCTCCACAAGGCCGGATCGATCTTTACGCCCAGTCGGGGCGACAATAACTCCGCCAGCGCCTCCGCCAGCGTGGGCTGCTTCGCGCGGGCGCTCAGCAGGGCCAGCTCCGCGACCAATTTCCGGGCCGTTTCGGTGAGCGGGATCAGATCGCGCCGCTGGTCTTTCGGCAGCGCCTTGAGCAACAGCTCCACTTTCTCCGGCAAATGTCCGGGCACCGCCCAATCGAGCGCCGCCGCCGTCAGCGTCTCCGCCGCCGCCAGGCTCACCCGCACCGTCACCCCGTCCTCCGCCTTGCCGGGCTGATAGGAATAAGCGAGCGGCAGCACCCGGTTGTCCACCGGCAGCGCCTCCGGGAAAGCGTCGGCGTCGTGCTCGGCCTCGACGGACGGACGCAAATCATCTTCCCCGAGAAAGAGAAATTTCGGCCGGGTCATCTGTTGATGGCGGACAAAGTCCACGAGTTCGCCCACGGAGGAAATCGGGTGGAACGCGGCCTCCGGACGCGTTGTCAGCGCGCCCGAAGGTCGCGCTCCATCTTCGCCCACGCTGCTGATCCCGAGGGCGGGCGAGTCCTCCGGCTGAGCCTTAGTCCCCGGCTCGTCGGGACGACTCGCCCGACCCTTCGGCATCAATTCCCGCGCGTAGAACCGGTAGACCGCCTCATCCAGATTCATGTACCCCGCACTCCGCGTGCGGGTGAGAATGGTTTCCGTTTGCTCGCGCACCCGGCGGTTGTGCGCCAGAAAATCAAACGGCCATGTGACTGTGTCGCCGACCAAACCCTCGCGGAGAAAGATCTCCGTGGCATGGACCGGATTGATTTTACCGTAGCTGGCCGAGCGGGTCTCCAATTCCAAATTGTAGAGCCGGCGCCGTTCCTTCACCAGCACGCGCCCTGCCTCGGGATTCCAAAACGGCTCGCTGTGCGCGATGCGCAACAGGTGCGCGCCGAGGTCGAGCACCCAGTGCGGATCGATGCGCGCGCAGGTCCGCGCAAAGAGGCGCGACGTTTCCATGATTTCCGCCGCCATCAGCCATTTCGCGACCTTGGGCTTGGCCGGGGCCTTCGCAGGTGGAACCCGACCTCCGGGCGGATTTTTCCGGGCTTCCACCCGCTCAAACAGCGCCGAGCCGGGAAAAACGTTCACCCGCCGGTCATGCGCCGCGTGATAGTCACCTTCTTCCGTCCGCGTGGCGATGTTGCCCAGCAACCCGGCCAAAATCGACCGGTGGATCGCCCAGTAGGCCGGGGTGCCGAGTTTCAAATCCGTCTCCGCGGTGGGAGGGGCTTTCCGTCCCGATTTAGGCGGATCAGGGCGGAAAGCCCCGCCGCCGGTTGATGGCAGGCCATCGTACACCGAGGTCCGCATGAATCCGTCGCGCTCGCGCAGCGTGTCCTCAAGCTGGCCGTGCACGTCGCGCCACTCGCGCATCCGCGTAAACGACAGGAAGTGCGTCGTGCAAAATTTCCGCAGCTTGCCGAGCGTCATCTTTTCGAACTCGTCATGATAGTCTTCCCAGATCGCGAGCAACGTCAGAAAGTCCGAGTCGGGATGAGTGAATCGGCGGTGCGCCGCATCCGCCTTTTCCCGCAGGTCCATCGGCCGCTCGCGCGGGTCCTGGATGCTCAGCGCCGCCGCGATGATGAGCACTTCGCGCAGCGCCTTCTCCTGGCGCGCCTGCAGAATCATGCGGCCCACCGTCGGGTCCACCGGCAGGTGCGCGAGCTCGCGGCCGATGTCGGTCAACTGGCCAACGTCGTCAATCGCCCCCAGCTCGTGCAACAACCCATAGCCCGCCCGGATGCCTTTTGCCGGGGGCGCGTTCAAGAACGGAAATTCCTCAATGTCGCCCAGCCCAAACGCCTTCATGCGCAGGATGACGTCGGCCAGGTTGCTGCGCTGGATTTCTGGCTGCGTGAATCGCGGCCGGTCGAGATAATCCTGCTCCGAGAAGAGCCGGATGCACACGCCGTCGCTCACGCGACCGCAGCGGCCCTTGCGCTGGTCGGCGCTGCTCTGCGCCACGGGCTCGATCGGCAACCGCCGCGTACGGCTCTGCGGCGTGTAGCGGCTGAGGCGCGCCAGGCCGGTGTCGATGACAAACCGGATGCCGGGAATCGTCAGCGAGGTCTCGGCAATGTTGGTTGCGACAATCACCTTGCGCTGCGGGCTGGGGGAAAAGACGCGCTGCTGCTCGGCATTCGTCAACCGGCCGAAGAGCGGGACGACCTCGACGCGCGAACCGCGCCGGCCTTCGATCAGGTCGCGGGTCTCGCGGATGTCCCGTTCCGTGGGCATGAAGATCAGGATGTCCCCGCCGCTGCTCTCCTCGAGCACCCGTTCCACTGCTTCGACGGCCGCCTCGATGTAGGTGTAGTCGTCGGGCCGGCCTTTCTTCGGGGAGGGCGAGTCGTCCCGACGGGCCGCCTTGCCTGACGGCTCATCCGGAGGAGTCGCCCTACCTTCTCCCATCTCCTCCAGCGGCGCATAGATCACCTCGACCGGATAGACCCGGCCCGACACCTCGATGATCGGCGCATTGTCGAACGCCTTGGAAAAGGCCTCGGTGTCGATCGTGGCGGAGGTGATGATGATCTTCAGTTCGGGCCGGCGCAGCCGCAGCCGGCGCAGATGGCCGAGGATGAAATCGATGTTCAGCGAGCGCTCGTGCGCCTCGTCCACGATGATCGTGTCGTAATTCCGCAGCTCAGGGTCGGCCTGCAATTCGGCGAGCAGCATGCCGTCCGTCATGAATTTAATGACCGTGGCGGACGAAGTCTGGTCGGCGAACCGGATCTTGCAGCCGACCTCGCGGCCGAGCGGAACATTCAACTCCTCCGCGACCCGCCGGGCCACCGAGGTCGCGGCCACGCGCCGCGGCTGGGTGCAGGCGATCTGGCCCCGTTCGCCGCGACCCGCCACAAGACACATCTTGGGGATCTGGGTGGTTTTCCCCGAACCCGTCTCCCCAGCCAGAATCAGCACCTGATTTTCCTGGATGGCCGTGATGATCTCGTCCGCCCGCGCGCTGATGGGCAGTTCGGGCGGATACTCGATCCGGAATGGCCAGGGTTTGTGGGGGCGGGGTGGCATGCGTTAGCCCGAACATTTCACACCTGCTGGTGTGAAATGTTCGCCCTGTCGGGCCGACTTGGTCCGGGCAAACCGCGACCAGGTCGCTTTTCTCCGACGCCGCGTCGGAGAAAAGGGATATTTTTCTGATGGGTTGGGGATCAAGATGTGAAATATCCGGGTTAGGAGACCGCCGCCAAACCCTGCAATTTCGAGCGCAGGAGCGGCAACCGTTGCTGGCTGGCTGAGTCGGAAGGCAGATGCCCCGAGAGTGTTTCCAGAAATATGGGCACCGCGATTAGTTCGCGCACCGCGGTCGCCACATAGCCGCGGAGTCCGTTGTCGGCCTGAGCGACCTCACCTGCGATTTCCGCCCGGCCGTCC
>CAZAOI010000135.1:0-9349 GCA_964486705.1 uncultured Oleiharenicola sp. | reverse complement strand
CTACGGCGCGGCAAGCGACTCGCCCTACCAATTGAGCTGTAGTTGTCACTTCTACGGGTAAGCTTCACTAAGCGCGGCGGGCCGTGAGGTCAGGCAGGGGCAGCGGACCGCTGCGCGAGGGCATTGGGGCGTAATCGGGGTGATCGAGACCAGGTGACAAGCTGCTTGCTCGCCACAGGCTGGCCGGAGGCGAAGGACTGGTTGGCGGCGACGCCGATGAGGATCGAGGCGGCCCCAGCGTGTTCGTTGGAGGCGCGCAAGTATTTGTCGGCCGGGGCGCGGTGGCTTGGGTCAGCACGGCCGGCACGGCCCCGAGCGCGAGGCCGACCCCGGGCGGCGGACAGGGATTTCACGAAGCGGCGGCGATTGAGGTCGGTCGGGGTAGTTCCAGAGGCCAGGGGATGAACCGGTCGGCGTTGACGGGGATAATCAACGCGGATCGGCGACCTAGATCTATGGATTTCAAGCCCGCGACCGCAAGCCCGCGAATGGGAAGGCACGGAGCCCCCAACGGCGGATCAGGCCGTCAGCGAATGGGTCTCGGCACCGCGGGAGGCGGATTCAAGCGACCTTTCTTCCGGCGGCATGATGATCACGCCGCAGTTGGCTTCCTTGAGGACCCCACTGGCGGTGCTCCCGACGAGCAGGTCGTAGATCCGGCCGTGGCCGTGCGAGCCCATGATGATGAAGTCGGCCCTGACCTTGGCGGCTTCCTCGAGGATGGCATAGACGGGCGGGCCGTGATGGACGACCGCCTCGACCGCCAGGCCTGCCGAGTGAAACATTTCCGTGTAGGCCGCAAGCTTGGTGGCGGCGGCTTTTTCGCCGGCCTGGATCGTCTCGTTGACGGCCTCGATCGGGAGGGCGTATTCGCTGGTGATGATCGGCGGCTGGATGACATGAAGGAGGACGACTTTGCCGCCGAAGGAACGGGCAAAGGTGACGGCGGTATCGATGATCTCCTCGGAGATCGCGGAGAAGTCGACGGGGACGAGGAACGTTTTCATACTGGCAGTATACACCCGCAAACAGGTTCGGCCGCGCATGGATTGCCTTTTGGTGGGCGAAATTTGTCGCCCGTAAAGATCCCCGGAGCAAACTCCGGGGCATCGGACCCACTGCGATTGAATCTTCGGAATTGCCAAGCGGGAACGGCTGCGGAAGCATCCTTTCTGTCCTTCTCCGCAACCTCCCTGAATCCTCCCATGCACACTTGGAAATTTTTTCGCACCGGCGGTCTCGATCAAGTCCTGCTCGAATCCGGGGACGATCTGATAAACCTCGAGCACCTCGATCAAAAGCTGTGGGTGGCGCTCAGTTGTCCGGTCAAGGGTCTGGAGCTCGACGAGAAGACACTCGCGCTGATCGATGGCGATGGCGACGGCCGGATTCGGGTGCCGGAACTTCTGGCGGCCGTCAAGTGGGCCGGCCGGCGGCTGAAAGACCCCGGCGAACTGCTGAAGGACCATGACGGGATGCCACTCAGACTCATCAATGACGCGACCCCCGAAGGAAAAATCATTCTTTCTTCCGCCCGCCAGATTCTGGCCAATCTCGGAAAGAAGGGGGCGGATACGATCTCCGTGGCCGATACGGCCGACACCACCAAGATTTTTTCCGCCAGTGCCCTGAACGGCGACGGGGTGATTCCGCCCGAAGCGACCGAGGATCCCGCAGCCCAGACTTTGATCAAGGACATCATCTCCTGTTTGGGCGGTACGGCGGACCGGACCGGCTCGGTCGGCGTGACGGGGGAGACCGTGGAAGCGTTTTTCGCCCAGTTGACGGATTATCTCGCGTGGGTGGAAAAAGGCACGGCCAAGGAAATCGCGGTGCTCGGCGACGGGACGGCGGCGGCCGGCGCCGCGCTGATCGCGGTGCGGGCCAAGGTGGAGGATTATTTCGCCCGCTGCCGGCTGGCGGCATTTGATGCGCGCGCCATTGCGGCCCTCAACCGGCAGGAGAGCGACTACCTCGCGATCGCCGCCAAGGACATGAAGATCACCGCCGAGGAGGTCATGAGCTTTCCACTGGCGCGCGTCGAGGCGGGCCGCGCGCTGCCGCTGCTGGAGGGGATCAACCCCGCCTGGGTGTCGGCGCTGGCCGCGCTGCAAAAGTCGGTCGTGGCCCCGGTGCTCGGCGCGGGCCAAGCCTCGTTGATCGAGGCGGAGTGGAACGCGTTGAACGCCAAATTTTCCGCCCACGAGGCCTGGCTGGGTGGCAAAGGCGGATCGGCGGTGGAGAAGCTCGGCCTCGCTCGCGCCAAGGAGATCCTCGCCGGGAAAGACCGCGCGACGCTCGCGGCCTTGGTGGTCATGGACAAGGCGCTGGAGCCCGAGTTCAAGGCCATGAGTGATGTGGACCGTCTGGCGCGCTATTGCCGCGACCTCCGGGCGCTGCTGCACAATTTCGTCAACTTTGCGGACTTCTACTCGCGCGACCGCTGGGCGGTCTTCCAGGCCGGGACTCTCTACCTCGACAGCCGCAGTACGGAGCTTTGCATCCGGGTTGACGGGGCGAATCCGCTCGCGGCCATGAGCAAGGCCTACATTGCCTACTGCACCTGCACGCGCCCCGGCGGCAAGTCGATGAACATCGCCGCGTGTTTCACGCAGGGCGACAGTGACTATCTTTTTTCCGGCCGGCACGGACTGTTCTACGATCGCGCCGGCCAGGATTGGGATGCCGTGATCACGAGCATCGTCGACAATCCGATCAGCATCCGGCAGGCGTTTTGGTCGCCCTACAAGAAATTCCTGAGAATGATTGAAGAACAGGTGGCGAAGCGCGCCGCGGCGGCCGACGCCGAGTCCAACGCCCGGCTGGCGGGGGCCGCGGAGCAAGCTGCGAGCGCGGACAAGGCTCCGCCCGCTCCGGCGAAGAAGGTCGATATCGGCGCGGTGGCCGCGATCGGCGTCGCGATTTCGGGCGCGATCACCGCCCTGACTCTCATTCTCGGCTATGTCTTTCAGCTCAAGCTTTGGCAGTACCCGTTGGTGCTCGTCGGCATGATGTTCGTCATCTCAACGCCTTCGATGATCATCGCCTGGCTGAAGCTCCGCCAGCGCACGCTCGGTCCCATTCTGGAGGGCAATGGCTGGGCCGTGAACGGTCGGGTCATGATCAACATTCCCTTTGGGACGGCGCTCACGGATGTGGCGGCGCTGCCGCTGGGCGCCAAGCGTTCGCTGGAGGATCCGTACGAGGACAAGGAGGCGGCGGCGCAAAGGCGGAAAATCATCACGCTGTTCGTGCTGTTGGCCGTGGCCGCGGGCGCAATTTGGATTCGGTGGGACGCCACCAAGCATCCCGGGGCGGACGGCAGACCGCGCTACGTCTGGCAGGACCGCCCGGAGTTGCCGAAGGACGAGAAAGCCAAAGCCGAAGCCGTGGCGACTCCGGCTGAATCGCCGAAAAAATAGGCCGAAAGGACCGGCGGCGAGCCGCGACGGTCGCCGGAATCGGCGGGCCCGTCTCCGGCTCCGTTTTTCTCGAGGAGACTCGGGGCTTGCGCCGCGGGTCTTTGTGGCATTTTACTTGTTACAGAGCATTAAGATGAGGTTTTGTTAAACGTCTGAACACTTGAACCGAATTGTACCCGATGAACACTAATCCCGCGCAGCCCAAAGCGACCAACTCTCATTGGGTTCTAATCGTCGACGACGAGGAATCGATGTGTGCCATGATTCGCGACCTGCTCGCCGGCGAGGCGGTGGACGTGGTGGTCGCCCATGATGGGGCGGCGGCCCTCCGGGCGGTCGAAGAGCGGGCGCAGGAGCCCTTGCTGGTGCTGACGGATGTGATGATGCCGGGAATCGACGGCTTGACCCTCGCCCGCAAACTGGCCGACCGGATTCGGCGCGGCAAAATCGTGGTGATGAGCGGACACTTGTCCGACGCGGCCTGGTGGCCGGCGGATCTCCGGGAGGTTTCCTTTGTCGCCAAGCCATTTCGCTTGGCCGACCTCACCGGATTTTTGCGGGAAGCGCGCCTGCAATTTGAAAGTGTTTCCTGAACCGGGTTCATCTCATGGAAATCAATCTTCTCCTGACCGCCCAACGGCTTGAACTGGCCAGCCAGTTGACCCATGGCGAGACGACCGGTGGGGTCATGGTGATCAAGAATGTTCCGGAGCGCACCTATCTGGCGATCACGCCCAAACAGTGGAAGCTCCTTCAGCTTTTCCGCCAACCCCAGACGGTCCCGCGCCTGTTGGAAACGATCATTGAAGAGCGGCAGTGCCCGCCCTTGGGGGAATATTACGAGCTGATTCTCAAGGCGGTGCGCGCCCGCATTCTGATCGCGGCCGGTCACAATCCGAAAATTATCGCCGCCTCGGAATGGCCGGTCGCCCTTCGGCCGCAAAAATTGCGGTATGCCGTGTGGCTTCTGCTGGCCGTGGGGCTGGGGCTGACGGTGGCGTTTCATCCCGTGTTTCCGGCGGATTTTATCGGGGCGGCGGCCAGCTTGGGCGCGTTGGCCCTGGCCACCGTGTTGGGGGCCGCGCTGGCGGCGTCGTTCCTGCGGGGGGCGGGCGGAGAAATCTATTTTACCCGCCGGAAGTGGATCGACCTCGTCGATGTTTGCATGCTGGTGCCGGCTGACCAGCGGGTCGTGATGCTGGCGCCTTTGGCGATCATGGCCACCGCCACCGGGCTCCTGAGCTGGCAACGACCCGAGTGGAGCTTCTTTCCCTTCGTCGCCCTGATGCTTTATTTTCGCCCGGTATTTAACGGCGCCGTCAACCGCCTGATCCAGGCCGGCGCGGAACCGCGGGTGAGCGATGCCGCGCATGGATTTATTTTCCCGCTGAACCGGACCCCCCGGATGCGGTGGCGACTGCTGGGGGCCAATTTGCGCAATGCGACGACGTGGAAGGAAATCGGCTACGGAATCGTCTGGACCATTGCCCTCGGCTATCTTTTCGGGGTCCTGACCGAAGTACCGCCGTGGACGCTGGCGTTTTGGAAAGTCCGCGGGCCTTGGTTGCTCGGTTCCCTCGTGAGTTCGCTGCTTCTGCTCGGTGGCGGCTACCTCATCTCCGAGTTCTATTTGTTTGCCCGGGAACGGGCGATTGCCCGGCATGAAACCTCGCGGCAGTTTTTTCGCCGTTGGTTCAAGGTGAAGTCGGTGGTCACGGACAATGAAGCGCGGGCGCGGGCGGTGGCCCGCTCGCCTCTCCTCCGCCAACTGGCGCCTAAGAATCAGAATTTTATCGCGGAGGCGATGCACTCGCACCGGGTCGGACCTTGGAAAATGCTGCACTCGCCCAACGAACCGGTGAATTTCGTCTCCTTGATTTTGTCCGGCAAGGTGGGGGTTTATCGCACCAACGAATCGGGCCGGCGGACGCTCGCGCAGGTGCTTAGTGAGGACGACTTGGTGGGCTTGCATGCCGCCGCCGATCCGGGCGATCCCAATTTCCAGTACCGGTCCCTGACCCCGGTCGTGCTGTTGCGCCTCGACTGGGAACAAGCGGAGCAATTGATCCTCGCGCAGACCACCAAGGCGGTGCTGACCAATCTCGTGGAAAAGCTGCCCTTTCTGACCCGGATCAGCCTGTGCCAGAACTGGCACATGCAGGCGATCCAGCGCTTCGCCGAACTCACGGTCATCAAGGACTACAAGGCAGATGAGGTGATGCTCCAAGAAGGTGTCTTTAGTGAGAATTTTTTCGTCTTAATGGATGGCGAGGCGCGCATCACCAAACGGGGCAAGGTGCTAGGCCGGATGAGTCGCGGGAATTTTTTCGGTGAAATCGGCCTGCTCCAAAACAGCCGGGCGGTGGCGACGGTCGCCGCAGGCACGAGTGCGCGCATCCTTTGCATTCAGCGCCGGGAATTCCTGCGGTTTGTGGCCCACAACTACTCCGTCGCCACCGAGTTGGAGCGGGTCAGTTCGGAGCGCTTGGGGCGCCCCATTTTCCCGCTGACGCCGGACAATTTCAAGATCAACTGAGGCGGAGGCCGGCAGCCGGGTCCGCAAGACGCGTTTGGTCCGGGACGGGAAGAAACCGGGCGGTCGCCGATTTCCCAGCCGCCGCGGAGGCGGCGCAACTGGCCCCGGGTTCGCCGAGGTGAACCACAGGGCACATCGGCGCCACGCATCGGTCTGGAAGCCGAGACCTGCCCCTCTGCTCTCCTTCCCGCCGCAGGACTACTTCATCAAATAGAACGGATTTGGCAGCTTGAACGTGCGTTCGGCGAAGCCGCCGACCAGATCGCTGTCCTGGTCGCCGAGATTGGCGACGATGACATAGCCCTCTTGGACTAGTTTTCGGCGGGTCTCGGTTTTGAATTTCGCGACACTGCGGTTCGCATCCGCTTCGGTCCGGAAAATAACTTTGGCCCAGGTTTCGTAGCCGACTTCCCGGAGGTTTTTTTCGGTCCGGTCGCGGATGCTTTCCGGCCGGCTGGTGATAAAGAAAACGTCGATTTTGGCGTTGGTCGCCGTGTCGTAGACGGTCTGGACAGGGATGATGGCCCGCGCCTGGGCATCCGCGAGCCAGCGGTCCCAGACCTTGGGGACATAGCCGTAGTCGTTGGCGATGATGTGGGTCAAATTGCTGAGGGTGGTCTCGTCGATATCGAACACGATGGCCAGTTTGACGCCGGGCTTGGCGCCGCGCGCAATCCGCTTGGCCAGATATTTGTTGGCCGAGAGGGCCACCGCCGCCACATCCTTCGCGTAGCCGCCGGACGCCGTGTAGTTGGCCAGCGCCTGCTTGTGCGGGTAGAGATTGGGCGGTTCATCGGCCCGGGCGGGGGCAACAATGAAAACCAGCGAAAGGGCGAGGCCCCAGGTGCCGCAGAGAACACGTGTGAACATGGCGCCGAGTAAACCGACTCATCCGGAAAACTCAACTCCCGGGGTTGGCCCATCTGGCAGATTCCCGTTTTTTTCACCGACGCGGCAGACGGGATGGCCGGAGACATTTGATCAATCGGCCGGCGCAGCGTCAGCTCCGTCGGCGGCTGAGGGCGACACCGGCTAGACAGACCGCCCCGCCGACGATGGCCAGGGATGCGGGGATTTCATCGAACGCGAGATACCCCAGCAGCACCACGATCGCGGGCACGATGTAGGTCGTGACTCCGAGCTGCCCGGCCGGCATTTTCGAGAGCGCAAAGGCCCAGGCGCTGAAGGCCAGCGCGGTCGGCACCACCCCGAGATAGACCGCGCCCAAGATCGCGCCAAGGGGTGCGCTCCGCCCATCGCGGATCAGGTCGCCGGCAAAAGGCAGGCACGCGACGGTGCCGAAAACGCAGCCTAGCCAGGTGACTTGGGCGACCGGCAGTCGCTTGAGGGCCGCCTTTTGGCAGAGCACGCCGATGGCATAGGTGACTGCGGCCAGGACCGCCCAGAGAACTCCGGCGCGGTCGCCGAGGTGGGCGGAGCCGGAACCGATCCCGATCAACACCACCCCGACAAAGGATACACCGGCGCCAATCGCGAGCCACCGCGGGATGCCCTCGCCGAGAAACACGCCCGCGCCCAGCGCAATCAGGATGGGGCCGGTGTTGACCACCATGGCGGTGGTCCCGGCATCGAGCGTGTGTTCCGCAATGTTCAGCGACACGTTGTAGGCCCCAAACCAGGCGACCCCGAAGACGAGGATTTGCACCCATTCGCGTGCCGTCGGTTGGACCCATGGGCGCCCGATGAGCACCAGCCGGAGCAACGCCGTCCCGACGAGCAACCGGGCCAGCGCGAGCGCGCCGCCGGAGAAGTGCGGACCGACCCCGCGGATCACGATGAACGCGCTCGCCCACGCGAGCAGGACAATGCCGATGGCCCCGAGGACGACGGGTGAGGCGCCGGCGGGCGGCACGGGGGAAATTCGCGGCGCGGGGCTCAGGACGCGGCGCGGTTTGCTGGCGCACCCAGAGCGCGCGAGCTCACTTGAGGGAGGCCAGGTCGATCACGAAGCGGTATTTCACGTCGCTCTTGAGCATGCGCTCGTAGGCGCCATTGATCTGGTCCATGCGGATCATCTCGATGTCGCACGTGATGTTGTGCTGGCCGCAGAAATCCAGCATCTCCTGCGTCTCGGGCAAGCCGCCGATCAGCGAGCCGGAGAAGGAGCGGCGGCGGAAAATCAGCGCGAACGGCGCCACCGGCAACGGCTGGTCGGGCGCACCAACCAGCACGAAGTTGCCCTCGCGCTTCAGCAGGTTGAAGTAGGCGTTGACATCGTGCTGGGCGGATACCGTGTCGAGGATGAAGTCGAAGCTGCCCGCGTGCGCCGCCATCTGCGCCGCGTCGGTGGAGACGACCACTTCGTGGGCGCCGAGGCGTTTGGCATCTGCGACCTTGCCGGGGGAGGTGGTGAACAGCACGACGTGCGCGCCGAAAGCCTTGGCGAACTTGACGCCCATGTGTCCGAGGCCGCCGAGGCCGACGATGCCGACCTTCTGCCCCGGGCCGACCTTCCAGTGGCGCAGCGGGGAATAGGTGGTGATGCCCGCGCACAGCAGCGGCGCAGCGGCGGCGAGATTGAGGTTGGCGGGCATGCGGAGCACGAAGTCCTCCGTCACCACGATGCTCTGCGAGTAGCCGCCGAGGGTGGGCGTGCCGAGATGTTTTTCCATCCCGCCGTACGTTCCGCCCGCCATGCCGCTGTCGCAATATTGCTCGAGGCCCACGCGGCAGTTCGGGCAGGTGCGGCAGGAGTCGACGAGGCAGCCCACGCCGACCGTGTCGCCCGCCTTAAATTTCGTGACGCCGCTGCCGACGGCCGTCACGCGGCCGACGATCTCGTGGCCGGGCACGGCGGGATACTGGGTGAAATGCCATTCGTTGCGGGCGAAGTGCAGGTCGGAGTGGCAGACGCCGCAATAGAGGATCTCAATCTGGACATCGCTGGCGGTCGGCTGGCGGCGCTCGATGACGGTCGCGCTGAGCGGGGCGGATGCGCTGGTGGCGGAGAAAGCCTTGGTGGAATAACAGACGGGTTTGGACATGAGAGAAGAGGGAGTTGCAACCAAGGTTGCCTGATTGGCGCGAACTGCAACTGGAGACGTAGCACGGCAGTGCGGAGATGGTCAAACCGGAGGTTTGGCCCGAAGCGAAGCGCAGGGCGACTGACGCGGGTGCCCAACCGGGCAGTGGAAGGAGCAAGGAACCGGGGCGGATTTGCCGTCCGTGGTGATCGCCATTGACCGTTTGTCCGCTGGGCTGCAGCGTCGCGCGACTTCACCACCCGGGACGCCTGATGAAATCCGATCGCTACTTCTACTCCACGGCGGCGGCGCTGAATCTGGTCATCATGTTTGTCGGCTTCTTCGCCTTCTACACGAGCGGGCACGGCGAGGGCGGGCGAGTCATCGCCCCGGGGATCATGGCCGTG
>CAZAOI010000134.1:0-9360 GCA_964486705.1 uncultured Oleiharenicola sp. | reverse complement strand
ACCTGATCCGGCCGGGGCTCGCCGGCGTAGTCCGGTGGCAGCAGCAGGACCGTCGCCTGGCAGTCCGGCACCTGCGACTTATATTTGGTGTTGCTGAGGAAAGACAGGTCGCCCGGCCGGGCCGCCGACAGCGAGGCAATATCGTGCACCGGCTGGGTGGTGGCGCCGGCGGTGCGCAACGCCCCGACGATGGCGGCGATCTGGGCGGTGGTATAGGCGACCTGCATGGCGAGTTTGCGAGCGGCTCAGCGGTTCGGCGCCGAGTTCGATTCAAAGGCGGCGGGAAACGGGATCGGGGACACAAAAAAGCCCTGTTCGTTGGAACAGGGCTTGGCAAGCGATCTTACGGTTTTTTCGGCTCGGGCTTGGCGTCGACATTCGGCACGTTAAACGGCGCCGGAGTGGCGGCCGCGGCGGCCGGCGGCGCCTTGGCGGCGGGGGTCGCGGCGACGGGAGCGGCGGGACGATCCTTGTTCTGTTCCTTGATCACTTCATCGGTGATTTCATAAGCGGGATCGTTATAGACCACGCTGGGGATGCCGAAAAGCGTGGGGCCGGATTTGTCGAGCACCAGCGTGGCGCCTTTGCGCTTGGAAAGATCGATCACGATTTTGCTGATTTCCTCGAGAAGCAGATCGTGCTGCACCTTCATCCGCTGCTGGAGAGAACGCTGGGTGTTGGTGGTGAAGGTCTGCACCTCACTCTGCTTGCGCTGGATGTCCTGCAGTTTCTTCTGGGCCTCGGCTTCCGCCTTGCCGCGGGCCTCGTTGGTCAGGACGGTGTTTTTGGACTGCTCCGCGAGTTCCTTGTATTCGTCGACCATGAGCTGGCCCTGCTTGTTCATTTCCTCAACCTGCTCTTGGGCTTTCTGCTCGGCATCCTTGAGCTTGGCGTTGCCTTCTTCGGTCTTGTAGTAGCCGTCGTAGGCCTTGGCCATGTCGACGACGACCAGCTTGACGGCGGGTTGCGCCAGCAGGGATACGGAGCCGGCGCCAAAGGCAGCCAGGCTGATGAGAATACGCGTGATTTTATTCATAGGATAAGGATGAGGATGAGGATGGGGGATTAGAAACGGGTGCCAAAGGAGAAATTAAACTGCGTGCCTTTCTTGTTGGTCTTATCCGCCGTGAGCGGAACACCGAAATCGAGGCTGAGCGGCGCCCCGGCCACAAAAAGACGAAGACCGATGCCAAAATTGTCGTTATACTTCGACGGGTTGAAGTCATAGGCGTCCGAGTTCACGAAGCCGGCGTCGTAGAAAAACGCAAAACGCACCGGCTTCACCAGATCGAAGGAGTATTCCAAGCTCAGGAAGCCATAGGTTTTGCCGCCCGTCGGTTCGCCGGTGATATCCTTGGGGCCGACGGTGCGGAACTCAAAGCCGCGCAAATCCTGGGGACCACCGAGAAAGAACCGGTTGTAGAACGGCACATCGGGCACGAACGAAACCGTCGTAAAGGTGGGGTTGCCGTTGCTATCGATACCCGTAATGATCGAGCGGGTTTGCGTTTCGGCGCTGGCGCCAAAGCTCTCGATCACGCCGGTCCGGCCGATCAACGAAATCACCTGTTCCTGGAATTCCGCGATCGGAAAGAATTTTGAACCGCGAAACTCCACCCGATAGTAGTTGTTGTCGCCACCGAGCGGCCCGCCGGCCACTTCCGTCAGCAGATTCGCGTAGTTGCCGCGGGTGGTGCTGATAATCTTGTCGCGCGTATCTTGGGTCAACTCCAGGCCGATCTTGGAAGTCGAGGTCTCGCCCGCCAGAAACTGAATTTGCGGCGGGGCGCCGGACGCCACATTGCTGATGTCAACCACCTCATACGTGTAGGTGAGGCGGCCTTCCAGCCAGTTGAACAGGCGCTTGCGCAGATAGAGCTGCCCACCGGTCCGGACTTCCTGATAATAGGAGCTGTTGTATTCCGAAGTGGTCCGGTAGATCTGAAACCCGATGGACAATTCCCGCTCGAGGAACCAAGGCTCCTCAAACGCGAGAACCACCTCGCTCGACTGGGAACCGATCTGGAATCGGAGGCGGAACTTCTGCCCGTCACCCTGAAAAAAGGATTTCCGGTTGAACAAATCGAAATTAGACTGGGTAACCTCGGCAAAAACGGTCGCCTGCTCCAGCGAGCTGAACCCGGCCCCGAAGGTCAGATTGCCGGTCCGGCCCTCGTTGACCGAGATCTTCAGGTTGCGCCGGCCCGGGATATTCGTCGATTCCGGCGTCACATTGACGGGATCCTCAAAGAAACGGGTGTTTTCCAGCCGCAGCTTGCTGATCTTCATCAGCACCGAACTGAAGACATCGCCGGGACCGAGCACCAATTCGCGCAGAATGACGATGCTCTTGGTCTTCGTATTGCCTTCGATGTTGACGGACTCGACCAGGAATTTCTCGCTCTCGTTGACCTGATATTCCAAGTCGATGTTGCCGGTCTGCAAGTTGGGCTTGCGCACCAACCGGACCCGCGTTTCGAGGTAACCGTCCCGGCCGTAGAAGTCCTCCAGTGTTTCGACATCCTTGTCCAGTTTGGACGGCACAAACACCATGCCCTTTTTTTGCCGGGGCAGCAGCTTCAGGAGTCGCTCCGAGTACAGCTTGTTGCCCTTGAAACTAATGTCACCGATCTTGTAGAGGCGGCCTTCGTTGACCCGGAGCGTGATCACGAGCCGGTCCGCTTTGGGATAGTCGAACGTGATTTTGTCCTCGGCGATCTCGATGTCGAGGTAGCCCTCCTCCTTGTAATAGTCGCGGAGCTTCGTGAGATCCTCGTCAAATTCATCGTTCTTCAACCGGCCGCCGCCAGTCAGCCAGGAAAACATATGCCACTTCTTCGTCTCCATTTCCTTGCGCAATTTCTTGGCCTTGACGTGGTCGTTACCCACAAAACTGATGGTGCTGATCCGCACTTTGGCGCCTTCCTTGATCTTGAAGGTCACGGTGCCGAAACCCGTGCTCCGATTGCGGTCAATACTCTGCGTCACCTGCGCCTGATTATAGCCGTTTTTCTGGTAAAACTCGTAGATTTTCTGGGCGTCGTCCTTCACCTGGCGCTCGTCCAGGGCGCCATTCGGCGCCGTCTTGATCTCCTTCGACAGGCGCCGGTCCTTGTACTTCTTGGCCCCCTCGAAGTTGATCGCGAGAACCCGAAACTTCGGCGTCACTTCCAAGACCAGATTGACCACGTTTCCCGGCAGCGCCTCGCGCTTGACTTCGATAAACTCAAAGAGCCCGGTCTTGTAGAGCGAGCGGATATCCCGGTCGATCAAAGCTTCATCCAGTTCGTTGTCCTCCCGCAGCGCGATATTGGCGCGCACGATCTGCTCGCTCACATTCGCCATCCCGACGAATCGGATGGTGATGGTGCCGATCCGCGCCGCCGGGCCCTGCGCCTGCGCGGGTTCACCCGCGGGTTGGGCGAGCAGGCCGACCGGGGCGGACAGCAGGAAAAAGGTGACGAAAATCGCCCGGCGAACCGGACTACTGAGTAAAGTTTTCAAAGCGTGTAATTTCTTGGAGGAAAGTTAGTTTCAAATCACCTACCGGTCCATTGCGTTGCTTGGCAATAATTAAATCCGCGGCCCCGGTGGCGGTTTGGAATTTTTCGTCGGCATCCTTCGGGCGGGACAGCATAATGACCACGTCGGCATCTTGCTCGATGGAGCCGGACTCGCGCAAGTCCGACAAACGGGGTGTGCGATTTTCCTTCTCCGACGAACGGTTGAGCTGACTTAGAACAATGACGGGCACATCTAGTTCCTTCGACAGCGCCTTTAATCCGCGGGAGACCTCCGCCACCTGCTGTTCGCGGGGGGACCGGGGATCACTGCCGCTGACCAACTGCAGGTAGTCGACGATGATCAAGCCGAGCTTTTTCCGGGCGTGAATCCGGCGGGATTTGGCCCGCAGTTCCATGATCGTCAGGTTGCTGGAATCGTCGATGAGGATCGGGGCCTTCTTGAATTCCTCCGCCGTCTTGCCGAGCGCGTTCACCTCGTGGCCGTCGCGACTGACCAAGCCGTCGCGCAGGAGCTTGATGTTCACCCGGGCGCGCGAACAGAGCATGCGCAACGCGAGCTGCGAGGAGCTCATCTCAAGGGAGAAAATCAGGGTCGTTGCCGGCTCGGCCTTGCCCGGCTTGGGCAGGGCGGCAGCTTCGGCAATGTTGAGCGCAAAACTCGTCTTGCCCATCGAGGGTCGGGCCGCGATCACGATCATTTCCTGGCGCTGAAACCCAAAGGTCATCGCATCGAGATCCTTGAAGCCCGACGTCACGCCCGTCAGTTCGCCTTTTTTCATCAGCAACTTGGCGATGACGGTGTTGGCCTCCTTGATCGATTCCTTGATCTCCTTGGCGCTGTCGCTGACCCGGTCCTGGGTGACCGCGAAGAGCTCCTGTTCCACCTTGTCCACAAACTCCTCCAATCCGCCGGTGAAACTATAGGCCTGCTCGACGGCGCCGGTGGCCGTTTTGATCAACTCACGCAGCAGGTGTTTCTCCCGGACCTTGTCGATGAAGTAGCCGGCGTGGGCGGTGGTCGGGATCCGCCCGGTGATCTGCATCAGGTACGCGAAGCCCCCCACGGCTTCAAGCAACCGCCGGGTCTTCAGTTCCTCCGCTAACACTTCCAGGGTAACCGGCGGACTTTTTTGGTACAGTTCAACGATCAGTTGAAAAAGCAGCCGGTTGGCCGGGGAATAAAAAGCGTCGGCAATCACCCGCGCTTCCAAGCAGCGGGCGATCGTATCGCTGCCGTCGAGCAGGCAGCAGGCGATGACATGTTCCTCCGCTTCCAGACTGTGGGGCGGGGAACGGTCAGGCGGACCAGACGGGAGCGCCTGGTCATCCGACGACGAGCCGCGCCGGAGTGTAGCGGGCGTCGAGGCCATTTCCGATCGGGGTCGAACGTCGGGTCGACGTTACGACGCAGCTGGCTCGATCGGGTTTTCGGAGACGACGTCGAAGGACAGCTCCACGCTGACATCGGCATGCAGCTTGATCTTCACCTCGTGCTTGCCGAGGGTTTTGATCGGCTGGCCAAGGTGGATGCGGCGCTTCTCAATCGTGATGCCCGCGGCCGTCAGTTTCTCGTGGATATCATTAACGGTGACCGCCCCGAAAAGCTTGCCGCCCTCGCCCGTTTTCACGGCGATGGCAATGCCGGCTTTTTCGATCTGCTTGGCGAGCGCCTGGGCGCCGTCAAGTTCCTTGGCTTCGCGCAGGCCGCGGGCCCGCTTGAGGGCCTCGACTTGTTTGCGATTGGCCACGGTGACCGGGACCGCCATGCCTTGCGGGAGAAGGAAATTGCGCGCATAACCGGCGCGGACTTTGACCTGATCGCCTTCGGCGCCAAGGCCGTCGACTGGTTTGAGGAGGAGAACTTCGCTATTAGCCATTTTCGGACTGTGTTGGATGATGTGGTTTAAATGAATGCGACGGACGGCCTAGAACGGCACGTCTTCGTCGATATTTTCCTGCGTCGAGGAAGCGGCGGGTTTGGGGGCGCCGGGGCGCACGGCGGGAGCAGCATAGCGGGCTTCGCCGCCTTCGCCGCCACCGGGGGCGGCGCCGTCGGCCCGGCCGCTGCCGAGAAACTGGAAATTCTCCAAGACGACCTTCATGCGACTGCGCTTTTCCTTGGTGGTCTTGTCTTCCCACTGGTCGAGCCGCAGCCGGCCCTCGACAAACAGGGGCCGGCCCTTGGTGCAATACTTGGCGATGGTCTCGCCCTGCTTGCTCCAGGCCTCGATATCAATATAGGTGACTTCTTCGCGTTCGCCGCCGCTCTCGTCCTTGAACTTGCGGTTGACGGCCAAACTGAACTGGCAAATGGCCGTACCCTTCGGCGTGACCCGCAATTCGGGGTCGCGGGTCAGGTTGCCGATAAGCATGACTTTGTTAAGATTGGCCATGAGAGAAGGGGCGGGGCGGAAAGCTTCAGGCGTTTTCGACGAGCGCGCGATAGACGCTGTTGTTGAGGCGGAAGCGTTCGTGGAGTTGCGCCGGCGCACCCGCGGGGGCCGCGAAATTCACCTGCACGTAGACGCCGGCCGGAAACTGGTCGTCGGTCTTGCGGGCAAAATCCCGGCGGCCGAGATTTTCGACGGTGGTGACCTCGCCCAAAATGGCGGCGATCTCTTTCTTCACGCCTTCGATAATCTGTTCGACGGTGTCTTCCTTGCCGCGGTTGTCGAGGATGAGGGTGGCTTTGTAATTACGCTTTTTCTGGTTCATGACGGTCTCGGCGATTAAGGGTGTTCATGGCTTCGGCATACCCGCGATTGATTAGCAGGCGAAGGCCGTCCACGAAGGGGATTAGTTGTTGATCGATGATTGTGGTTTGTTCTGTTGAAAATTTCCCGAGCACGAAGTCCTTGATGTCCATTCCCGCCGGTCGCGGGGCGCCGATTCCGAGCCGGTAGCGGATAAATCCGCTGCCGAGATGCTCGAGCAGGCTGGCCACCCCATTGTGGCCGCCGGCGCTGCCTTTCACCGACACTTTCACCTGCCCGAGGTCGATCGTGAGATCGTCGTAGGCGACGATCAGCGTCTCGACCGGAGCCTTGTGGAAATCGAGCAGCGAGCGCAGGGCGCGGCCGCTTTCATTCATGAAAGTCTCCGGTTTGACGAGCAGGCGGGTGACACCGGGTCGGACTTCCCAGCGGGCGGTTTTGGCCTCAAAGTGGGATTCGGTTTTCCACTTGAGGCCTTCGGACGCCGCCAGCGCATCAATCACGGCAAAACCGAGATTGTGGCGGGTGGCGGCGTACTCTCGCCCGGGGTTGCCCAGTCCAGCGATAAGCGTGACGGACATAACTCAAAGAACAGGGTGCAAAACGGCCCGCCCGCGAACGGGTGAACCGGGGACGAAAATTACTTCTTGGCGGGAGCAGCCGGCTTGGCGCCAGCGGCGGGAGCAGCCGCCTTCGCGTCGCCCTTGGCGGGCGCACCGGCTTTGGCATCGCCCGGTTTCGCGGCGGCATCGCCAGCCGCGGGAGCGGCCGCGGCGCCTTCGGCCGGAACGGCGCCTTCGGCCGGAGCGGCGACGACGGCAGCGACTTCTTCCGCAGGCGGCTCGACGCAGAGGACGACCGTCTGGTTCTTGTCATCGAGAAACTCGACGCCGGCCACCGGCTTGAGCTCGCCGACGTGGATCGTCTCGCCGACCTTGAGCTCGGAAACATTGACCTCAATGTAGTCGGGCAGATCCTTCGGCAAGCAGCGGACGCGCAAGCGATGGGCCGCGGTCTCCAAAATGCCGCCCTCGGTCTTGACGCCGTAAGCCTCGCCGACGATGTGGATGGCGATATTGATCACCATCTTTTCGTTTTCCTTCACTTCCTGAAGGTCGAGGTGGAGATAGCGGTCCGTGATCGGGTCCCGCTGGATTTCCTGCAGGAATGAGAGGGCGGTGGCCCCCGCATCACGCTTCAATTCGATCAGCGCGGCGCGGCCGGAGATTTCCTTGAGGAGCTTGATAAATTCCGGCGCGTTGACGGCCAGAGTCTCAGGTTTCGTATGTTTTCCGTAAAGGATGGCCGGAATCTTCTCGGCTTTGCGCAAACGGCGGGAGGCGCTGCGGCCTGTGCCCTCGCGGGTCGTGACGGTGAGTTGGAATTTTTTCATGGTTTCGTTCCCCCTGAGACTTCGGAATTGAAGGCAGGCGTAATGGAAAAGGGAGCTGAGTTGATGGAGCGGGCGAGGCCGATGCAACCAAAACTTTGCCGCTCCCCGAAAAAACGCTCATTTTTACAGGAGAGAGGGATTGACAAGCCCGCAAGCCGGTCTCTTTTTGGCCGTTCTTCGTGCGCATTGCCTGGTAGCTCAGTGGTAGAGCAGGTGACTGTTAATCACTTGGTCGCTGGTTCGATCCCAGCCCGGGCAGCCATTTTTAGCCAACGACTTATCTTCGTTGGCTTCTTTTTTGGAGGGTTGCCGCCTGCACCCTGGGCCTCTTCGCGCTCCGGGCGCCAATTCGGAGCGGGCGCTCTAACCTCGTTTTCAGGGTGGCCCCTCCCCGGCCTGATCGCGGCCGCGGGCTGACGCCGTTGCGTCACGACTACTCGTACCGCAACGCTTCAATCGGATCGAGCGCGGCCGCCTTCCACGCGGGGTAGAAGCCAAAACCGACGCCAATCCCCGAGCACACGAAGAGGCCAATCAGCGCCCAATTCCACGGCAACACCGCGGTGGCGTTCAATAGCATGGCGACGCCATTGCCCCCGATCACGCCGAGCAAGATTCCCATCACCCCCCCGGCGACGGAGATGGCGACCGCCTCGAAGAGAAACTGCAGGAGGATGTTTTGCTTGCGCGCGCCGACGGACTTGCGGATGCCGATTTCTTTCGTCCGCTCCGTCACGCTGACCAACATGATGTTCATGATGCCGACTCCGGCCGCAAGCAAAGCGATGCCGCTGATCACAAACGACCCTGCCGCCACCACGTCAGCCACCTTGGCAAAGGCGCCGATCAGCGAATCATTGGAATAGAGCTCAAAGTCATTCTCCTGCTCGGGCCGCAGATTGCGCACGATCCGCATGGCGGTGATGCCCTTCTCGATGGTTTCGTTGTAAACCAACTGGCTGGCCGCTTGGGTGGCAATGTTGATGCTCACCCGCTCGCTTCCAAAATCATTGAGAAAGCGGGTCAGCGGAATCATGCAGGTGTCGTCCTGACTCCGGCCGAACTGGCCGCCCTTTTCCGCAAAGGTGCCGACGACGGTGTAGGTTCGTTCCTTGATCTTGATAATCTTGCCAAGCGGAATCTCGGAGGGGAAAAGTTTCGTGACAACGCCTTGGCCGATGAGGCAGACCGGCCGGGCCAGTTCGACATCGTCGGTCGTAAAGTTGCGGCCTTGGTCGATGTTATATTGGTTGGCCACCAGGAAGTGTTCGTTCGTCCCACCAAAAGTGAGACCCGGGGTGGTCTTGCGGCCGTTATAGACGGCCTGACCACCGCCGGTCTGGTCGAAAACCTTGAGGCAAATCACATCAGAGTAACCCGCCATCATCTGTTGGTAGCGCAAGGCCTGGTCCAGCGTGAGATCCCGCCGCAACTGGAAGCGCCGGCGTTGGGAACCCTCCCCGCCGCCCGTGACCGGGAATTTCGCGAACTGAAACATGTTCGTGCCCAGGAAACTGATCCCGGTCTCGATGGAATTGCGCAGGGCGGCGACCGCGGTCATGACGCCGATGACGGAGAAGACCCCGATCGCAATGCCGGACATGGTCAGAAAGGAGCGCAGCTTATTAACCCCGAGCGAGCCCAGGGCCATGTGGAAAATCTCCGAAATTTTCATTCTATTCATAGCGGAGGGCCACGACCGGATCGAGGCGGGAGGCGCCATACGCGG
>CAZAOI010000133.1:0-9383 GCA_964486705.1 uncultured Oleiharenicola sp. | reverse complement strand
CCCGGGGCGCCGCCGAGGGCTTTGCCGAGCGTCCCGGTGAAGACGTCGACCCGGCCCATCACGCCGCAATGTTCGTGCGTGCCCCGGCCGGTTGGGCCCATGAAACCGACGGCGTGGCTGTCGTCCACCATGACGATGGCGCCATAGCGGTCGGCGAGATCGCAGATGCCCTTCAGGTTCGCGATATAGCCATCCATCGAGAACACTCCGTCGGTCGCGATCAGCGTGAAGCGGGCGTTGGCGGCCGCGGCCTCCTTCAGCTTCGCCTCCAGGTCCTCCAGATTGTTGTTCTTGTATCGGTAGCGCTGGGCCTTGCAGAGCCGAACCCCGTCGATGATGGACGCGTGATTCAATTCGTCGGAGATGACGGCGTCTTCCGCGCCAAGCAGGGTCTCGAAAAGACCGCCGTTGGCGTCGAAGCACGACGAGTAGAGAATCGTGTCCTCCGTGCCGAGAAACGTGGACAGCGCGGCCTCCAGATTTTTGTGGATTTGCTGGGTGCCGCAGATGAAACGGACCGAGGCGAGGCCATAGCCCCAGCGGTCCAGCGAGTCGCGGGCGGCCGCGATCAGCTCGGGATGGTCGGCGAGTCCAAGGTAGTTGTTCGCGCACAGGTTCAGGACCTGCTGGCCGCCGGCGACCGCGATATGCGCCGTCTGGTGCGAGGTGATGACGCGCTCGCGCTTGAAGAGCCCGGCGGCTTCAATCTCAGCGAGGGTTTTTTTCAGATGGTCGGAGTAGGCAGAATTCATGAGTCTATTTTTTTACCCCAGAGACGCAGAGGCACGGAGAAATCCCATGGCCTGGCTTTGTGTCTTGGTGCCTTTGTGGTGAATATTAGTCCCAGTTCAGGACGATCTTGCCCGATCGGCCTGCGCCCATGAGCTCGAAGCCCTCTTGGAATTGCGCGACGGGAAAGCGGTGGGTGATGACCGGCGTGATGTCGAGGCCGCCCTGGATGAGCGCGGTCATCTTGTACCAGGTCTCAAACATTTCGCGGCCATAAATGCCTTTCAAGTGGAGCATCTTGAAGACGATCTTGTTCCAATCCACCGTGGCCTCGCCGGGATGGACTCCGAGGAGCGCGATGCGGCCCCCCATGACCATGTTGCCGATCATCTGGTTCAAGGCGTGGGAGCTGCCGGACATTTCCAGGCCGACGTCAAATCCTTCGGTCATCCCCAGTTCCTTGTGCCAGACGTCGCTGAGGTTTTCCGTCGCGACATTGACCGTGCGCGTCGGCCCCAGCTTCTTGGCGAGTTCGAGACGACCGTCGTTGATGTCGGTGATGACCACCTTGCGGGCGCCCGCTTTTTTGGCGACGGCAATGGCCATGCAGCCGATCGGCCCCGCGCCGGTGATGAGCACGTCTTCACCGACGAGGTCGAAGGACAACGCGGTGTGGATGGCGTTGCCCAGCGGGTCGAAGCACGAAACGACATCGAGGTCCATGCCGGCAGGAATCTTCCAGATGTTGGACGACGGGATCGACACATAGTCGGCGAAGGCGCCGTTGCGATTCACGCCGACTCCGATGGTGTTCGGGCAGAGGTGACGTCGGCCGGCCAGGCAATTGCGGCAATGTCCGCAGACGATGTGGCCTTCGCCCGTGACCAGCTGGCCCTTGGTCAAGCCGGTCACGCCCGCGCCCACGTCCTCGACTGTACCCACGTATTCGTGGCCGATGACCAGCGGGGGTTTGATCGTGCGCTGCGCCCAGGAATCCCACTTGTTGATGTGCACATCCGTGCCGCAAATGGAGGTCTTCTTGATTTTGATCAGGACATCGTTGACGCCGGGGACTGGCACCGGAACTTCGGTCATGATGAGACCGGGACCGGCGGTGGGCTTGACGATGGCGCGCATTTTGGCGGACATAAAGAGCGTGGGGTTGGGTTTGGGGAAAGCTAGCGACCTGTCGCAGGTAAACAATCCCGAAGGCGTACGTCTTTTGGCTTATTAGCCCCGGCCCGTCGGGAGATGATCGCGACGGCGTCGCGGGTAAGAAACCTTACGCGGAGTCGAGCGAACGCCAGAGATACCAGCTGGCGACCGAACGGTAGGGTTGCCAGCGGCGCGCGTGTTTGAGGATGGCTTCCGGTTTCGGATCCTGGCGCTTGCGATAGAGCTTCTGGAACCCAAGGCGGATCGCAAAATCGCCCGTCGGCATGACGTCCGGCCGGCCGAGATAGAAGATGAGCAGCATGTGCACCGTCCAAGGTCCAATACCCCGCACCGCGGTCAACCGGGCGATGAGCTCCTCGTCACTCAAGTGGACAGTCTCAGCGAGGGCAGGCACCGTGCCCGCGAGACACTTGGCCGCGAGGTCACGGACCGCGAGCAGCTTGTTGCCCGAGAGTCCCGCTCCTCGCAATGCGGCGTCGGAGAGCTGCGCCAGCGCCTCGGGCGTGGTGCCCCCGTGACGGGCCAGTTCGACCAGCACGCGGCCGTGAATTGTCGCGGCCGCTTTGCCGTGCAGTTGCTGATAGATGATCGAGCGCAGCAGCGCTTCGAACAGGCTTTCGGCCGGCTTTAACTCGAGCGCAAACGGTCCGATGCGCTCGATCAGCGCGCCGAGCACCGGGTCGCCGGCCCGGAGGTGGGCGAGGGCCTCGGCGGGCTTAAAGCGCAGTTTGGGTTTCATGAATTCAGTTTTGGGTGGGCCCGAAGATTGCCGGTCGATGAGGAAATTTTCATTCCGACAACAGCTCCGCGCCCTCGAGGGCGAGCAGGCGGGTCTTTGTGCGAATGCCGCCAGACGCTGAAAACCCCGTCATCTTGCCGCTGGCGGAAACGACGCGGTGGCACGGGACGATGAGCGGCCAGGGGTTGGTCGCCAGCGCCACGCCGACGGCGCGCGCGGCTTCGTTGCCCAAGGCCAGCAACTGCGCGATCTCGCCATAGCTCTTCGTGTGGCCCGGTTTGACGGTCTGAGTGTGCCGATAGACTGCCTGCTGGAACTCACTCACCCGCGCCCAATCGAGCGGGGTGTCGGTGAAATCAAACAGGCGGCCTTCGAAGTGTTGCTGCACGTGTTCGACGAGCGCGTCGATCCAGTCTGGGCGGGGGTCGACGCCGCTGCTGGGTTCGGTGTGGGCCGCGAGTCTGTGCTCCATTTCCCGGGGCTCCGTTCCGGGCAATTGGAAACCCGTTAACCCGGTCTCGTTCCACGCGAGGCCGCAGATGCCGAAAGCGGTCGGGAAAAGCAGGTGGGGCATGGTCGTGGTTTTTGTGGGCGTGTGCTTGCACGCGACTCGAAAGGGCTTCGAGCAAGCGTGCGTGCTCCAAATTTGAATTCGAGCGCGAAAACCGGGCGATCAATTCTCCCCAATGTAGCGGCGGAAGAATTCCTCGAAGCGCACGAGCCGGTCGAGCCGCTGCTTGGGTTCGCCGCTGCGACTCAGTTCGTGCGTGGCGTGGGAATAGCGCACGTATTCGACCTCCCGGTTCAGTTGCTTCAGGCTCTTGTAGAGGATCTGGCTTTGGATGACCCCGGTGCGGAAATCGGTGTCGCTATGTTTGATGAGCAATGGCGTGGTGATGTTTTCGACATAGGTGAGGGGGGAATCGCGATCGAGGACGGCACGCACGTCTTTTTGCCAGGGATAGCCGCCCCAGTAGAGCGGGAGGAGAGACCAGGCGTTGCCTTCGCCGTAAAAGGTCGCGAGGTCGTAGACGCCGCGTTGCGCCACGGCGGCCTTAAAGCGATGGTCGTGACCGACGATCCACACGGTGAGATAGCCCCCGTACGAACCGCCCGTCACGACCTGACGGTCGCGGTTGATGTAGGGTTCCTTGGCGGCAAAGTCGGCCGTGGAGAGCACGTCGCGGGCCGGGCCGGTGCCCCAGTCGCGGAAATTCGCCCGCTGGAATTCCCGGCCGTAGCCGCCGGAACCGCGCGGGTTGCCGAAAACGACCGCATAGCCGCGCGCGGCGTAGAATTGCATCTCGTGCCAGATGGTGGCCTCGCCGGGGCCCCACATGGCGGACGGACCGCCATGAATGTTCAGCAGCAGGGGATATTTTTTGGCCGGATCGAAATTTGCCGGCTTCATCGTCCAATAGTCGATCATCAGGCCGTCCGTGTTGACCAGCCGGTGCGGTTCAACGGCGCTGAGTCGGCGGTCCTTCAGCCAGGAACTGTTGTGGGTGGAGAGTAGCTGGGTGTCCCGGCCATCGCGCGTGCTGCGATAGAGTTCCCAGGGATTGCCCGGGTGGGTGATGACTTGGACCAGCGTGTCCGTGCCGACGGCGAACGCGCGTACCCCGCGGTCGGTTTCTTCCGTGAGCGTCTGCACGACCGGCTGCGTCGGGGCGACGCGGAAGAGTGGGAAGCGGCCGCGGTCGGGCGCGGTAAAATAGATCGCGGCGCTGTCCGGCGACCATTGGAGGTTGTCGACGGCGCGATCGAGCTGGGGCGTCAAAATGGTCGGGGTGCCGCCAGCCGGAGCGACCAGGGCCGCCATGGCCTGGTCGAAACTAAATTCGCCGCCGGTTCTGACGGTGTACGCGATCCACTTGCCGTCCGGAGAGGGCGTGGGCTCATTGTAGGTGTTGCCCGGCTCTTCCAGCAACACCTTGGCGTTCCCGGTCGCCACCTCGATGACATAGAGGCTGGTCAAACGCGAACGATCGGGATGGACGGAAAACTTCCGGGGCCCAACGCCGACGAGGCTCTGTCCATCCGGCAGCCATTCGGGGGCGGCGAAGCCTTCGTAGCCCGTGGTCACCGCCCGGGGTTCGGCCCCTTCCCGCGCTTCGATCACATACCAGCGGCTGAAGCTCGGCGCGGGTTCGAAGTCGCTCTCCGCTAGAAAATTCAGGCGATCCGTGACGCGCGGATTGCCGTCGGCTTCCTCTTGGGCCAGCCATTCGCGGACTTCCTGCAACGAGGCGTCGGGCTTTGCCGGCGCTGCGGCCGCCGCCGCCACTTTGTCCTCGCTGTTCGCCTTTTCATCTTTCTTCTTCAGGCCCCAGTTGGCGGTGTCGTTGGGCTGGCGGCCGGGCTTTTCGTTGATCCAGGCTGGAGCGGCGGGCGAGCCGGCTTTCTCGAGCGCGTCCCGCATCTGCGCAGAAGACAGTGAGCTGGTGAACAAGATCTTCGTGCCGTCGGGTGACCAGCGCGGGCGGGCCGCGCCGGTGTCGAGCTTGGTTAGCCGCATTGCTTCGCCGCCGGCGAGCGGAAGCAGATAGAGCTGGGGCTTTTCTTTCTCGATGCTGCGGACAAAGGCGAGGCGATCGCCCGCGGGCGCCCAGACCGGGCTGGAGTTGCCGGCGGCGCCGAAAGTCAAAGGGCGCGGCGGGGTTTTCCCGTCGACCGCGGCGAGCCAGAGCTGCGTGCGGTATGCCCAGTCGTCCTTCGCGTCGGGCTTGGGCTCGATGGAGCGGACCACATAGACAACCCACCGGCCGTCCGGCGAGAGCGCGGGCGATTCGAGTTGTTTGAGGTTAAACAGGTCGGCGGCGGTGATAAGCGACGGGGCGGCGGCGACCTCGGCGCTGCGGACGGCGGCCGCGCCGGCCAATGATAAAGCAATCAGGAGGAGGGGAAGGAGCCGTGGCATAAGCTTGGCATCCTGCGAAAACTTCTGTTTGTGTCCAAGCCTAACCATGACGTCTTCGTCCTCCCCGTATCGCCCGCTACCATTGATCGCCTCCGATTTTGTGGTAGGAGCCTGCTCGCAGGCGATTCGGGGCGCAATCCGTCCGCGTTGATCTCAACTCGCCTGCAAGCAGGCTCCTCCAAGTAAGGACATCCCATGCCGCAGAATCGTTTCTATAATGCCTTCGACTTGGAGGAATGGGGCAGCAGCCGGAAGGCCGACTACCGCAGCCCGTTCCAGATCGACCGCGACCGCATCATTCATGCCCACGCCTTCCGGAAGCTGCAGTCGAAAACGCAGGTGTTTCTCTCCGGGGAATACGACTTCTACCGCACGCGGCTAACGCACTCGATGGAGGTCGCCCAGATTGGGCGTTCCATTTGCCAGTTTCTCCGCAGTCGCGGCGGCCCGCTGACCGATGATTTCTACATTGACGACGATCTCGTGGAGGCCAGCTGCCTTTCCCATGACATGGGCCATCCACCCTTCGGCCACTCGGGCGAGCGCACCTTGCAGGAGCTGATGAAGCGCCGCGGCGGGTTTGAGGGCAACGCGCAGACCCTGCACCTGCTGTGCGAGACGATGTATCAAAACGAATCCGGCGTGCGGGGCATGCAGCCCACGCGCGCGCTGCTCGACGGCGTACTCAAGTACAAGAAGATCTATACCGAGTTCGCGACGCCCCCGTTGAACCACTTCCTCTACGATTCGCAGGCGCCGATCCGCGACTGGGCGTTCGGCGGCGAGAAGATTCCCGGCGCGCTCATGCGCGGCGACGCGCTCAACAACTTCAAGAGCGTCGAGTGCCTGATCATGGACTGGGCGGATGACGCGGCCTATTCCCTCAACGACATCGTGGACGGCGTGCGCGCCGGCTTCTTGACCGTCGAGCGGGTGGAGAGCTGGGCCGACGGCGAGACGATCGGCGCGGCCGAACAGCGGCACCTCGACACGATGTTCGACGCCTTGAAAAAGGACCGGCTGGAAAAAACCTTCTCAAAGAAAATCGGCGCCTTCATCCAGGCCTGCCGGCTCAAACCGCGCGATAATTTCATGGCGGAGAAAACCAACCGCTACAAATACGACCTCGTGGTTGAGGAGACCGCGCTCAACGAGGCGGCGTTCTTCAAGAAGATGGCCAACGACATTATCTTCGAAAGTCCGCAGCTCGAGCAGCTCGAGCACAAGGCGCGCGTCATCCTCATGGCGCTCTTCAACGCCGTCTGGGCGAACTACGCCGAGCGCAACGAGCGGGTCATCCGCATTCTCCCGCCGAACGTCAGCCGGCTGATCGAGGCCGAGAAGACGCAGGACGGGAAGGCGCGCCGCATCTGCGATTTTCTCTCAGGCCAGACCGACGGCATGGTCGTCCGCACTTACCGCCGCCTGTTCGAAGCCGACTTTGGCTCGTTTCGGGATCTGAGCTGATTCGCGACGGGAGCTGATGCTCCAGTCCCGCGGGCCGACTGTTACACCCGCAGCGGCCAGGCGCCCGCGGGTTCCTCCCAGTTGTAGGTCACCTCTTCGCCGCCGATGCGCCACTTTCGCGGCGCGGTGGTGTGCAGCCAGTCGAGCGGCTCGCAGCCGCCGGGCGTGCCGCCGGAGAGGGCGGTCTGCATGGCGGCGCGAAAGGCCGCTCGTTGCTCCGGTTGGACCGTGCGCGGATCGACTGAAATAAACAGGGCGGTGCCGCTGCGGGCGACGAGATCCAGGAATTGCCGATCGAACGCCCACGGCGTTTTTTCAGTGTGCGCGGCGCAGTCCGCGTCGCTCGAGAAAAACGTGCCGTGTTGCGGCAGGCGAAAGGCGAGGGTGTTGATGCCCATGCGCCGCGTCCGCTCCCAGACCAGCCCCGAGGTGTCGTCCCCGGTGCGCTGGATTTCGAAAAGACCGGCGCCGAGGTGGCCGATGGTGTTGCAGCCGAGCAGCACCGCTTCGCCGGCCCCGGCGCGCAATGTCCGGTAGAGGCGCAGAATGATCTCGGCGTTGGTCTGCGTTTGGTCGGCGAAGTGCCAGCCGGCATCGGTCATTTCCGCGCCCATTTCCAAACCCCACCGGGCGAAAATGTCGTAGGTGGAAAAATCGTGCTTGATGAGATCGTAGCCCCAGGAGCGAACGCGGGCGACATCATCGTAAATGAGCGCGAGGTTTTCCGGGAGCGTGAGATCGAGCGGCTTTTCGAGGGTCGTGCACGGGCCGGCACGCAGGCGCCGCGGATCGTCTACCGTCATCAGCGCCGTCGGCCGCATCCAGATGCCGGGCCGCACTCCAAGGTGCTTCATGTCGGTGGCGAGCCCGGGCATATCCGGGAAGTTTTTGGGATCACCCTGCTTCCATGGGCCGCCGGGACAGGACGAGCCGGGCGTCCAGCCGGCATCGATGACGCAATAGGGTCGGTTGGCGTGGCCGAAAGCGAGATCGGCGAGAAAAGCGGCGTCACGCCGCATGGCGTTGGCGTCAAAATTGTGGCCGTAGGCGTAATACCAGTTGTTGTTGCCGCAGATCGGCGCGGGTGCGAGCCGGGGTGCCGGGCAGAGCTGTCGACAGAAACGGGTGAGCGCCTTCAGCGGCGTCTCGTCGGTCGCGGACGCGAGCGACACGATGGTGGCCGCCGCAATCTCGCGATCGCCCGGCCGGGAGGGGCTGCCGCCGTTGCGAAAGTCGAGCCAAAGTGAAATGCCGGCGGCATCGACCGTCCAGAAGCAGAGCGCGGCGGGCTGGGTTTTGACGCCGGCCATGAAGGTGCGGCCGCTCGCCTCATGGTGAGCCGCGAAATACCAGGGCATGATCCGGTCCGGCTGGAGGAAACGCCATTGAAGATCGCCGTAACCGCGCTCCCAGTGGTCTCCGAGGAAAAGGGTGTCGGTGGGGAATCGGTTCTCCCACCGCAGCACCACGCGGGTCAGCGGGTCGCGCGGGCAGGTGACGCCCACGGCGAGGCCGGCGGCCGTCGAGACGAAATTGACGGCGGCCTGGGCCGAGGTGTACCGCGAGCCTTGCCGGTCGGTGGACTGAAGCCGCGACCCGTCGTGGTCGATCAGGACCCGGGTCGGCAGCTCCGGCAGAGTGGTGGGCAGTGGTGATGGCGCCGCGGCTTTCCCGGCGGTCGGTGCGGCGCGGGCGGGAGGCGGGGCACCGAGCAGGAGCGAGCCGGCGCCAAGCGTGAGCGCGTGGCCGAGAAAGGTACGGCGGGTGGAGTCGGGGGTTGATGGGGGCATGGCCGGGGGAGCAGGACGGCTCGTTCAAAAAATAATCGGGGGGAATACAAGAGGCGAGCACTCACTTGGGCCGCGGCTGGCCCCTCTTCGTCCGTCTCGGTTGGCGACGGCAATCAGAGGATCAATTCCCAGTAACCGACGTCGATCCACTTTTCGAATTTCCAGCCGACTTCCTTGAACTGGGCGACTTTGACGAAGCCGAGTTTCTCGTGCAGGGCGACGCTGGCAGCGTTCGGCAGGGAGATTCCGCCGAGGACGCCGTGGATTTTGTGCTGCTTCAATTGGGCGAGGAGTGCCGTGTAGAGCTTCGTGCCAAGCCCGCGGCCGGTGGCGTCCTTGGCGAGGTAAACCGTGGACTCGGCCGAGTGGCGGTAGGCGCACCGGGATTTCCATTTGCTGGCGTGGGCGTAGCCGGAGATTTTCCCGTTCTCCAACCAGACGAGCCAGGGTAATTCGGTGGCGAGGACTTCCTCGATGCGGCTGGTCATGTCGACAGCGGTCACCGCCTCCTCCTCAAACGTTACGATGGTGTGGAGCACATAGTGGTTATAGATGCCAGCAA
>CAZAOI010000132.1:0-9398 GCA_964486705.1 uncultured Oleiharenicola sp. | reverse complement strand
GCAGTTGCGCGTCGATTCCTCTCGTGAAAAGGGCGAACTAAAAGGGGGTCGCCGATTTCCCAGCCGCCGCGGAGGCGGCGCGACTGGGCCCGGGTTCGCAGCAGCGAACAACAGGCCACATCGGCGACGAGCGTCGGTATGGAAACCGACGCCCACCGAATGCATGATCCTAGAAACCGCAGTTAAAACGCGGAGGTCGCGGAGAATACAGAGGAAAGAACAATCCCATGCGCTCACGTGCAGACTCACCCACCGAGTGAATGTCTTTCTGTGACCACTCTAATACAACTCTCTGTTTTTGCGTTTTTTGTGCTTTTTGTGGCCAATTCTTCTGCGGAATTTAAGATGATCCCGGCTGCGTTCCTCGCGTCCTCCGCGTCTCGATGGAGTTTTTCAGGCTGACTAGGTCGATCGAATTGTCTCTGCTGGGTCGGGCGCGCCCAGCGGCCGAGGCTCCTGCACTCGTCCCGGTCGCGCCCTTCTGCCAGGAATCCAACTGCTAGGAAAATTTGGTCTCAACCCTGCTTGAATGGATTCAGGCTCCCCAGATCAGGCATTGAAAACTTCTCGTAGTCGGCCGGGGGAGCGAAAAGCGAGTCGGGCTGCGGGCCGGGCTCAATCTTGGTCGTTTCCATTTTGAAGGTCTCCTTGCCCTTGGCGTCGTGGGTGATCACCCGCAGCGGGAAGCCCCCCTTGCCCTTGAGGACCTCTTCCCATTTCGCCGCGGCAGCGCTCTTGCCGCCGCCAAACATGCCGCCCCCGCCACCGCCGCCAAGCCCGCCAAACATGCCCAGGTCGGAGGCGACCCACATCTCGGTGACGGTTCCTTTCTCCTTATCCTTCACGAGAATCTGGTCGCAGCTGTAGCCGAGAATTTTCTCGGTCTTGCCGGTCCGTTCGACCTCCGTGTTCGCGGCCCCGCTTTTTTCCGCGTGCTCGATGGCCTTGTCCACCGCCTTTTTGATCGGCATCACCATGTACATTTTCTCGCTCGGCATCAGCATGAGCATTTCCATTTTCTCCATGTCCATGATCGTGGTGATTTGCTCGCCACCCCCTCCGTGCTTTCGTCCGGGCTTGGCCGGCTCCCCGGCGGAATTTGGTTTTCCGCCCAGAAACCCCGGGATCATTTTTCGGCTTTTCTTGGGTGGCTCATTGGCGACCGGCTGATCGCTCTCCCCCGCGGGTTCTGTCTTCGCCGCCTTGATGTCCATTCGCAATTTCTGTCCCTTCATGGCGTAGTCGATCGCTTGGGGCGGGCCTTTTTCTCCGGTCATGGCGAGGGTCACTTTTCCCTCGAAGGCCGTGGCGGCGAAAGTGGACGCGGCGGTGAGCACGCTGCCCACGGTAAGAAGGCGGAGGAGGATGTTCATGACGCGGAAGCCTGACAGATTCTCGTCCCGATTCAAGTCGTGCTTGAACGGCATTGCCATCGGCCGGCCGGCGGGAAATTCTACTGGCATGCCCTCTGAGTTCAGCCTCACCCGCCAGGTGGAGTTCCATGAAACCGACATGGCCGGGATTATGCATTTCGCCAATTTCTTCTACTGGATGGAGGCCTGCGAAACCGCTTTCTATCGGACGCTCGGTTTGCCGCTCATCTCCTTCGTCCCGGGGCAGGTCGTCGGCTGGCCGCGCGTCAATGTCAGTTGCCACTACCACGCGCCGCTGCGCTTCAATGATTCGGTGGAGGTGAAGCTGTTCGTCAAGCGACTCGGCAGCCGCTCGATCATCTTTCTTTTCCAGTTTCGCAAGGACGGTGCGCTGATGGCCCAGGGTGAAGTGACGGCGGTGTGCGTCACGGGTGATACGACGGGCGGGATGGTGGCCGCGCCGATTCCGGCGGAGGTGCGGGCAAAGCTGCAGGTCGCCCCCGCGGCGGCCTACACGGCGTAGGGTGGCTGCGATTCCCCTTTGGCGCTGAGGGCAAAAATCTTCACGGCCTCGGTCTTGCCCTTCACCGTCACCTCGCCGAGCGGCCGCGTTGGAGGCGGGTTCTGCATGGCCTTGAGCGTTCCTTCACTGACGATGATGACCGTGCCGTAGGCGGCCTCCTTCGTGAGGCCTTCGAGCCGCGAGGCGAGGTTTACGCCGTCGCCGATGACCGTGTAGTTGAGCCGGGTCTTCGAGCCCATGTTGCCGGCCACGACCCGGGCGGTGTTGATGCCGATGCCAAAGGCCAGGGCAGGTTTTCCTTCGAGACCCAATTCCCGGTTTAGGAGGTCCAGCGCCTGCGCCATTTCGCGCGCGGCCGCGATCGCCTTGCCGGGAGCTTCGGGGTCGGCCAGCGGGGCGCCAAACAACGCCATGATCGCATCGCCAATGTATTTGTCGATCACCCCGCCGTGCTTTTCAATGATCGCGCTCATGCGGTCGAGGTAGCGGTTGAGCAGGGCCAGCATGGCGGTGGGCGGCATGCTTTCGCTCAGGCCGGTAAAGTTCCGCAGATCGCAGAAAAGGATGGTTACTTCGCGTTCTTCGCCTCCGAGCTGGACGCCGGAATGCAGCAATTGCGTGGCGATTTCCGGCGAGACGACTTTGCCGAGCAGGTCGCGCACCTTGTCGCGTTCCGCCAGCCCGGCGGTCATCTGATTGAACGCCGTGGCCAGCTGGCCGAGCTCGTCGTCGCGGGTCAGGTCGACCCGCTGGGTGTAGTTGCCGGTGGCGACCAGTTTGGTGTAGTCGGCCAGTTGCCGGACCGGTTCGCTGACTCCCCGCGCGAGATAGAGCGCGGCCAAGGTGGAGGAAAACAGCGCCACAAGGGAGATGGTCAGTACGGCCTGCTTGAGTTCTTCGGCCGGGGCGAGCTCGGCATCCAGCGAGCGTTGGAGGGCGATGCGAGCCGGGGCTTCACCCAGAAGCAGCAGCGGTTCGAACAGGGTGACAAACGGCTCGCCATCGAGGTCGATCAATTCGCTCCCGAAGGTGCCCGTTTGGCTCGGGGCCGTGTGCCGGGTCACGGCCGCGGCCATGGCGGGACTCAGCGTCGTGGAGAGGACCCGTAAGTCAGGGCGATCGGGATTGGAGGTGAAGGTGACGTCCAGCCGCGTGGTGCTCTTGATCTTGTTGGCGAAGGCGGTGTCGATGGGGAAGGCCAGGCCGAACCAGGCGGCGACGCTCGGGAATGGGGCGTAGAGCGGCACCACCACGAGCACATGCAGCTGGTCTCCAAGGTAGGAATATCCGCTCGCCTGTTCGGCGTCGGCGTCATGGGCTTGGTGGATGAGCGCGCGAAACGGCCCGGTCTTTCCTTCTCCCACCACCTCGTCGGTCGAGGCCAGCAGGTCGCCTTCCGTGGAAAACAGGGCGATGATCGGAGCGTCTTTTACCCGCTGTACATAACTTAGCAGGGTGGAGCGTAGGGTGTCGCGATCCACCGGATCTTGCATGAGCAGCGGCTTGATGGCGTAGTCGTTGCTCATGATCTTGGCGCTGCCGGTCAGGAAATCGATGCGCTCGCCGAGGTTCTGGCGGAACAGCTTGGCGCCGCTCCGCAGGTTTTCGTCGATCTGCTCCACGGCGTTTCGTTCGTTGGCGCCGGAAACCAGCAGATAGACCGTCACCTGCACGACCGCGATCAATCCGGCCAGCAGCAGCAGGAGCTGGCTGCTGAAACGGCGGAAACGGAAGAAACGGACGGCCACAGAGTCAGCGGTATTCGCCGGCCTTGGAATCGGGGCCCCGGCGGATACGCCGGTCGGGCTTGAGGTCGACGGCGAATTCGCGCGGGAGATCGCCGGACTCGGGCAGATCGATGTCCTGCTTTTGTTTGAGCGCCAGCCGCGAGTGCCATAGTTCCAGGTGATAACGGCCGGCGGGAGCCTGGACCCGGGCCTGGCCGGCCGCATCGGTTTTAGCAAAATAGGGTGTCGGGACCACAACCAGGTAGGCGAGCATCCAATCGTGGATGTTGCAGCCGAGCGCGACGACACCTGGTGCATCGAACACAAAACTATCCGCGGCGCCCGGATTATAGAGCGGGAGCTCAAATTTCTTGGCCTTGGAGAGCGAATAGACGTGGTGCTGCACCTTGTCGTTGTTGGGAAAAACCACCTTGGTGCCCATCTGTACGACCGTGACGGAGGTGGAAAATTCCTGGCCCTGCTGACCGATTTCTACCGCCGTGCCGGGTGCGGGTGGCGGCACAGTTTGCCCCGCCGGTTGCAACGAGACGACGGCGTCGGCCACCGGATCACCTTTGGGGGTCCGGACGGTGAGGGAGAGTTCGCCGCCGGACAGGGCCGCCGCCAGACTGGCGGCGAGGGGCAGGACAAATGACATTCGGATTTTCATGACGGGTCAAAACCGGTGGATCAGGCTCAGTCCCCAGGAGGTGGTCGGGTAGCTCAGGACGTATTTGTACTGCACCGGGGAGTGACCGGCCCGGAATTCCAAGGTCGTGCGCTCCGTCATTTCGCGGGCCACGGCCAGCGACCAGAGATTGACGCGCGCGTACACGCTGTAGGACACCCAATCGGCACCGTAGGAATGGGTGACTTCGTAAGGACGGCTGCGGTAGTAATCGGTGGCGGAGGGGCCGAAACTGCCATTGCGGACGGCGGCCCAATCCACGCCCTCGGCATGGCCGACTACATACCCCATCATCCGGCCGGCCGAGGCGGTCAATCGCCAGTGCTCGGCAAAATCCCAAGCCGCCTCAACGAGCAGGGTGCGCTGGCGTACATCGAAGGCCGCATGGCTGGCGGCATGATCGAGCCACTGCGCGCGGGCGGCGATTTTCAGCGAGGAATTCAGGCGTTTACCCAGCTGTACGCCGGCCTCGGTGGTCCAGCCGGTGTCGCCCTTGAGGCGGGCTGATTGGTAGTTGCCGGAGGCGGTGATCCGGACGAATGGAGCGAGCGGGCCGAGCCCGAACTTGTGCTGCAAACCGAGGTTGGGGCCAGCCCGGAAGGCATTGGTGCGGTCGTACTCCGGCACCACCAGCACCTCGGCCTGTCCGCCGTACGACAGCAACCAATTGCGTGCCACCTGCCGCGCACTGCCGGTGTCCGCGGCGAACCGGAAGGTCATCCCATCTTTGCGGCTGGTGACCGCGGCCGTGTGACTGAGGTTGTTCACCTGTTCGATGGTGATTGATCCCGACACGGGCAGGTCTTGCCACCAGGCGGGGCTGTCGCCGCGAGCCGTGACCGCACCAGCTCCTGCCAAGCCGGCCAGTAGAATCAAAAGCTTGCGCCGGGCCCTCATAACAGCGGCTTCAACACCTGCCACACATTGTCCGCGACGAGCTCATGGCCTTCGGCCGTGGGATGAATGCCGTCGGGTAGGTTCAGGTCCGGAACCCCTCCGACCCGATCGAGCAGGAACGGGATAAGCAGGGTGTTGCTGGCCTTGGCGAGCTCGGGATACATGGCGGCGAACCGGCGGGTGTGCTCCGGTCCCAGATTGGTGGGGAGTTGCATGCCGGCGAGAACAGTTTTGGCCTGCGGGTACCGCGTGCGGACGCGTTCGATCATTGCCTCCAGATTGGTACGCGACGATTCGGGGGGAATGCCGCGCAACCCGTCGTTGCCGCCCAATGCGATGACAAAGATATCCACCCGTTGCTTCAGGATCCAATCCAACCGGCGCAGGCCGCCTGCCGTGGTCTCGCCGCTGAGGCCGGCGTTAACGACGCGCCAGGGCAGGTCGGCGTCGGCGATTTTTTTCTGGATCAGGGCCGGGTAGGCGTCATCCGGGTCGAGGCCGTAGCCGGCGGTGAGGCTGTCGCCGAAAAAAACGATGGTCTTGACCTCCGCCGCACCTAGTCCGGCGACCAGCCAAAGGCACAAAACGACCGTTCGCCATGAATGGCTTTTGCGCTTTGACGGAAGTTCACTCTTGTTCAGGTCCATCTTGTCCCAAGCAATGAGTGTTCAAACTATCCTGAAAGTCGAGCGCCTGACAAAAACTTATGCCACAACGGCCGGGCCGCTGACCGTCCTGCACGACGTGTCGTTCGCGCTCGAGGCCGGTGGCACCTGCGCCATCGTCGGTCCGTCGGGCAGCGGCAAGACCACGCTGCTCGGCCTTTGTGCCGGCCTCGACGAGGCTTCGCAGGGCAGCGTGGAGCTCGACGGGCGGGAGATCGGCGGGCTTTCGGAGGACCAGCGCGCCCTGGTTCGCAACGAGGCGGTGGGCTTCATGTTTCAGAATTTCCAGCTCATCCCGACCCTGACGGCCTTGGAGAACGTCCTCGTGCCGCTCGAGCTGCGGGGCAACGGCGTCAAGCCGGAGGAAGCCATGGAACTGCTCCAGCGCGTCGGTTTGGGCGACCGGCTCGATCATTACCCGACGCAGCTCTCCGGCGGCGAACAGCAGCGGGTGGCCCTGGCGCGGGCCTTCATCAACCGCCCGCGGATTTTGTTTTGCGACGAACCGACCGGCAACCTCGATGGCGACACGGCGCACACGATGGTCGACCTCATCTTTGGCCTCAACCGGGAGCGCGGGACCACCTTGGTGTTGGTGACGCACGACCTCGAACTGGCGCGGCGCACCGCCCGCATCATCCGGTTGCGTTCGGGAGCGGTCATCTCCGACGAGAAAACCTGAATTCAGTCACCAACCACCAACCAGAGGGCCACCACGAAACACACCAAACACACGAAAGCTCTATACCATGACCACAATCATCTATCCGGAACAGTCATATAAAATTATGGGCGCCTGTTTCGAGGTGTATAAGGAAAAAGGCTGCGGCTTCCTCGAGGCTGTCTATCAGGAATGTTTGGCGCTGGAATTTACCGATCAGGACATTCCTTTCGCCGCGCAACAAAGATTAAACCTGACCTACAAGGGCCGACCGCTGAAACAAACCTATGAGCCGGACTTCGTCTGTTACGGGAAAATAATCCTTGAGATCAAGGCGGTCGCGACTCTGACCGATGAGCATCGCGCTCAGTTGCATAATTACCTGCGGGCTACCGGACATCGTCTCGGGCTGCTCGTTAATTTCGGGCACTATCCCAAGGTCGAATCGGAACGCATCGCCCTCTAGGGCTTTTCGTGTATTTTGTGTATTTCGTGGTGACCCTCCTATGAATTTTACTCTCAAAATGGCCTGGCGGGACACGCGGGCGAGCCGGCGGCGGTTGCTCCTGTTTTCGCTCTCCATCGTCCTGGGGGTCGCCGCCCTCGTGGCCGTGGGCTCGCTGCGTGACAATCTTCACTCGGCGATCGAGGACCAGACGAAGACCTTGCTCGGGGCGGATCTCGTCGTGACTTCCCGCGCCAAGCTGGACGAACCGGCCTTGAAGTTCATGGACAGTCTCGGTGGCGAGCAGTCGCGGGAGGTCTCCTTCAATTCCATGCTGGTGGTGGCCGGCCCGCAGGGCCAGGCGCGGCTGGTGCAGGTGCGCGCGGTCGAAGGCGGGTTTCCGTTCTACGGCAATTTCGTCACCGCGCCTGGCGGCATCCGGACTGAACTGTCGACAAGCGGCACGGCGATTTTGGAGGACAGCCTGATGCAGCAATTCGCGCTCAAGCCCGGGGATAAAATCAAACTCGGGAGCACGGAGTTCACTCTCGCGGGGAGCCTGAAGGAAGTGCCCGGTGAATCAGCGGCGGTGGCGACCTTTTCCCCGCGCGTCTTTATTCCCTTCGGGGACGCGACGGGGACCGGCTTGTTGAAACCCGGCAGTCTGGCCCGGCACCGGGTGTATTTTCGATTTCCCAAGGAGTTTGACGTGGAGAAACGGGTGGTGGACTTGCGCGCCCAGTTTCGCGAGCTGCGGTTGGGTTTTGATACGGTGGCGGAACGCAAGCGCGACCTCGGTCAGGCGATTCGTAATGTGAACTCGTTCCTCAGTCTGGTGGGATTTTCCTCGCTGTTTCTCGGTGCCATTGGGGTGGCAAGCGCCATCCAGGCGCACATCCGGCTGAAGGTGCCCACCATCGCGGTGCTGCGTTGTCTCGGGGCCTCGGCGCGCACGAGCTTCTCCATTTACCTCGTTCAAGGGCTGGGCCTCGGTCTGATTGGGACGGGACTCGGGACTTTGCTTGGGCTCGCCGTGCAGCTGGCGCTCCCGGGTTTGTTGAAGGACTTCCTGCCTTTTACCATGGAATTTTCCATTTCCGGCGCCGCCCTGGCCCGCGGGTTGGGCGCGGGCCTGGTCGTGAGCGGGTTGTTTGCGCTGCTGCCGCTACTGGAAGTGCGGAATATATCGCCTCTGCTGACCCTGCGCTCCGCGTTTGCCGAGCGCGGCCAGGGCAAACGCGACTGGGCGCAGTGGGCGCTGCTCGCGGTGATCGTCGGGGCGATTTTCGGTTTTGCGATTTGGCAGACGGGTCGGTGGCAGTGGGGCGTCGGGTTTGGCGTGGCGCTGCTGGTGGGTTTCGGGGTGCTGACCGGCGTGGCCCAGGCGCTTTCCTGGGCGGCGAAAAAATTCACGCCCCGCGGACTGCCGTTTGCCTGGCGGCAAGGCGTGGCCAACCTCTACCGGCCGAACAACCGCACGCTGCTCCTGCTCGTGTCACTCGGCATGGGCACGTTTCTGATGATGAGCCTCTATCTGTCACGCGACACCCTGCTCGGGCAGTTGCAGGTGATCGGCGGTCGCGACCGCCCGAATCTGATGCTGGTCGACGTTCAGGACGACCAGCTGGAACCGTTGACGAAACTGCTGCAGGAAAACGACGCCCCAGTGCGCCAGCAGGCGGCGATCGTGACGATGCGCCTCGCCTCGCTCAAGGGGCAGGCGGTCAGTGAGCTCTTGAAAAACGGACAATCGCCGGTGCCGGCCTGGACGCTCCGGCGGGAATACCGTTCCACCTATCGCGGCGCACTGAGCGACACCGAGAAGGTGGTGGCGGGGCAATTCGAGGGGCGCGCCCCGGTCGGCGCCGACCGGATTCCCATCTCGCTGGAGGAAAGCCTGGCCCGTGATCTGCAACTGAAGGTGGGTGATGAAATGGTCTTCGACGTGCAAGGAGTGCCGATGAAAACCTACGTCGGCAGCCTGCGGCAGGTGGAGTGGCGCCGGATGCAGCCAAATTTCTTCGTGGTCTTTCCGGAAGGGGTGTTGGAGGCCGCGCCAAAATTCCATGTGCTGGCCCTGCGCGCGGCCTCGCCCGAGCAGTCGGCCAAGGTGCAGCAGGCGGTCGTGCGCGACTATCCGAACGTCTCAGCCATCGACCTCGGGTTGATCATGCAGGCGCTCGACAGCGTCTACTCCAAGGCCTCGTTCGTCGTGGAGTTTCTCGCGCTGTTTACGGTGGTGACGGGCGTGATCGTGCTCGCGGGGGCCGTGTTGATCGGCCGGCACCAGCGCGTGCGCGAGAGCGTGCTGCTGCGCACGCTGGGCGCGACCAAGGCGCAGGTAAACCGCATCATGCTCGCGGAGTATCTGGCGCTCGGCACGCTCGGCGCGGGGGTGGGGGCGGTGTTGGCCGTCGGC
>CAZAOI010000131.1:0-9458 GCA_964486705.1 uncultured Oleiharenicola sp. | reverse complement strand
AACTTCGCCATCCGGCAGGCCAAGGAGCGCATCCGGCAGCAGGAGGGTGTTGTGGTCGAGGTCAGCGCCCTGCAACTCCCTCAGGTCTCGGCGGCCGGCGGCTACCAGCGCAACGACGTCGAGATCGGCTCGAACGGGGACAATAACAATTGGTCGCTCAACCTGACCGCGCGGCAGTTGCTCTACACCGGCGGCGGTGTCCGCGCCGGCGCGCAGAGCCAGCAGCTTCGGCTCGATGCCGCGCTGCTCGCCCTCCGGACGGTCATCAACGACGCCCTGCTCGACGTCCGCATCCGCTTCTACACCGTCCTCGTCGATCGCGAGCGGATCAAGGTGCAGGAGCAAAATATCGAACTCCTCCAGCGCCAGCTCCAGGACGTCAAGAACCGCTTCGAGGCCGGCACGGTCTCTAATTTTGAGGTGCTTCGCGCCGAGGTCGCCCTCGCCAACGCCCAGCCCGACCTCATCACGGCGCGCAATGACTACCGTCTCGCCATCGAACAGTTGCGGTTCGTGCTCGGTTTTACCACCGCCCAAGTGAACAACCCGGACCAGACCATCGAGTTTATCGGGGAACTGGCTTTTTCCCCGGTGAGCTTCGAGCTGGCCTCCTCGCTCGCCACGGCGCGGGAAAACCGGCCCGATCTCCAGTTGCTGCAAAAATTGGAACAGGCGGCCGAGCAGGGCGTGACCATCCAGCGGTCCAACTACTATCCTGACCTCGCGCTCTTTGGCGCTTACGACATGCGCAAGGCCGCCGGGTCGAGCGGCTTTGCGGGGACCCGCGACGGGTGGACCGTCGGACTGCAGTCCACTTGGTCCCTCTTCGACGGCCGGGCCACGGCCGGGCGCGTTGCGCAGGCCCGTTCATCCTTGGAGCAGGCCCGGCTGTCCTCGGAAGAGGCGCGTCTCGCTGTCGACGTCGAGGTCCGGCGCGCGGTTTCCACGCTCCAGCAGGCCACCGAACTGGCGGAGGCGTCCAAAAAGGTCGTCGAACAGGCCGCGGAGGCGGTGCGCTTGGCCAATGCCCGCTTCAGCGCCGGCACCGCCACACAGTTGGATGTCCTCACCTCCCAGGTCGATCTCACGACGGCCCGGCTCAATCAGCTTCGCGCTTACTACAGCTTCAACATCTCGAGTGTCACGCTCCGTCGGGCGATGGGCTTGCCGGACGAGATGAAGCCGGCGAATCCGGCGGACGAGTCGAAAAAATAGGCCTCATCCCGCCTTGCGGCCGCGGGCGGGACGGATTTTTCGTTCGCTCTGGCCCGAGCCCACCGCAGACTCGCCCTGTCCCAAGCAGTAACGATGCCGCTGAAACCATCCCCGCTCTGTAGTGCTGCCTGCCCTCTTGGTGGTCGCCGGTTTTCACACCGGCATCTCCGACTTCGGCATCAGCCAGGTCGCCCTCAGCCGGATCCATGCAATTGGGTGGGCGTCGGTGTCCCTACCGACGCCTGTCGCCGATGTGGCCTGTTGTTCGCGGCTGCGAACCCAGGCCCAGTCGCGCAGCCTCCGCTGCGGCTGGGAAATCGGCGACCCCCTTTCAGTGGCCTGGCGGTGGGAGCGAGCTTGCTCGCGATTCAGAGTGGGCGGTGTCGCGAGCAAGCTCGCTCCCACAATTTCGACTGCATCACTCCGGCTAAGCGCATCCCATGAAGCTCTCCCGCCGGTTGTTCGTCGCTTTGGGAGTGATCGCCTTGGTCGGCGCGGTCGTGCTGGGCATTGCGCTGACTCCGGCCGTGCAACGCTGGGCCGTGCTCCGCGCGATCGCCGGCCGACCGGGCCTGAAGCTTGAGGTCGCCGAAATCTCGGTCGGCTTTTCGTCCCTGCATTTGCGTGGAATCCAGCTGGAACAATCCGGGCTGCGGGTGCACGTGGCCCAGCTCGACGCGGACTACTCCTGGTGGCCGGTGCTGGCGGCCCGCCGGCTGCAGGTGCAGCGGCTGACCGCGGACGGAATTTTTGTGGACGCCAGCCGCCTGGCCCGCGGCGGCCCGCCGACCGCGGCGGTCGGGGCGGCCGCCGCGGCCCCCGGACTGCTCGCGCGGCTCGAATTGCCTTTTGCGCTGGTGCTCGAGGAGTGTCGCGTCACCGGCCGGGCTTTGCTGCCCGGAGCCGCGGGCCAGCCCCCGGTCGAGGCGGATTACAAGATTACGGGCGGCAAGTTTGCCCCCGGTTCGGAGGGTTCGCTGCTGCTGTCGGCGACGGTCCGCGATCCCGACGCCGACGCCGACGTCGCGGCGCTCAACGCCCAAGTCAGTCTGCGCGCCAGGCAGACCGGGCAGCGAACGTTCGACCGGGTCGCCCTGACGGCGGTGGTCGACGCCCAGGGAAAAAAATTGTCTGAACAGAATCAGCTGAAGATTTCCGCGGAGCTGACGCGGAGCGCGGGCGCCGAGAACTACGCGGTCAGCATTGATACGCTGATCCGCACCGTGGCGGAAAACCTGTTGACCGTGCGCGCGGCGTTGCCCGCCGGACGCCGGGAATACGCCGGGCAGTGGACCCTCAAGGCGCGCACGGCGCAGCTCGCGCCGTTTGTGCTGGGCAAGGCGCTGCCGGAATTCGCCGCGAACGGAACCGGACGTTTTGTCTTGGCGCCGGCGACCGGGGCGGTGGATTTGCAGGGCGACCTGCAGATCGCGGCCAGCCGGCTCGAGTCGATCAAGCCGGCGTGGCAGCCGCTCGGCGCGGTGAAGCTCCAGGCGCGGTTCGACGTGGCCGCAGCGGACGGAGTGGCGCGATTGCGGCAGCTTGATTTGAGCTTGGCGGGTGAAAAACCGGTGCTGGAATTGCAGGCCGTCAGCGCGGCGGAATTTAACTTTAAGGAACGCCGACTGCAGGTGGCCGGTGCGGCCGCGGGCGAGCTGCTCCGTTTCAAGCTCGCCGGTCTGCCGCTGGCGTGGGTCGGGTCGTTCCTGCCCGCGCTCGAGGTTTCCGGGGGCATGATTACGGGGGCCTTCTCGGTCACCGCCGCAAAGGACGAGCTGCGCCTGCACTCCACGGAGCGTTTGCACGTCGACGGATTGACGGTGGTGCAGAACGGGCAACCGCTGCTGACCAAAGCCGAGATCGCACTGCAAGCGGACGCGGTGTGGAAAGAAGAACAAGTGCAAGTGCGGCTCGACGAACTGACCCTGAAAACCCCGGCGGGCGACCGGCTGTCGGCTCAACTGGCCGTGACGCTGCCGCTGCAGCCCGATCCCGCCCTGGCCGTTACCGCCAACTATACGGCGGATTTCCAGAAACTGCTCGCGCCGTGGTTGCCGTTCGGACCGTTGCGCGCCGCGGGCGAAGCGGATTTCATCCTCGCCGCGGCCAAGCTCGAACTGCGCCGCCTTAATACGACGGTCACCGATGCGAGCGGGCGGATTTTGTTCCAGGCGACCACGCTGCGTCCCGTGAGCTTTGATCGGGCGACCCAACGCGCGATCACTGGAGAAAAAGGCGTGGTTGACCTGTTTAAGTTCACTCTGGGGCGCATTCCCCTCGAGCAGGTGCCATTGAATCAACCCGGCGCCGCCATGGGCGGAAGGGTCGCGCAGGGGGAATTCGTGCTCAGCGCAGAGGGCGAGAAATTAAGGCTGCACGCGACGACGCCGCTCCAATTGGCCGGAGTGTCGCTGAGCCAAGGTGGCCGGCCGGTCTTGACCGGCTTGACCATTGAGCTGCAGCCGACGCTGGAGCTGAGCGGACGAACCGTCGCGACCGCGCAAAGCGGAGAGGTGTCCGTGCGCAATGCGGCTGGCGTCCTGTTGGCCAGCCTCACGGCCGACGCAACGCAGCGACCCGAGGACGGACAACGCGGGACGTTGACCTTCGCGCTCGAGGTGCCGGCGCTCGCGTCGCAGCCGCTCTTTGCCGGGGCCCAAGGCGTCTCCGCGGGCCGCGCCAGCGGCGAGATCCGGGTCGCGGTCGGGGCCGCCAGCCAGGTGGAGGCGCGCCTGACGGTGAACGGTCTCGTGGCGCGGGAGAGCGAACAGACTCTGCCGGTCGCCAATCTCAGTTTTCGCGGCGTCGTGCACGAAGACGGCAAGATCTCGCTGCAGGCGCCGCTGCTGCTGGACCGCGCCGGGCAGCGTTCCGATCTGAACTTCGCCCTCGAGTTGACGCCGGCGGGCCGAGGTTTTGGCTTGGACGGAAAACTGACGGGCGAACACGTGGAACTGGCGGACGCACTTTCGGTGCTCGGCGTTTTTCTCACGGCAGCCGCACCCGGCGAGGCCGCGCCCGCCCCGGTCGCGGGATCGAAGGTGGTTCCCGATTCCGTTGCGGCCTGGTCGCGGTTCAGTGGCCGGTTGGCGGTGGACATCAAGTCAGTCACGCGCGGCATGGATTGGGCGATGACCGGCGTGACCGGCTCGGTGCTCATCGAGCCGACCAAGGTTTCCCTGCAAAAACTCGAGGCGGCCGTGGGCGAGAAAGGCCGGCTGACCGCCAAGGCCGACCTGCTTTTCGGCGGCGGCGCCCAGCCTTATCGGGCCAGCAGTGATTTTTCCCTGACCGAGTTTGATGCGGGCAAACTATTCAAGGCCCTGGAGCCCGCCCGTCCCGCGACGATCGAGGGCATCTTTGCGGTCGTCGGTCAGGTGGAGGGGAAGGGCGCCACGCTGGAGCAGCTGGGGCGGCAAACCCAGGGAAAGTTTGCGCTCACCAGCCGCCAAGGTGTCTTCCGCGGCCTGCAGCGCACTTCCAGCAAGGTTTCCGCGGCCACCAAGGCGGTCGAACTCGGCGCCTCGGTGCTTGGGTCCCTCTTTGGCTCGGACAAAGCCACGCGGGTGGCGGAAAAGGTGGCGGGGACCGCCTATTTCGTGGACCAACTCGCCCAGAGCATCGGTGAATTTAATTACGATCAGCTGAGCGTTCGGCTCGGGCGCGGCGAAACGCTGAATGTGGTGCTCGAGGAGATCAGCCTGGTCTCGCCGGAAATCCGCCTGGGGGGCAGCGGCACGGTGACGCATGTGGCGGGCAAACCGCTGCTGGAGCAGCCGCTCAATGTCGCGCTGGCGTTTTCCGCCCGCGGCAAGGTGGAACAATTGCTCGGGAAGTTGCGCCTGCTCGACGGCACGCGCGACGAGCTCGGCTACGCGAAGACCCAGACGCCGGTCACGGTGACGGGTTCCCTCGCCAAGCCCGATCCGTCGGCGTTTTTCACCAAGATCGCGACGGCCAAGTTTTCCGAATTGCTGGTGCCGGAGAATTGACCCTTGGATTCGCAGAAGGCTGGGCCACAAAAAGTGAAAGATTGGAAAGTTGGTCGCCATACCTGAAGCAAGGAATAATCCCCGCGCAGGTGAGAGCATCAATGGGCTGGCGAATCCGGTTTCTCCGCTGTGATTTTCGCGTCCTCCGCATTTCAACCGTGCTCGTGAGGTTGAACCGGTGGCGGCGCGAGGGCGGATGAAATTATTTCCCTCGAGAAAATTTGCGGCGCGCGCCGAACTGCCTACAAAGGCGGTCATGTCCACGCTGTTTGATTCTCTCCGTCTTGGCGCTCTTGTGCTGCCAAACCGCATCATCATGGCGCCGCTCACGCGCTGTCGCGCCGGCGCGGGTCGCGTCCCGACCGAGCTCATGGCGGAGTATTATGCCCAGCGGGCCTCGGCGGGCCTGATTCTTTCAGAGGCGACAGCGGTGGATCCGATGGGCGTCGGTTATCCTGACACGCCGGGCATCTGGTCTGAGGCTCAGGTAGAGGGCTGGAAAAAAACCACCGCCGCGGTGCAGGCGGCCGGCGGGCGGATTTTTCTGCAGCTCTGGCACGTCGGGCGGGTGTCCGACCCATTTTACCTCGATGGCGCGTTGCCGGTCGCGCCCAGTGCGATCGCCCCCACCGGGCACGTGAGTCTGATCCGGCCGCAAAAACCGTTTGTCACGCCGCGCGCCCTGGACCGGGACGAACTTCCGGGAATCATTGCGGCGTACGGCCGCGGCGCCGAGAACGCCCGGCGCGCGGGCTTCGACGGCGTCGAGGTGCATGGGGCCAACGGTTATCTGCTCGACCAGTTTCTCCAGGATGGTGCCAACCACCGCACGGATGACTACGGCGGCTCGATCGCGAACCGGGCGCGCCTCGCGCTCGCGGTCACCGATGCGATCATTGCCGTCTGGGGCCCCGACCGCGTCGGTTATCACCTCGCGCCGCGCGGGGACTCGCATGGGATGCGCGACAGCAATGCGGGCGCGACCTTTGGTTACCTCGCCACGGAGTTGGGCAGACGGAAGCTCGCGTTTCTCTGCGGCCGAGAATCGTCCGAGACGCCGCAGCTCGGGCCCGCCCTCAAGCGCGCCTTTGGCGGCACCTACATCGTCAACCAGGGTTACACGACGCAGACCGCGCAGCTCGCGTTGGATGCGGGCGAGGCCGACGCCGTTGCGTGGGGAAAGCTTTTCATTGCCAACCCGGATTTGCCGCGCCGCCTGCAGCTTGCGGCGGCCTTGAATTCCCCCGACAGCGCCACCTTCTATGGCGGCGACCACCGCGGATACACGGATTATCCGGGACTGGTGGCTTGATGTCATAAAACTGAATGGCGCCCGGCGGGATTCTTGCCTGCGGGGTTGCCTTTGGCGTCGGGACCGGCTTTTTGACGGGCGCGCATGAAAATTCTCGTCGCCGATAAAATCTCGCCCAGTGGAGTCGCCTACCTGCGTCAGCAGCCGGGCTTTGAAGTCGTGGAAGCGTACGGCTCCACGCCGGCGAAGCTGCTGGAGCTGGCCCGGGATGTGCACGCCATCGCCGTGCGGTCGGAGAGCAAGATCACGGCCGAAGTTTTTGCGGCGGCTCCGCTGCTTAAGGTCGTCGGGCGCGCCGGGGTGGGGGTGGACAATGTCGACGTCGAGGCCGCGACCGAACGCGGCGTCATCGTGATGAACACTCCGTTGGGCAACACCATTGCCACGGCTGAGCTGACCTTCACGCATATTCTCTGTGGCGCGCGGCCGGTGCCGCAGGCCGCCGCGTCGATGCGGGCCGCGCAATGGGACCGCAAGAATTTCTCCGGCCTGGAACTCTTCCGCAAAACTCTCGGCGTGGTCGGCCTGGGGCGCATTGGCACCGAGGTGGCGAAACGAGCCCAGGCTTTCGGCATGCGGGTGCTGGCCTATGATCCCTATCTCGCCCCCAGTCGCGCCAAGGCCATGCAGGTTGAGGCCGTTTCGCTCGACGAGCTGCTCGCGCAGGCGGACTACATCACCGTGCACATGCCGTTGACGGAACAGACTAAATACCTGATCGACGAGGCGGCCCTGGCCAAGTGCAAGCGGGGCGTCCGGCTCTTCAATTGCGCCCGCGGTGGCATCATCAAGGAAGCCGCGCTCATCGCCGGGCTCAAGTCCGGGCAGGTGGCCGCGGCCGGGCTCGATGTCTTCGAGGAAGAGCCCCTGGCGGCCAACAGCGAGCTGCGCCGGCTGCCGAATGTCACGCTCACGCCGCACCTCGGCGCGTCGACCGCCGAGGCCCAGGACGCCGTCGGCATCGAGATCGCCGAGCAGATCGCCGACGTCCTCAACGGCGGCGTCATCCGCAACGCCGTCAACATGCCGTCGCTCGACGCCGCCACGCTCAAGGTCATCGGGCCTTATCTTGAGCTCGGGAGCAAACTCGGCACGCTCGTGCAGCAGTTGGCGACGAATCGCGTCGAGCGGCTGCGGATTACCTATTGGGGCAAGATTGTTGAACTCGACGCCAACCCGGTGACGCGCGCCATCCAGCGCGGCTTTCTCAGTCGGATCAGCAGCGACAGTTTGAACTTCATCAACGCTCCGGTGGTTATGCAGCGGCTCGGCGTGCAGGTCGACATTACCAAGTCCAACGTCGAAACGGACTACACCGAGCTGATGCAGGTCGAGGCGATCGCGGCCGACGGGCAGATTTTTTCCGCGATGGGCACGCTGCTCGGCAAGGCGAACAGCCCGCGGCTGGTGGCGCTCAACGGCCGCGAGGTCGAGGCGCTGCCGTCCGGCGTGCTGCTCATCTACGAGAACCACGACGAGCCGGGCATCATCGGAATGGTCGGCACGCTGATCGGTCGCGACCACGTGAACATCGGTGCGATGTCGCTCAGTCGCAACAATGCCGGCGGCACGGCGCTCTGCGTGCTGAATCTGGACAGCGCCCCGTCGGAGGCGGCGCTTAAGGAGTTGACCGGCCATCGCGCCATCAAGCAGGCTGTGGTGGTCAACCTCTGATGCCCACCGCTTGGTTAATTAGCTCAGCCGTTTTCGGCTACCTGCTCGGCGCACTGCCGTTCGGCTACCTCGTGGCGCGGATGCACGGCGTCGATATTTTCAAGGTCGGCAGCGGCAATCCCGGGGCGACCAACGTCAAGCGCGTGCTCGGGGAGCGCTTCGGGGCTAAAGGCAAGCGGGCCGGGAATGTGGTGTTTGTGCTCGACGCGCTGAAGGGCGCGGTCGCGGCGGCGTGGCCCCTGTTGCCGTTTCTCGCGGCGCCGGATGCGCAGATGATGGGCCTGGTGGGCGTGATCGCCGCGGTGCTGGGGCACTCGTTTTCCGTCTTCACGAAATTCAAGGGCGGCAAGGGCGTCGCCACCGCCGCCGGCGGCCTGGTGATGCTGATCCCGCTCGCCTGCGGGATTGGGGCCGGGGTCTGGGTGTTGACGTTTCTGTTTACCCGCTACGTTTCGCTCGGTTCGATTCTCGCGGCCGTCGCCGTGCCCGCGGCCAGCTGGCTGCAGGGCAATTCACTCGCGTTGAATCTCGTCGCGACCGCGCTCGGGCTGTTCGTGATTCTCCGCCACCGCGAGAATCTCCGCCGGCTGCTCAATGGCACCGAGAACAAGTTTGCGAAGAAGCCGCCGGCGCAAAGCTGACGGCCTTGGCGGGCGCGAATCCGAAACGGCTTGGTGAGGGCCATGCATGTGGGGGGCGTCGGTTGCCAGACCGACCCTCGCCGCCGAGGGGCCTGGTTCAGCCGGCCTTGCCGAAGGGTGTCTTGGTCTTGCCGCGCTGGGTGGGCGCCTGGCCCTCGGTGGCCATTTCCTTGAGCAGGCCGGTGAGGTAGGGAATCAGCTGCTTCTTGCGGCTGACCACTCCGGGGAGGTCGAAAATTTCATCCTGCTCGACGTGGGCGTAGGTGATCCGGCGGATAAACTCGGGGTCGCCCTTCATGAGGAGGAGAGAATTTTGGGTGTTGATGTCCGTGACGAGCAGGCCCGCAAACGCGAGCTTTTCGTCGGTGCGGAGATCGGCGAGCGCCCGCACCAGCGCCGGAGCGTGCTCCCAGAAATTATCGAAGCCGAGTTCCTCCACCTGCGAGACGGCGAAGCGCACGCCCTCGTCCTCGTAGATCTTGAAGTCGGAGCGGACGACTTTTTCGGGCGCGCTGGCCAGAATGACGGAGCCGGAACTGAAGATGAGTTCGGCGAGGGCCTTGCCCTTGATCCCGGCAATCGGCTCGAGCCACTGGCTGGTAACAGGCGTGGCCAGCGCAAGCT
>CAZAOI010000130.1:0-9555 GCA_964486705.1 uncultured Oleiharenicola sp. | reverse complement strand
ATCGAGAGCCTGGCCTCCGGCGCGCAGCACGTCACCGACCGGGTCGTGACTCCGGGCCAACTGCTCGCCCCCATCGCCCCGACCTGCCTTATCGGCATCGGACTCAACTACGCCAAACACGCCGCCGAGGGGGGCAAGCCGCCGCCCGAGCGGCCGATGTGGTTCATGAAGCTGCCGGGTTCCGTGCAGCATCCCGGTGCGCCCATTCGGTTGCCGGCGAAGCAACCCACGCAGAAAGCCGACTTCGAGGCCGAACTCGCCGTCGTGCTCGGCCGCGACTGCCGCAACGCCACCCGGGCGAACGCCCTCGATTTTGTGCTCGGCTACACCTGCGCGAACGACGTCAGCGCGCGCGACTGGCAACGGGAACTGAGCGGCGGCCAGTTCTGCCACGCCAAGAGCTTCGATACGTTCTGCCCGCTCGGCCCGGTCCTCGTCACCAAGGATGAAATCCCCCAGCCCAACGCGCTCCGCATCCGCTCCATCCTCAACGGCATCGTCATGCAGGACTCCTCGACTGCGGACATGGTGTTCGACGTGCCGACCTTGATCGAATTCCTCAGCGCCGACAAAACCCTGCCCGCCGGAACCGTCATCCTCACCGGCACGCCCGAGGGCGTGGGCTTCGCCCGCACGCCGCCGATCTGGCTCAAGGCCGGCGACACCATCAGCATCGAGATCGAGAAAATCGGCACGCTGAGCAATCCGGTGGTCAACGAGCCGGTTTGAATCTTAATTCCACAGAAAGATTGGCCACAAAAAGGCGCAAAACGCGCAAAAATTGAAAGTTGGCGCCCAAGCGTGGAGCAAGAAATAGTCACCTCGCAGGGGTGAGCCCTAGAGTGCCAGCTAACTCGGCTTTCACACTGTGTTCTTGGCGTCCTCCGCGTTTCAACTGAGTTAACTGGGTATCCACTTGTCTCAAGTTGATTAGGCTGGCTGATCTATCCGGTGGGTGATGCACCCGCATTATCACGCAAGCACCAGTGCGTTTTAATCGGAGCGCTGTCCGGTGCGATACGTCAATGGGCGTGCGGGCTGTGAAACTAAATGGTTGCAATACTGTAACCAATTGGTTCCATCTCAAGATCCGCAATGAACCCCGAGACATCGAACCCCTTTGTATACGGCCAGGTGCTCATGCCGGGTCGGCCCTATTGTAATCGGCCGACCCTAGAGAAACAGGTTCTACAAGCCGCACGCAATCGGCAGCGAATGGTGCTGCTAGGCGACCGACGGATTGGGAAATCCAGTCTGGTGGAACATACTCTCGGGGAGGCTGGTGAGCTTTTTCTAACCATAGACCTCCGCGGCCTAGCGTCTCCTGCTGACTTTATTGACCGGCTTTCGGTAGGGCTGGAGGCGTTCCTCAACCACAACCGGGCTTTAACCAAGAAGATTCCCCCTGCACTCCAGGTCGCACTAGAGCATATTGAAAAGTTACGGCTATCTATTCCTGGTCTGATCGGCATCGAACTTAAATCAAAGCCCGTGGCCTCAACTGTTATCCAAGCGATGCAAACAGTGAGTAAGGTAAGCGAGTGGCGGCCGTTCACTGTTTTCTTGGACGAGTTTCAAGAGATCAGCGACAGCCTTGAACCGAAGGAAGCTAACCACCTTCTGGGAGTGTTACGTGCTGAAATTCAGCGTCAGTCAAAAGTGTCCTATATTTTTGCCGGAAGCGCCAAAGCAACCATGCGCGACCTGTTTACCAATCCGGACAGCCACTTCTATCAGTCGGCCGCCATTCTGGAAGTTGGCGCGATTCCGGCCGAGGACATGCGACGGTTCGTAGAAAAACAATTCGCGCATGGGAATCGCCAGCTCGAATCGAATACGACCAGTGCGATATTTGCTTTGGCCGGCGAATCCCCGAATGATATCCAACAGCTTTGCTATCACCTTTGGTCGCGCTCATCTCCCGGGCTAATTGGCCAGGCAGAATTAAAGGCGGCACTAACAACTCTTCTCGTTGAGGTCGGGCGCCGCTGCGAAGATGTCCTCTCGGTTGCGACCCCGAGCCAACGTCGGGCGCTTCTTGCCGTTGCCTTTGCCGAGGATGAAGAAATTGCAGCGACGAGCTATTATACTCGCGCTGGATTCAAAAGTCATTCCGCCCTAGCCAAAGCGCTCGCCCCCTATATTGGACGACAACAGCCATTGCTGGAAAAGCGCGGCAGTCGTGTTCGATATCGGGAACGGTTCGTCCGATTGTGGATGTTTATGCAGGTCCTTCGCGCGCCGGCTGCCTTGCCTGGATTCATTCGCGGTGCCGGGGGTGCAGAACAAGCATTACTGGCGGACTACTTGATTCCCTGAAGGGCCCTCTCGATCCGATGAATGCCGCTAATGCGGCGCATCGCGGCAACGAGTTGCTTGAGTCAAGTGGATACCCAGTCTGAGTTATTTAGGCTGAATAGGCACGGCGAATCCTCCGGAGACCGATCCAGGCGCCCCCGATACCCGACCGCGGCGGGCCCTGCGGTCTCGCCCTCCCAGTGCAACCGGCGGGGAGGCCGGCCCACCGGGGACGGCGAGCCCTAACGCTGCGTTCGCCGCCCAATCCGAGAGGTGGTCGCCGATTTCCAGATCGGCGACCGGCGTCGGTATGGAAACCGACGCCCACCCAGCTACATCGAGCTGGCTATGTCCTGCCCGGTTTCAGCAATTTCTCCCGCGCCACGAGGTAGAGGAAGCCGCAGAGCGCGACGAAGGGAATCAAGGACAGCAGGTCGGCGTGCGGACCGTCGAAGAAGGGATTGTGCGCCACCGACCACTTCGTCACGGCAAAGTCGAAGTCGCTGAGCACGCCGGCGAAAAACGCGATCACGATGCCGGCGATGGCGCCACCCGCGATGTAGCCGGACGCGAGCAGCACCCCGGGGCTCTTGTCGCTCTCGGCGTTGAACTCATCAGGCGACAGGTCGGCGTGGGCCGGATTCTGCTTCAGCTTGCGGTCGACGAACCAGCGGATCATGCCGCCGATGAAGATCGGCGACGAAGAAGAAAGCGGCAGGTACACGCCGACGGCAAAGGCCAGCGCCGGGATGAATGACATCTGGAGACAGACAGCAATCATCACCCCGAGCAACACGAGCTCCCACGGGAGTTTCCGATCGAGAATGCCCTTGATGATATACGACATGAGCGTCGCCTTCGGCGCATCGAACTTGCGGACGTGCGAGCCGTCCGGCCGGGTGTCGTAGGATCCGTTGATGCCGGGGTCGACGAGCCACACGGCGGCGCCCTGCGGGTTGACGAGATATTTGCCGGCGGGACCGCCCACCGTGTCGGTCTTGTGCCAGGTGAGATAAGAGCCGGCGTCGTCGCGGGCCTGGGGGCCCCGCAACGATTCGTGGTTGGACAATCGGGCCGGATCCGTGTGGAGACCGGCGGGGGCGACTTGCGCCACCGGCACGTAAACCGTGGCCGCGTCGTTCAGTTTGAGCAGAATCGGCCCAAGGATGACGGCCGAGCCGAAAGCACCGAGGAGAATGGCGTATTGCTGCAGCTTCGGCGTCGAGCCGAGCAGAAAGCCGGTCTTGAGGTCCTGCGAGGTGGTGCCGCCGTTCGACGAGGCGATGCAGACGATGGCGCCGATGGTGAGGGCCGTGACGTAATGGGCCCCGCCGGTCCAGCCCACGAGCAGGAAGATCAGGCAGGTGAACAGCAATGTGGCCACCGTCATGCCCGAGATGGGATTCGAGGTGGAGCCGATCTCGCCGGTCAGCCGGGAAGAGACGGTGACGAAAAGAAAACCAAAGACGATGATCAGCAGCGCGCCCAGAAAGTTCATGTGCAGCGTCGGGGCCAGCATGATAATGGCGATCAGGATGACGATGCCGATGCCGACGAATTTCATCGAAAGGTCACGGTCGGTGCGGAGCGTTTCCCCGTTCCCGTTTCCGCCCCCCAGCCCCAGGTCGCGCAAGCCGCCCTTCAACCCATGCCAGATGGTCGGCAGCGCCTTGAGCAGGCTGATGATGCCGCCGGCCGCGACCGCCCCGGCGCCGATGTAGAGCACATAGGCGCCGCGAATCTGGCCGGGGCCCATCTCGGAAATCGGAATCAGTCCGGGCGCGAGTGGACCCGGCAGGCCCTCGCCAAAAAACTTGATCAGGGGAATGAGCAGAAGGTACGAGAGCACGCCACCGGCACACATGATGCCGCCGATGTAGGGTCCGATGATATAACCGACGCCCACGAGCTCGGGCGAGATCTCGGCGCTGACCGAGCCGGCCTTAAACGGCGCGCCGAAGATTTTTTCCGGCGCATCCTTCCAGCCCTTGAGGGCGACGTTGAGGCTTTTATAAAGCAACCCGATCCCGAAGCCGGTGAAAATGACCTTGGCCCCGGGGGATTTGCCCAAGCCCGCCGCCTCGGCGGCCCGCATTTCCCGCTGGGCCGTCGGCGAGGCGGCGGCGCGCGAGACGTCGTCCACCCCGGCCCGGAGCACCGCGGCGCAGGCCGTGCCCTCGGGATATTTCAAGATCCCGTGCTCCTTGACGATGAGCGCGCGCCGCAGCGGGATCATCATTAAAATACCCAGCAGGCCGCCCAGCACCGCGACGAGCATCACGCGGGTGAGTTCCAAATCGAACCCGAGAATCAAAATCGCCGGCATCGTCACACCGACGCCGAAAGCAATGGACTCTCCGGCGGAGCCGGCCGTCTGCGTGATGTTGTTTTCCAGAATGGTGGAGTCGCGTCCGCCCACCTTCGACCACGTGCGAAACATCGCGAGCGAGATCACCGCCACGGGAATCGACGCGCTGACGGTCAGGCCGACCTTGAGGACAAGATAGAGCGACGAAGCACCGAAGACCATGCCCAGCACGATGCCCGTCAGGACGGCGCGCACGGTGAATTCAGGCAGGACTACGGAAGCGGGAATGAACGGCTCAAACTTGGGGGCGGGGGAATTAGCCATAGAAGAGTGGGGAAACCTAAGCGCGGCGCCGTTTCCAGCGCAACCCCCGAAACCCGCCCGGCGCCCCCGCGGCGCCGACGGTCACCAGATGTTCACCCGGTCGGCGGCCGGTCGGCGCATCGGCGCGCCCTCGGGCATCGCGACGGCCTGGGCAAATTCATCGAGGTTCGACAGCGGACCGTTCGCCCGGAATTCAGACGGGAAAACGGGGCGCTGTTGATCTGCAGACGCAGGGCCTCCGAACGCTTGTTCCGGCGCCCCTTTGCGGCCCAGCTGATGAAAAGAAGCTGCTCCGGTGTGAAACCGCAGGAGTGACCGTAGCCGGTGCCACGTGGGCGGTGAGGGAGCATTCCACGGAGCTCCACGGATCCAGAAGTACTTGCCCGCTATTTCACACTCAGAGATGTGAAATGTCCCGCCTAACGCCGGGCTTTGGCCGGGGCCTTGCGCGCTGCGAGCAACCGCTTGATGAGCCAGTAAAGCATTTCCAGCCGCGGGACCGGCACACCAATGGTTTTGGCCCGGCGCACGGGCTCGCCCCAGATCTCCTCCAGCTCGATGGCCCGGTTCTCCTGATAATCAATCAAGCTCGACGGACTGTAACGGCCCAATTTAAGCGTGCGCTCAAACTGCAAGTCCATGAACGCCCGCGGAATCACATGGCCGAATTTAGCGGCCGCCTCCACCACCTCCTCCATCAGGCGCCGCGCCAGGGTGCGCAAGCCTTCGTCGGCGAGGATCAGATCGGTCGTGATGCCACCGGCCGCGATCGCGAGACCGTTGAACGGCACATTCCACACCAGTTTCTTCCACCGCAATTCCTCGAGGTTGTCCTGCGCTTCACATTTCACGCCGGCCTTTTCAAACAGCTTGGCCACCTCGCGCGTGCGGGCCTGGGCGGTCCGGCCAAATTCACCGATCATGATCAGACCCGGGAAGAGACACTGCACCACGCCCGGTGCCGTCCGGGTGCAGCCGATAAAACAGATGGCGCCCAACACCCGTTCGCCACCGACCACCGCGGCGACCGGCTCCTCGACCCCCAGACCGTTTTGCAATGTCAGCACGATCGTGTTCTTGCCCAGGAGCGGCGGAAGCAACTTGGCCAGCGCACCGTTGGCCGTGGCCTTCAAGGCGACAATCACCAGGTCACAGGGTCCGATCTCTTCCGCCGACGCATAAGCCTGCACCTTTTTGAGATGGATGCGCTCCGTCGGAGTCTTGAGTCGCAGACCGCGCGCCAGAATCGCCGCGCGCCCGCTGCGCACCAGAAAATGGACGTCGCCGCCCGCCTTGGCCAAGCGCCCTCCGTAATAACAACCCAGGGCGCCGGAGCCAACAATTGCGATGCGGGGATTTTCAGGGAATGGATCGGTCACAACCCACCAGTCGTCACAAAGATAGCTGAAAAATACAACCCAACAGTCAGCAAATATTCCCCTCGATTCGCGTGGTTCTTCACAGCCGGCCCGCCCCAGAGGGCGAACGGCGCCTGGCGGCGGTTCCATTCCGAGTGTTGGCGCTGCGCGGAAAGCCAAATCCCCTCCGATTTAAGGACCGTCCTGAAGCCGTCGGACGCAGGCCGGACGAAAGCCCCCGCAGAATGCGTCCCTAGTAGCATATCAACAGCCACTTAGATTTCCACCGGCCAGAGTGATCAACCCGAGGGCGCACGAAGGACTTCCTGCGCGCGGAGCGCCCCCGCCGAAGCTGTTTCTCGCCCGGCACGCCAGCGCCCACTGTTCACAACCCCGCAGGCGGCCCGTTCCAGAGTGAAAATCAGCCGTGACTGACAAGTTATTCACACCGCCGGCGGGCGCTCAAAGAATCATGTTATCGGTCAGCCTGATTTCATCGACCCAGTAGGAGATCGCCAACAGGCATTGGCCCGGCAGCACCTCGCGCAATTGCTCCATCGTCGAGCGATCCACAACGGAAATATAGATGACGCGCAGCCGCCGTTTTTCGCCAATGATATGGGTGACTTCCGCCACCAGCCGGTCGGTGCTTTTCACTCCTCCCTCCACCATTTCCTTGGCGCGGCGCAGGGCCCCATAAACGGCCAGCGCTTCTTCGCGCTGGGTTGGAGTCAGATAACTATTGCGCGCACTGACCGCGAGGCCGTCGGCATCGCGCACCATCGGTCCGACCACGATCTCGAGCGGCAACAGCACGTCGGCGGCAAATTTCCGCACCACCGCCACCACCTGCGCGTCCTTCTCGCCCATCACCAGAACGGTCGGACGCACAATGTTGACCAGCTTCAGCCAGCACGTCAGCACGCCGCGAAAAAGCGCCGGGCGGGCCACGCCGCACAACGGCTTGCTGATCATATCCTCCTGCACCAGCGTGGAAAAACCCTTGGGAAACATTTCATCGTTCGTCGGCGTGAAAAGGACGGCCGCCCCTTCCCGCTCACACAACGCCGCATCCGGCAACTGCGCGCGCGGATAACGAGCCCAGTCCTCGTTCGGACCAAATTGCAGCGGATTCACGAACGCCGACACCACCACGGCATCGGCCTTCGTCAAGCCGAGCCGGATCAGGCTGGCATGCCCGGCGTGCAGGGCGCCCAGCGTCGGCAGCAACGCCACCCGCTTCCCCTCCCGGCGCAGGGCCTCGGCTGTTTCCCGCATCGCACTTATCTTGTCGATTTTTTGCATGACTGTGAACGGACTTGAACTATCCAGAAGCGGTTCCCTTTATCAAGCGCTCATCCTGAGACTACGAGCCCACTGATCACAAGAACACCAATCACTGCAAAAGTAAGCTCCGCCGTCCTGGCGTCTGTGGTCCCGTAGCCCCCTCCCCCCTTTTTTCATGATCCGCCTCAACGAAAACTTCACCAAGCTCAAGGCCTCCTATCTTTTCGCCGACATCGCGAAGCGCGTGAGCGCCTTTGTCGCCGCCCATCCCGACCAGCCCGTCATCCGCCTCGGCATCGGCGACGTCACCGAGCCGCTGCCCCCCGTCTGCATCGCCGCCCTGCACGCCGCGACCGACGAGCTCGCCCAGCGCGCCACCTTCAAAGGCTACGGGCCCGGCGAAGGCTACGCGTTTCTCCGCGAAGCCGTGGCGAAACACGATTTCCAGGCTCTCGGCGCGAAGATCGACGCCGACGAGATCTTCATCAGCGACGGCTCGAAGTGCGACATCGCCAATATCCAGGAAATCTTCGCCGCCGACACCCGCCTCGCCATTCCCGATCCGGTTTATCCCGTCTATGTCGACACCAACGTCATGGCCGGCCGCACGGGCGACAACCGGGACGGCCGCTACGACGGCATCATCTACCTGGAGTCCACTGCCGCCAACGGCTACGTGCCCGCGCCGCCGGCCGAGCCCGCGGACCTGATTTACCTCTGCTTCCCGAACAACCCGACCGGCGCCGTCGCCACCCGCGCCCAGCTCGCGGCTTGGGTCGCTTACGCCAAGCAGCATCACGCCATCATTTTGTTCGACGCCGCCTACGAGGCCTACGTCCGCACCCCCGGCATCCCGCGCAGCATCTACGAGATCGAGGGGGCCCGCGATGTCGCGATCGAGTTCCGCAGCTTTTCCAAGCTCGCGGGTTTCACCGGCCTGCGCTGCGCCTACACCGTCGTGCCCAAGAATCTCATGGCCCGCGACGCCGCCGGCCGCGAGCACGCCGTCCACGCGCTCTGGAACCGCCGCCACACGACCAAATTCAACGGCGTCGCCTACCCGGTGCAAATGGCCGCCGCCTCCGTCTACACTCCCGAGGGCCAGGCGGAAACGCGGGCGCTCACCGACTTCTATCTCGGCAACGCCAAGCTCATCCGGGAAGCGGTGACAGAACTCGGCTTCAGCTGCATCGGCGGCGACGACGCCCCCTACATTTGGATCAACGTCCAGCGCGACTCCTGGGAATTCTTCGACCTGCTGTTGAACAAGGCGCAGGTGGTCTGTACGCCCGGGGCCGGTTTCGGCAAGTGTGGCGAAGGCCACGTGCGCATCAGCGCGTTCAACTCCCGCGCCAACGTCGAGACCGCCCTCGCCCGCCTCGCCGCCGCCCTGAAGTGAGCCGGCCGCCTCATGCGCCAGAGCGCCGATGCGGGACAGGTGCTGGCTGGTTCAGGACTCGGTCGTGCTTTCCGGTGGAGCCTCGCAGCTCGCGTCCGTGACCAGTCCTTTCGACCGCGAATCTTCTGATTCGGTCGACCAGGCTTCCGCTGCTGCGATTGATGGATTCATCCTGAAATCCGCAGTTGGAATTGAACCACAGAGGCACAGAGTGCACAGAGAAAACCATTTGTGAAAATCCGCTCCAGTCGCGGGAGTTCACCCGCAGGGTGAAACTATGCGTTCCTCGATTTCCTGGATTTCTCCTCTCTGCATCTCCGTGTCTTTGTGGTTCAACTGCGCTTTTTAGGTTCATTGGCGCACACCTTAATTCCGCAGATGAGTTGGCCACAAAAAACGCAAAAATCACAAAAACAGAATATTGAAACAGGGCGTAACGCTAGCCCGGATGCATCACAGTTTTTCCAATCTGACTCATCCGCTTTCCGCGCTCTTCGGACGCAGAAAGGCGACTTCACTCGCGACCGAGTCGGAGTTGGTCGCGGTTAGCCCCGGCCAGGTCGGCCCGACAGGGTGCATCC
>CAZAOI010000129.1:0-9582 GCA_964486705.1 uncultured Oleiharenicola sp. | reverse complement strand
GAGCAGGAGCAGGTTGGGTTGCGGCCCGAGGCCGCCGGCGGCGAGCTTGGGGCCGGGATCCTGGCCGCGATGCCAGATATTGAGGAAAACCACCTTCACCTCGGGATTGGCCCCGATAAATTTCGCCCAGCCGCCGGGCGTCATTTCCGCCCGGCAGTTCGGGCACCACGGCGCCCAAAAATGCACCACGGTCACCTGCGGACCCGCGACGAGCGCGGCCACCGCTTGTTCCATCTCGGCCGCGGGGTCCTGCGCCTGAAGGACCGGAGTCACGAGGAGGGCCAGCAAGAGAAACAATCTTTTCATGGGGTCAACGATGCGCGGCCGGAAGAAATATTCCAGCGCGGAAAAATCACAGCCAAGTCGAGATTTCCCCGAGCGGCTTCTTTTGCATGGCAAAGACCGGCACGCGCGCCCCTTCCGCCGGATAGCCCACGACCAGCAGCAGAAAGGGCTTCTCGTGCGCCGGCCGGCCGCAGATCTCGTTGAGGAAATTCATCGGGCTGGGCGTGTGTGTCAGGGTGGCCAAGCCCGCCTGATGCAGCGCCGCGATTAGAAAGCCGCAGGCGATGCCGGTCGACTCCTTCGCATAATAGGTGTGCTGCCTGACCCCGGTGGCATCCGCAAAACTGTTCACCGCAAAAACGGCGATGAGCCACGGCGCCGTTTCAAGAAACGGCTTGCTGGCATCCGTGCCCAACGGGGCGAGCGCGGCGATCCAGGCCGGCGGCGCCTTGTGCGCATAAAACTCGCGCTCCTCCGCCTCGGCCTGCTCGCGGATCCGGCGCTTCACCGCAGGATCACCGACGACGACAAAGTGCCACGGCTGGAGGTTGGCGCCATTGGGCGCCGTGCCCGCCGTGCGCAACACCAACTCGATGATTTCGCGCGGCACCGGCCGGGGGGAGAAATCGCGCACGGTGCGGCGGCGGCCCATCTCTTCCCGGAAGGCACGGGCCCGGGCGCACATTTCCGCCTCCGGGAGTTCGTGAAAATTGAGCGGCTCCGATTCCATGGGATCGCGGGTCAGACTGGGGTGGCGCCCCCGGCATTGCACGCTGAAAGCCCGCGCAACTCGAATCGCACTCGGGCATTATAATCAACGCCGGGCGGATCAGCGCGTCTAACGCGTACCATGAAAACCGACCCTACTCCTGAAACCCTCGCCGCCCGGGTCCTCGTGCGCGGCATCAAACTCGACCTCACCCCGGCGCTGCACCAGGCCGCGCTTGACCAAGCCGAGCGCTTGCTGCGCCGCGACGACCGCATCGTGCGCATCCGCCTCGATCTCGAACTCGACCGGACCAGCGGGACCGAGGGACCGTACCTCGCCAAAGGCCGCGTCGAAATCCGCGGCCCCGACCTGGTCGCCAGCGTGCAGGACACGGACGCCTACAAGGCCCTCGACCGGCTCGGGGACAAACTCGCCGAGCTCCTCCGCCGCCAGCACCAAAAGCGGGTCAATACCCGCAATGATGAGAGTGACGAGGCCACGCGGGCCCACCACGGCAAGACGTGACGTGCCGGCGCCGGCTTACAAGGTGGGCTCGTGCAGTTCGACCGGCCGGGACTTCTTGCGCAGCCGGAGATTCAAGACCTCCACGGCGAAGGAGAACGCCATGGCGAAGTAGATGTAGCCCTTGTTGACGTGCTGATGCGTGCCCTCGGCCACGAGCGTCACGCCAATCAGCAGCAGGAACGACAGCGCGAGCATCTTCAGCGTCGGATGCTTGTGGACAAAGTCGCTCACCGCGCCGGCGTATTTGAGCATGACCAGCAGGGCGATGACCACCGCGGCGATCATGACGCCGAGGTTATTCGCCATGCCGATGGCGGTGATGACGGAGTCGAGGGAGAACACGATGTCGAGAAGCAGGATCTGGACGATGATCGCGCCAAATTTTGCCTTGCCCTTGGGATTGGCGTGATCCTCGTCCCCCTCGAGCTTCTCGTGGATTTCCATCGTGCTTTTCACGATCAGGAACAAGCCGCCGCCGAGCAAAATCAGATCGCGGCCGGACATGGCGAAGCCAAAGACGGTGAAGAGGGGCGCCGTCAGCTTGACCATCCACGCCAGGCTGCAGAGCAGGAGCACCCGGGTGACGAGCGCCAGCATCAGGCCGGTCTGCCGGGCCTTCGCCTGCTCGTGGGCCGGCAGTTTGCTGGCGAGAATCGAGATGAAGATGATGTTGTCGATGCCGAGAACGATCTCGAGCGCGGTCAACGTGACGAGGCTGATCCAAATTTGCGGGTCGGTGATCCAATCCATAAGGCAAACATCCAGTCGGGCCGCGCCGCCGGCGTCAACTCCCGGCGACAGCCAACCGCCGGAAACACTTCGTCCGCTCCGCCAAAAACGGGGGCGGTTGACCGGGGGCGAACGCGGCCTTGGCCGCGTTTTCCCCGGCGCGCACCGCCCCAACGCACCCCGCCAATTCACGCCTTGCGGGAGCGAAATGGGCGCGCGACGGCCACGTGACGGCTCACGGCGCCAGGCCGGCAAAGGCCAGGCCGAACCGCAGCCACAAGGGAATGGTGAAAAGAGCCAGCGCGGTGGTGCCCAGCACGATCTGCACTGCCACCAGCGGTCGACCGCCGTACACGCGGGCAATGATCACCGAAATGACGGCCGAGGGCATCGCCGCCTGTACCACGAGGACCCGCTTCAATTCCACCGAGCACGGGAAAAAGCGGGCCGCCAGCAGGTAAATCCACGGCAGCACCCCCAGGCGCAGCAACCACGCCATGAGCGTCACGCGCTTGTTAACGAGCTGCTTGGGATCGTCGAGGTGGGGTTCAATGCTGACCCCGGTCATGATCAACCCAAGCGGGATCGCGCACACCGCCAAGGTGTGCACCAGATTCATCACGAAGGCCGGAAGGAAAACGACGACGCCGGTCAGGTTGGCCGCCAAGGCCACAACCAGGGCGATGATCGGCGCGTTGATCAGCTTGCGCCAGCCCGCCAAGGGCGAAAGACCGGTCACGACCAAGATGCCGCCCGTCCAAATGGCCGCCTCGACGCCGACATTGTGCACGAGCAGGACGGCGCGGCTCTCCGGCCCGAACATTGCGTCCATCAGCGGCAGCGGCAGGTAGCCGTAGTTGGTCAGACCCACCGCGAGCGCGAACGTCCGCAGGCCGTGCCCCATGGTCAGCCCGAGCGCTTTCGCCACATACCAGCCGGTGAGCATCGAGAGCAGGGTCAGCACAAATCCCGCCAGCGGCGGCAGCAGCAGATTGCCCGGCTCGCGCAGCGCCGGATTAGCCGCGACCGACTCGAAAATCAGGCAGGGAAACGTCACCTTGACCACCAGGTTGAACAGGCTGTCCTCGGCCGATTCGGTAATCCACCGCAGGCGTTTCAGGCCGGTGCCGAGGGCGATCATCGCAAACACCGGCACCATTGCCAAGAATAGTTGAGCGTAGGTCATCATCAGCGAACCGGCAGCGTCGCCGCCCCGGCACCGCCGCGCAATGCCGGAATCGCGCCGCCCTACCGCTCGCTCGCGCCCGCCATCGCCTGGCCCGCGAGCCAGCCACCGGTCCAGGCCGCTTGGAAATTAAAGCCACCCGTGATGCCATCCACGTCGAGCACTTCGCCGGCGAAATGCAACCCCGGCACGAGGCGGCTTTCCATCCTTTTGAAATCCACCTCGCCCAGCCGGACGCCGCCGCACGTGACAAATTCCTCCTTGAACATGCTCTTGCGGGTCACCGCAAACTCCCCGGCGACGACCTGCGCCGCCAACGCGCGCAGCGCCGCATTCGGCACCGTGGTCCAGACCGCGTCGGCCTTGAGACCCGCCGCGAGCAGCAGCTTTTCCCACAACCGCAACGGCAGGCCGACGGGACACCAGGTCCCCAGCTGTTTCTTGGGATGGGCGGCGCGCGCGCGTTCCAACCCGGTGCGGAGCGTCTCCGCGTTGAACTGCGGCGCCCAGTTGACGAGCAGCGTAAACCGGTAGTCGCAATCGTGCAAAATCCGCGCGCCCCACGCCGACAGTTTCAAGACCGCCGGTCCGCTCAGTCCCCAATGCGTGACCAGCAGCGGTCCGCGTTCCTCCAGCGCCGTGCCGCGCACGGCCGTCACCGCCTCGTCCACGGACACGCCGGACAGGTCCTTCAAGCGCGGATCGTCGATGTGAAAGGTGAACAGCGACGGCACGGGCGGCTCGATCGTGTGCCCGAAACGCCGCGCCATCTCGAAGCCGGCGTTGGATTGGTTTCCGCCGGTCGCGAGCAGCAAGCGGTCGCAGGTGACCACCTCGCCCGTCGTGAGGGTGACTTGAAAAGGTGGGCCGTGCGCTCCACGCGCGGCTTCCGCCAGCGGTGCGCGGAGCGCCCCGTCCACCCGCTTGATCCCCGTTCGCAACACGATCCGCACGCCGGCTTTTTCGGCCGCCTCCAGCAGGCAATCGACGATCGTCTGCGAGTTGTCGGTGACGGGAAACATGCGTCCGTCCGCCTCGGTCTTCAGCGCGACGCCGCGTTTTTCAAACCACGCCACGGTGTCGCGCGGCTGCCAGCGGGAGAAAGCCCCGCGCAGTTCGCGCGCGCCCCGCGGATAGCGTTTCACCAGTTCGCGCGGCTCGAAGCAGGCGTGGGTCACGTTGCAGCGGCCGCCGCCGGACACTTTCACCTTGGCGAGCAGATGCGCCGTCGCCTCGTAGATCGTGACCACGCTGCCCGGATCGGTTTCCGCGCAGGCGATCGCGGCAAAAAAGCCTGCGGCGCCGCCGCCGGCCACGATGATTTGGCGCCGGCTCATGACCGAACCCGTCCCAAGGGCGGCCGGAACCGCGTGGTCCGAAATCGTGGAGTGATTGGCGGGCGCTTAATCATGGGCAGACAGCGTGCGTGCGCGGACGCGGGTTGTCCAAAGAGAAAAGCGTCGCGGCCCCACGCCGCGACGCTTTTGCATACCCTAAACCTACTTTACCTGTGACTGCACACCCCGTGCAGAAAATCGTTTAGTTGCTGACGGGTTTTTCACCGCGTGGTTTTTCACCCTGCTTCTTGTCACCGTGCTTCTTGTCGCCCTGCTTCTTGTTGCCGTGCTTTCCGCGCATTTCCTTCGCCTTGGCCTGCTGCTCCGGCGTCAAGAGCGCGCGGACCTGTTCCTGCGTGCTGTCGCGCAGGGCCTTGGCCTTCTCGCGTTTCTGCTCCTCGCTAAGCGAGGCGTCCTTGTGGATGGCCTTGAGGGCGTCACCCGTCTGGTCGTGAATCGCCTTCGTCTTGGCCTTCTGCTCGTCGGTGAGGTTCAGCTCCTCGGCCATCTTCTGCGCGTTTTCGCGCATTTCTTCGCGACGTTCCGGCCGGCCCGGAGGACGGTCAGGCTTGCCCGCGGACGGGGAGGTGGGTTCAGCAGCGCGAAGGACCGAGGCGGCCAGCAACACAAGGCCGGCGAGGATGAATTTGGGGGAGTTTTTCATGATTGGATTTAATGGTTACCTGTCATCTGACGCCTCAGCGGCGGGCAGGTTTCATTTCCGGGCAATTCCGCGGCAAAATATTTTCCCGGTGAGTCCACAACGCGCCGCGCGGGCGCCCCGATCGCCGGCCACGCGCCGCTTTACTCCCTGCAGAGATTCACCCACAGTCCGCGCCCATGATTGAAGTCTCCGGCCTGACCAAACGCTACGGCAAGTTTACCGCCGTGCGAAATCTTTCCTTCGTCGTGCGGCCGGGGGAAGTCATGGGGCTCGTCGGGCCCAACGGCGCCGGCAAAACCACCACCCTTCGCTGTGCGACCGGCATCATCCCGCCCACCGAAGGCACGGCGCGCATCGGCGGCCTTGAGCTCGCGACCGATCCGGTCGGCGCCAAACGCCAGCTCGCGTTCTTCCCCGACGAGCCGCGGCTCTTTGAGTACCTCACGGTCTGGCAGCATCTGAATTTTGTCGCCCGCCTCTACGGCGTGACCAACTGGGCGGACCGCGCCGGCCCGATCCTCGACGAACTGGAAATGGCGGACAAAAAGGAACTGCTCCCCGGCGAGCTCTCCCGCGGCATGAAACAGAAACTCACCATCGCCTGCGGTCTGCTCCACCAGCCCACGGTGATTATTTTCGACGAGCCGCTGACCGGCCTGGATCCCGGCGGCATCCGCCGGATGAAGGACGTGATGAGGCGCCTCGCCCGCGACGGCGCGGCCATCATTCTGAGTTCGCATCTGCTGTCCCTGCTGGAGGAGGTTTGCACCCACGTGCTCATCCTCAAGAACGGTGAGAAGGTCGCCGACGGAACGATGGCCGAGGTGCGCGCCCGATTCTCCGGTGACACCGCGCTCAGCCTCGAGGAGGTCTTCTTCCGCGCCACCGGTGACTCCGAGCTTCCCGCGCCGCCGCTGCTCCCGTCGTGATCAACGCCTTTCTCTACCTCCATCTCACCACGATCCGAAATTCGCTGGTGCAGCGGTGCCGGCGGCTGAGGCAGCCGAAATATCTCTTCGGCGCGCTCGTCGGTGGAGCCTACTTCTATTTCTTCTTTTTTCGCCGGATCCTCCACGGCTCGCCCCGCGGAGCCGGCGCGACGGTCCCGGCGACCATGCCGCCTGAACTGGCGCCGTACCTGGTCTCGTTCGGCGCGTTGATTCTGCTGGTCATCGTTGTGGTCGCCTGGGTCATTCCGTCGGGGCGCGCCGCCCTTCAATTCACCGAGGCTGAGGTCGCCTTTCTCTTTCCCGCCCCGGTGACGCGGCGCCGGCTGATTCACTTCAAGCTCCTCCGTTCGCAGTTTGGCATTCTCGTCTCCACGTTTTTCCTGTCGCTCATTTTCCGGCCGGCCAGTTTTTTGGGCGGCCACGAGCTCACCCATGCCGTCGGCTGGTGGCTCATTCTCTCAACGCTCAATCTGCATTTCATCGGCGCCTCGTTCGCCCGCGAGCAGCTGCTGGACCTGGGCCTGCATCCCGCCCGGCGGCGCGCCCTCGCTCTCGGGATCCTGGCGGCACTGGTCGGCGGCTCCTGGTGGTGGATCAGCCGCCACGTGCCGCCGCCCACCGCGGCGGACTACGCCGGTCCCGCCGCAATGATCCGTTATTTCGGCGGCGTGCTGCAGCATCCGCCCGTCGGCTGGCTGCTCGCACCCTTCGCGCTGATCGCGGGACCCTACTTTGCGCCGGGGATTGCTGGATTTTTCGCCGCGCTGCTGCCGGCCCTCTTGGTGATCGCGGCCCACTACGCGTGGGTCATGCGGGCCGATGTTTCCTTTGAGGAGGCTTCGATCGATCAAGCCCGCCACCTGGCGGAAAAGGAGGCGGCCGCCCGGACCGGCGACGGGCGCGCCACTCGCAACCAGCCGGACAAGGCCCGCCCCACCCCGTTCCCACTCGCTCCCTCCGGCCCGGTCGCGGTTGCGTTTTTGTGGAAGAACCTGATCGCGCTCGGGCCCTTTTTCCGGGTGCGCACCTGGCTGATTTTTGTGGGGCTGATTGCGGGCTTCCATGTCTGGACCGGCACCACCGGCCGCAGTCGGGAGTTCCAGATGATCGCCGCCGTCATCCCGCTGGCGATCGGCGGCTGGCTGCTGATCATGGGGCCGATGATCATGCGCCGCGACTTGCGGCTGATGCTCACCCATTTCGATCTGCTGAAAAGCTACCCGTTGCGCGGCTGGCAGGTCGTACTGGGCTCGCTCCTTCCTTCCATCTCAATTCTGGCCGCCATCGAGTGGCTGCTGCTGCTGCTGGCCGCGCCCAATTTCGGTTCCACCGGAAACGCCGCCTGGCTGGCCGCCGGCGTGCTCGGCACCGGGTCCCTCGGCATCGCGCTGGTCCTGCCGCCGCTGGTCGGCCTCATGCTGAGCATCCCCTTCGCCGCCACGCTTTACTTCCCGGCTTGGGCCGAGTCCACCGGCCACCGCGGGGGCGGCATTGAAGTGATGGGGCAAAGGCTGATATTCTTCGCGGGCTACATTTTAGTGCTGCTGGTGGCGCTGCTACCCGCCGTGCTCTGCGGCGGCCTGGCGGCCTTCATCGTGCACTGGCTGGCGGGGACGGTGGCCGCCATCGTGGCCACCGCGCTGACCGCCGGCGTGATCCTCGGGGCGGAGTTTGGCGCGGTGACCTGGTGGCTGGGCGAACGCTTCGAGCGTTTTGACCTGTCGACGGACATGCCCCGCTCCTGAGTGTCTTCAAACCCGGCAGGAGGGGCTTTACCCCCCGATGATTCCCGGCCAGGGTTCGTCGCGGCCTCAGCCGGCCGCCACCCCCTCGACGCATGACTCCCGCCCAACTCATCCTAACCGCCCAGCAGGTCGTGGCCGCGGTCCAACGGCGGCTGCCGGGCGGCGTCCGCGCGGCCGCCACCGACGTTCCGGTTTGTTACGAAAGCCACCCCAACGACGCCCTGCTCGCCGAAGGCTGGGAAGCGGACATTTTGGGTCTGTTCGTCGGGCATGAGCATGGGGGCGAGCTGCGTTTCGACGACGTCCCGCTGCCGCCCCAAATCCTGCTTTTTCTCGAAAATATCTGGGATTTGGCCGACGGGGACGAAACCGCGTACCGCGACGAGGTGCGACTGACCTACCTGCATGAACTGGGGCACTACCTTGGATGGGACGAGGACGAGGTGGCCCGCCGCGGACTGGAATAAGGACGAACCGCGCAACTTTCCGGCCCGCGACATGTCTTGATTTTGCTCGATCCCCTGCCGACCGGGAACATCCGCAAAGTAGGGGCTTTCATTCTCTGCCCGAATCTGCTTATTCCGTTCTCGAAAACAGCTTTGCGCCCCGGCCGCGCCCGCCCATTATCATTCCATCACCATGAAGAAGTTTCTCATCACCGTTTTGTGTTTTACCGCGCTCACTGGCGCCCTGTCCGCCGGCATCGGCGTGACGCGCGCCAATGTCATCACCCATCTCGATACGTGCGAGGCCATCTTGCAGGATATCCAAGGGAACATTAAAACGGCCATCCCCGCCGATATTCTGCACCGCGCCAAGGGCATCGTCATCGTCAACCAATTCCAGGCGGGCTTCATCTTCGGCCTCAAGGACGGCTACGCCATCGCGATGGTCCGCCGGCCCAACGGCAAATGGTCGGTGCCCGCCTTCCTGCGCGCCGGGGAACTCAGCTTCGGCCTCCAAGCCGGCGGCAAGTCCATCAACGCCATTTATGTTTTGCTGGACGACGCCACCGCCCGCGTCCTCTTCAAGAACCGCTTCAATCTCGGCGCCGAGGCCAAGGCCGTCGCCGGCATTCGCCGGGCCGAGAGCGAAAAAGTCACCAAGCCCCTGCCGGGCGACGCCAGCGTCCTGGTCTATTCTTCCACGGAAGGATTCTACCTCGGGGCTGCGATCAAAACCGGCTACATGTCGCCGCATGAGGAAGCCAACCGGGTGTTCTACAACAGCGAACACCGCCTGCCCGAACTCCTCTTCAGCGACTGGGTCACGCCCCCCGCTGAGGCCCGCTTCATCATGGACTACGTGACGCGACTCACGCAGTAAGCGCGCTGCGATTGTGACGAGGCGGGGAATCCACCGGTGGCCGCCACTTCGGCCAGACCGGTCCCTATCCAACGGGGTCAGGCCGGAATGGCGCTTAGATAAGGCGCAAGACTTTCTTGTTAAGGG
>CAZAOI010000128.1:0-9719 GCA_964486705.1 uncultured Oleiharenicola sp. | reverse complement strand
CCCGAGCGCAGGTAGAACGGCACCCCCTGCCAGCGCCAGTTGTTGATGCTCAGGCGGAGCCCGGCGTAACTCTCGGTGCCCGACTGGGCGGCGATATCCTTCTCCGCAAGGTAGCCGGGCACCTCCTTGCCGGCGACCATGCCGGCGGAGTATTGCGCCCGGGCGACATCGCTCGCCGGCCCGTCAAGCCGGAGCGGCTGGATCGCCTTGAGCAGCTTCACTTTTTCGTCGCGGATGGATTCGGGATCGAACGACACCGGCGGTTCCATCGCCGTGAGCGCGAGCAACTGCATCGTGTGGTTCTGGATCATGTCGCGCAGACAGCCGCTCTGCTCGTAATAGCCGGCGCGGGAACCGACCCCGACCTCCTCGGCCACGGTGATCTGCACATGATCGATATAGTTTCGGTTCCACACGGGCTCAAAAATGGAATTGGCGAACCGCTGGACGAGCAGATCCTGCACCGTCTCCTTCCCGAGGTAATGGTCAATGCGGAACACCTGTGACTCCTCGAATTGGCCGAGGAGGGAACGGTTGAGCTCGCGGGCGCTGGCCAGATCCTTCCCAAAGGGCTTTTCGATGATGACCTTCGACTGATTGTGCTGGCGCACGTAGCGCGCCGCCAGTCCGCTCGCGCCGAGGTTCTGCAAAATCGGCGCAAACACCGAAGGCGGGGTCGAGATATAGAAAAGCGACTGCAGCTGCTGGCCGATTTCCTTTTCCAGGCCGGCGATGCGCTGGCCAAGCCGGTCGTAGGCCTCCTTCTCATCGTAACCGCCGCTGACATAAAACGTGCGGGCGGCGAGACTCGCCCAGACGTCCGCGCTCATTTCGCGGCGGGAAAACTCCTTGATCGCGCCCGCCGCGATCTTCTGGAACTCAGCGTCGGGAATCGGCTTCCGACCGAAGCCGATCAGATAAAAATCCGTCGGGAGCAGCCCGTCATGGGCAAGATTGTAGATCGCGGGGATAAGTTTGCGGGCGGTCAGGTCGCCCGAGGCGCCAAAAATCACGATGACGGTGGGGGGCGAGCCCCGGTGCTTACTCAAACCGTGCAAAAACGGGTGACGAATTTCCTCTGGCATGCGGAAACTTTTCAGGCCGAAGTGAAAATCCCGCAAGGCTATTAATCAGCAGGCCGCGTCACAACCCGCCGGCGACCTCGTCCAGCGAGCCGCTCTGGCGGGCGACGTGGTAGCCCTTGGGGAACAGCGGGGCGTTTTCAAAGTGGAGCACCTGCGGAGGGAGCCGCCCGCTCAGCGTGACCTCGGCGACATCAAAGCGGAAGGTGCGCGGGGGATGCGCGAGCTGGCCCAGATAAGCGTGGACCGCGCGGCGCAGGACCCGCTTTTTGCGCTCGTCGATGGCGAGGTGGCCGCGGACGAGCGCCCCCGCCGCCCGGGCCTTGACCTCGACGAAGACCAGCACGTCCCCGTCCCGGCAGACCAAGTCAATCTCGTCCCGCTGGTCGCGGGGACTGCGCCAGTTGCGCGCCAGGATCGCGAATCCGTGCCGCGCCTGGAGGAAGTCCGCCGCCGCCTGCTCGCCCCGGGCGCCCGCAACCGCGGCCGCCGGACGCGGCGCGGGCCGGACCAACCGCCGCCAGAAATTTGTTAGCCAGCTCCACATGAAAAGTTCGCCCTCGACCACGTGAAAAATCGCCCGTACAAGCAAGCGCGTTTTTCAAACGTCGGCCCATCCGCCTTCTTCGGTGCTTGCCCGACAGACGCCCCATCCCCTTCCTCCTTTCATGGCAACCGAAAGCAATCTCACCGGTACCCTGCGCCGGTCCCTGCTGATCAAAGTAATTTCCAAGCCGGCTCCCAGCAAAGAGGACGTCAACAGCGTCATCGAGCTCACCGCCAGCAAGGTCGTCGAATCCCTGCAGGCCCAGTCCATGACCCTGTATCTGGTCGAAGGCGGCGAGATCGCCTTCAAGCACGTCTATTATTCGCCCACCCTCTGGGGCAACGAAAAGGACAAGGAACTCCAGTTCCGCGAGACCGGCAGGAAGCTGCTCACGCTGAAACTCGCGGCCGGAACCGGCAATGTCGGCAAGGTCATCCAAACCGGCGAGCCGCTGTTTTTCAGTGGCAAGGGTCCCGATGCCGCCTCGTTGAAAAACATGAACGTGGGGTTCGAAGTCGCCTCGATGCTCACGGTGCCGCTCAAGACCAATATTGTCATCGGTGCGATCCAAGTCCTGAACAAGGAGCCTTCCGCCGGCACCGGCGGACAATTCACCGCGAAGGATCTCAGCGTCTTGCGCGAGGTGGCCGAATACTCCTCCACCCTCATCCAGCGCATGCTGGACCCGAAGTTTCAACTGAGCGCCGAGGACACCGCCAAGTTCATCTCCAAGTTCACCGACCTCCCGCTCATCACCAAACCCGACGAGGTGGAGATCGATGAAAAACTGGTCGAGATCACCGGCGACGCCATCATCCGCCGCGAAGGCATTTTCCCCTACAAGAAGACCGGCACCAATTCGTGCGCGGTGCTGATGACCAATCCGCTGGACTACGCCCGGCGGGAATCGTTCCAGCAGGCGAGCGAGATGACCATCGATGAGGTCAAGGTCATCCCCGCCACGCTGCTGGATGTCCTCCTGAAGCAGTTTTTCCGGGAGCAGTCCGGCGCCAAGAAAGCCGATGCGACCGATGTCGACATCGACGAGGTGGCCAATCTGATCGGCAATGCCTATACCGAAGGCGGCACCGGCGAGGTCAAAGCCTCCGACCTGGAGAGCGAGGATTCCGCCCCGATCATCCAGCTGACCAACCGCATCATCGAGGACGCCTACGTCTCGGGCGCGTCGGACATTCATATCGAGCCGATGGAAAAAGAGCTGATCGTCCGCTACCGCATCGACGGGTTGTGCTCGGAAAAGCTCCGCCTGCCCAAGCAGGTCGCCAACTCAATGGTCACGCGCATCAAGATCATGTGCAACCTGGACATTTCCGAGCGCCGCCTGCCCCAGGACGGGCGCATCGTCTTCAAGAAATACACCAAGAAGAACATCGATATCGATCTGCGCGTCGCGACCGGGCCGATGAATCACGGCGAGAAGGTGGTCATGCGTATTCTCGACAAGCAGAAGAGCACGCTGCCCCTGCCCGCCCTGGGTTTTTCCGAGGAGAATCTGGCGAAATATCGCGAGTGCGTCCGCCAGCCGTACGGCATGATCCTGCACTGCGGCCCCACCGGTTCGGGCAAATCCATGACCCTTTATTCCGCCCTGGGCGAAGTAAACACCCCCGACGTCAACATCCAGACCGCCGAGGATCCGATCGAGTACACGCTGGCGGGGATCAATCAGATGCAGATGAACCGCCAGATCGGCCTCACCTTCGAGCGCGCCCTCCGCTGCTATCTCCGCATGGATCCCGACATCATTCTGGTCGGCGAAATTCGCGACAAGGAAACCGCCCAGATCGCCTGCGAAGCCGCGCTCACGGGCCATTTGCTCGTCTCGACCCTGCACACGAACGACGCCCCGTCGACGATTTCTCGCATGGGAGAAATGGGCATCGAGCCGTTCAACCTTTCCGCCTCCCTCGTCTGCGTCTGCGCCCAGCGGCTCCTCCGCCGGGTCTGCAAGAACTGCAAGGTTAAGTACACCCCGGCCGACCGCGAGAAAGAGATCCTCGAAAAGGCCATCGGCTGGAGCGGCGAGATCTTCAAGACCGCCCCCGGCGGCTGCCACGTTTGCGGCGGCAGCGGCTACAAGGGCCGCGTCGGCATCCACGAGCTCATGACCAACTCGGAGGCCCTCACCGAAGCCATCAACAAGGAGGTCGAAGTCGCCGACCTGAAGCGGGTCGCCATGCGCAACGGCATGAAAACGCTCCATCAAGACTCGATGCTCAAGGTCAAGATGGGCCTGACCACGATGGAAGATGCGCTCGGCAATGTGCCGGTCGACCTGATCCTCTGAACCCTTTGCCGGTCCCTACCCCGGCCGGACAAGCAACGAAAAGGCGCGACCCTCACCGGGCCGCGCCTTTTTGTTTTTTGGCTCCCGCGGGCGCATCCGCGGCGCGGCGCATTTTTCCGGTTGCGCAGCGCCGCGCGCGGCCCTCGACTGGCCCCGTGGTTGCCGAAGCTGATTATCGCATAAAATTGCCCGTCTTTGAGGGCCCTCTCGACCTGCTCCTTTTCCTGCTCCGGAAGAGCGAGCTGGATATTTACGATATCCCCATCGAACAGGTCACCCGCCAGTATCTGGAGGTCATTTATGCCATGAAGGAACTGTCGCTCGACGTGGCGGGCGAATTCTTTGTCATGGCCGCAACCCTGATGGAGATCAAAAGCCGGATGCTGCTGCCCAAGCACCAGCAGGCGGTCGATCCCAACGCGGAGGAGGACGACCTCGACCCGCGCTGGGAACTCGTCCACCAATTGCTCCAGTATAAAAAATTCAAGGAAGCCGCCGGCCAGCTCGGGCAAATGTCGCTCGACGCGCAAAACATGCTGCCGCGCCCCTCCTCGGCCTTTGCCCCGGCCTCGGAGCGCCCCCTCACCCATGTCGACCGGATCGACCTGTGGAACTCCTTCAACCTCGTCCTCCGTCGGCTCGCAGAAAAACTCGTCGTCGGCCAAATCCACGCCGAACAGGTGACCGTCTCCGACCAGATGGAGTACATTCTGACCCGGATCAAAACCCAGAAATCGTTCGTGTTCTCCGAGCTCTTTGCCGTGAAAATCTCGCTGCGCCGGCTGGTCGCCACGTTTCTCGCGCTGCTGGAGCTGACCCGCCTCAACAAACTCCGCCTGGAGCAAACCGAATCATTCGCCGACATTCTTTGCGTGGCGGTCGAGGAAAACGTCCTTGAAATTCCAACCGTGGCCAGCACCTTGGCCCCACCCGATGAAGAAAGCCCCGCGCCAGCGCAAACCTAAGTCCGCCCACTTGCTCGGGGTCGGCCTGGACAACGAGGACGGGCACAAGCGCCTGACGGCCGCGGAGCAGTTCACGATTGTCGGCGGCTCCGACGAAACCCACACCCGCCTGACCGAGACCGTCATCAAGACCTTCGAGGAGCTCAAGACCCGCGGCAAACCGCTCCAGGCGGTTGAGCCCGGCGAGCTGGCCGAGATCATCCATAAATCCACCCCGCGCTGAGTTTCCGCCGACGTGAGGGTGTTTTTCACCCGCCATTCTCGCCGCCTCATCCACCGCCGTTTCATTTTCCCTTCGGCAAACAATCCTCTTCCGACGCGTTGCTTGCCTTTCCACCAACCCTGACTTAGCTCCCCTCATGTCCGAAAAAATCGCTCACCTCGACACCAACACTTTCAAGACCGCCATCGCCGGCGCCACTCCCGTCCTCGTGGACTTTTGGGCCCCGTGGTGCGGCCCCTGCAAAGCCATCGCGCCGATCCTCGAAGAGCTGGCGACCGAGTTCGAAGGCAAGTTGGTAATCGCCAAGGTCAACGTGGACGACAACGGCGATCTCGCCGCCCAATTCAGCGTCCGCGCCATTCCCACCATGCTGCTCTTCAAGGGCGGCCAGATGGTCGAACAGTTCGTCGGCATGATGGACAAGACCGCGCTCAAAGCGAAGCTGGCCGGAAAAATCTAACACCGCTTTTGCCGGTGGTTTTACGGGCGGGATTTTTGATCCCGCCTTTTCCATTTGCGGCGGGTCCGATACCCGTCTCTTGCTTCGGCTCGGTTGAAAAGTGTGGGAGCGAGTTTGCGGCGCGTCCGACAACCTCCCCAGGCCGCTTCGGCTCAACGCTGACTCAAAACCACGCCGATGCACAACAACACGCCAAAGGCGGCCAAAAACTTCGCCGTCGCCCCGAGCAGGGCGATTTGCTCGGCCGGCTCACGGGACGCCGCCAACCGGCGCGTCAAGCCGACCGCCCACGGGCTGAGCAACAGCGGCAACAACACCGGCCAGCGGTAGCCGTGGAGGAGCAACGCCGGCGGACAAAGCAAGGCGACCGTCGCCGAGAGCGCGTATTGCCATAAGGCAAATCTTCGACCGAACCGAACCACGAGGGTCTTCTTGCCCGCCGCCGCATCCGTCTCGGCGTCGCGATAGTTGTTGGCGACGAGAATATTTGCCGCCAGCAGTCCGATGGCGGCGGCACACGAAGTCACCTCACTCGTCACAAACCCGGTCTGGACGTAGAAGGTCGCATCCACCGCCACCAGGCCAAAGAAAATAAAAACAAACAGATCGCCGAGCCCGTTGTAACCGAGCGGCCACGGTCCGCCCGTATAGGCGAGGCCGCAGAGAATGCTGACGAGGCCGATCGGCAGCAGGAGCCAGCCGCCTTCCCGCACCAGCAGCAGGCCGACGAGGAACGCCGCGGCCAACACCAGGCCCATGGCGCGGCGCATCGTTTCCGGCGCCACCAACCCCGCCGCCACGGCCCGGCGCGGCCCCACCCGCGTTGCCGTATCGGCCCCCTTGATGAAATCGTAGTAGTCGTTCGCGTAGTTGGTGCCAATCTGGACCAGCAGCGCAAAGCCGAGGCAAATGCCCGCCTTGGCGTAGTTCGCGTGCCCGTGCGCCGCCGCCAGGGCCGTGCCCGTCATGACGGGAATCACGGCCGCCGGCAGCGTCCGCACGCGGGCCGCTTCCCACCAAGTGCGCCAGGAAACAGTTGCTAAGGTTGAGAGAGCCAAGACGCAGGCAGTGCTAGCGTTTCATTTCCGCATGTCAAAAGACATCCCGCCGAATCCACGCCGTCATGTCGGACGCGGCGAAATTGCGCGCCCGCGCCCTCCGGCCGGCGCGCCGAATCCCGGGCGGCCACTTCCCGCTCGAGCAAGCTGATGCGCTCCACCACCACGTCCCGACGGGCCAAAGGATCGGCCGCCGGCAGTGAAGGAAGGATCTGTTGCAGCCAGACCAAGGCCTCATCCAAGCGGCCGAGTTCACGCAGCAACTCGGCATGGATGCGGGCCGCGAAATACGGCGCGCCCGGTTGTTCCGCCGCCAGCCGGTAATACCGCGCCGCGGCCTGCGGATCCCCACGCCGGCGCAGGTGAATATTGGCCATCTCGATGTAGAGCGCGGGCGCGGGACCATGCCAGCGCAACCCCGTTTCCAAAAATTGCAGCGCTTGCTGCGCCTGTTCCTCATCGATCCTCGGCCTCATCGCAGCCGGCATACTCGGCGTCAGCCGCCATTCCGGCAGGTCGCACGCGAGCATGCGCGCGCCATTCAGCCAGAAGTAGAGCGGGCGCTCGTCGGCCGCCACCGTCAGCAGGATCAAGGCCCGCGTCGCGACCGGATCGCGCTTTTCCCAGGCAGAATTTGTCTGGAGCCAACACCCATTCGCCACCACCGAACGCAGTCCGCCCAACACGGCCAAGGCGTGGCCCTGCCCGGCGAGGACCGCCCACTGCTCGCCGCGCCCGCTCAGCGACACCGGCGCCGCGCCCGCCCGCTGTTCGAGCGGGCGAAGCGCGCCGGCGGTCGCGACGAACGCCGCCAGTGTCAGCGCCGCCGCGACGGGCCTAGAATTCGCGACGCTGGAAAGCATGGGCGGCGAGCACACCGAACAACAGGACGTACGCCGCCCAGTAGGCGACCAGGCTCAGCATCACGACTCCGGCCGGCGGCTGGCCCGAGGCGAGCAGGGATTCGGCGTCGAACAACGCCAAGTTTGGCCACACCCGCAGCCACGCCAGCCCGCCGCCCGCCGGAGCCAACGACCGCAGCTGCGCCGCCCCGGCGAGCAGCAGGCCCGCGCAACTGGCGAACAGGGCCGAGCCGGCATAGCTGCAGATCAGGAGCGTCATGGCGGCAACCAGCGTCATCTTTAGCCAGAGGACGGCGCACGCACAGAGAAACACCGGGGCGGCCAGCGGGGCAACCCCGAGCTGGGCTCCGCGCCAAACCAGCAAACCCGCCAGCAGCGCGCCAAGGGCCAGCGTAAACAGCGCCAGCAACGCGGCGACACCGGCGAGCTTGCCGCAGAGGTACTCCCACCGCCGCACGGGGCGCGTCAACACGCAGTAGACGGCCCCACCCGCCAGTTCGCCGAAAAACAACTGCGCCATGGCCAACGTCGCCAGCAACGTTCCACAAAAACCCATGGCGCCGAGGCCGAAGTCCCCGATGAACGCCAACTCAGTGGCGCCAAAATTAAACTCTCGCAAGGCCAGCGCCGCCAGCACGAGGGCGGACCCAACCCCGCCGAGCAGCAGCGCCAGCTTCATCCGCAGCGCTTCCCCGAGCGTGTGCCGCGCAATCAGCCGGATTCGTCCGACTGATGCGCGGGCCCCGTTGGTCCGTGGTTCAGGCATGGGCCAGGAGCTTCTCCAAGTAGAGTTGTTCGAGCGGCGAGGGTTGCGGCGCGGGATTCCCGCTGGTCCCGAGCAATTCCGCCGGACTGCCCTCAGCCAAAAGGATCCCGCGCCCAAGAATGGCAATGCGGTCGCACAACTCCTCGGCCTGCGCGAGCAGATGGGAACTGAAGACGATCGTGGTGCCGCCCGCCGCCAGCTCACGGATCAGACGGCTGAGCACCAACCGCCCGGCCGGATCGAGTCCGCTGGCGGGTTCATCGAGCAGGACAAGCCGCGGCTGATGCAGGATGGCTTGGGCGAGGCCCAACCGTTGCACCATACCCTTCGAGTAGGTGCCCACTTTGCACCCGGCCGCCACGCCCAGCTGGCTCCATTGCAAGACTTCGTCCACGCGGTGGTCGGCGCGGTCGCCCCCGAGCGAGCTGAGCCCGGCGCAATACTGCAGAAACTCGCGCCCGGTCAGGTGCGGCGAAAATTGGGCCGACTCCGGCAGATAGCCGACCAGCGCGCGCGCCTGATCGCTGCCGGCGCGGTGGCCGAAAATCCGGCACTCGCCTGCACTGGGCGCGAGGAGGCCGGCCAGCGCTCGCAGCGTGGTGCTTTTGCCCGAGCCATTCGGGCCCAGCAGACCCAGCACTTGGCCCGGGCCGAGCCGCAACGATAGCGCCACGACCGCCTGCTGGCGGCGACCGGTCCAGCTGCTTCGGTACCGCTTGGAGAAATTCCGGAGCTCCACCGCCCACGTCGTTTCCGCCGGAGAGTTCATCGGATGGAAAAACCCTGGAACTGCGGCGGCCGCTTTGTTTCCACCTGCTCGGCCTTGCGAATATAGCCGGTCATCCTCTCCTGAACCGCCGCGATAAAGTCACGCACCTCGTCAGTCGGGCCCTCCACCTCCAATTGAACGCGGCCGTCCGGCAGGTTCACGGCGCAGCCCGATACGTCGTAGCCCTTGGCCACCTGCAGGGTCTGATAGCGAAAACCCACGCCCTGGACCCGGCCGCTAAAGAAAACCGTAACATGATGCACGTCAGGCATAGAAAAGAAAAAGCGGCCCGCTCGCGTCATACAACAGCAACGAACGGCGGAGACGAGCAGAATTTTATTTGCCAGCGGCACTGGTCTGCACACAGTCCTTCTCGCCGCCCTCAGGCGCCTTCATAAATGACCAATTCTGATTCCGACGGGTTGTTCGATAACGACTGGGAAGACCGGGGAGAGCTTTCCTGGACCGAGAAAGACTGGCAAAAATATCTCGGCGAGCAGGAAGTCGCCGTCCAAACCTATCTCAAACACTACGATCAGTTGGCCGGAGCCCCCGAGCGGATCGATGAAGTGGCCCGCCGCATGGGGTGGGAACTGGCCGAGACCCCCGACGCCGAAGAGACCACCGACGAAGCGGACGGGGACGAGGAGGACGATATTTTTGATGGCGACTGGGACC
>CAZAOI010000127.1:8250-9870 GCA_964486705.1 uncultured Oleiharenicola sp. | reverse complement strand
GTGCGCCGCCCGCACGGCCAGTTGAACGCCGCCCCATCTAATGCGGGGCTGGCCGGGCGGCGTCCTAATTCCACTGGGGAAACCCCGCAGCAAGCTGCGGGGAATAATTTAGTATTCAAGCCGGCGGACGCCCCGGTCCCGGTCTTCGCTCCGTGCAAGAATCTCGACTACGAACTCGAGCTCGGCGCCTTCGTCGGCCCGGGCAACCCGCTGGGCGAACGCCTCCCGCTCGCGCAGGCCACCGGCCAGCTGTTCGGAGTCGTGCTGCTGAACGATTGGTCGGCCCGCGACATCCAGGTGTGGGAATACCAGCCGCTCGGGCCCTTCCTCGCCAAGAATTTTGCCACGACGATTTCGCCGTGGGTCGTGACGATGGAGGCGCTCGCGCCGTTTCGCGCGCCGGCTTTCGCACGCGCGGCGGGCGATCCGGCGCCGCTGCCGTATCTGGCCGACGGCGCCGACCAGGCCCAGGGTGGTCTCGACCTGACCATGGAAGTTTTTCTGCTCACGCCGAAGATGCGCGAAGCCTGCGTGCCTCCGCACCGGCTCTCGCTGGGGAATTTCCAAAACATGTATTGGACGCTCCAGCAACTCCTCGCCCACCACGCCAGCAACGGGTGCAATCTGCAACCCGGCGACCTGCTCGGCAGCGGCACCGTCTCCGGCGAGACCAAGGACGCGCGCGGCTGCCTGCTCGAGTTGACGTGGCGCGGGACCGAACCATTGACGCTGCCCAATGGGGAGACGCGAAAATTCCTGCAGGACGGCGACGAAGTCATCATGCGCGGCTTTTGCGAACGGGCCGGCGCCCGGCGCATCGGCCTCGGCGAGTGCCGCGGGGTCGTGCTGCCGGCGAGCTGACCGGGCGGCTCCAAAGCATTTTCCACCACTGTAAAAATGCCCGCTCTTTCTGCTCTCATTTGTAGGAGCTTGCTTGCAAGCGATCCGGCTTGTGGTCCGCCAGACGGCACCTGAATCGCCTGCAAGCAGGCTCCTACATTCCAACCAAGCCGGAGCAGGTTCCGGGATACCTGACCTATGCGAATGACAAAATTATTCACCCTGCTTTTCCTCCTGGGCAGCGTCGCTCTGGCGGCACCCACCCCCGACAAGGCGAAACTCAAGACGGAAGTCGCCGCGATGGAGGAGGCCTTCTGCACGATGGCCAAAGAGCAGGGCCTGCTCGCCGCCTTTTCCCATTTCGCGGCGCCGGAGGTGGCTTTCATCGACACCGATCCGCGCCAATTCCGCGGGCCCGCCGCTGTGCTGGAACGCATGGGCCCCGACAAGCCCGGCGTCTCGCTCACTTGGTCCGCGCTGTTCACCGACGTGTCCGATGACGGCACGCTCGGCTACAATTACGGGCGCTATGAATTCCGCGGGCCCGGCCCGGACGGCAAGGAGCGCGTCGGCACGGGATTTTTCCTCACCATCTGGAAGCGCCAGCCCGACGGTTCCTGGAAATACGTGATGGACACCGGCGCCCCCGACCGGTCGGTCGCAAAGCACTGAGCTGGGATAAGGCAATTGCTCCAGGTGGAACGCGGCCTCCGGACGCGTTTGCTGTTCTGCCAAAAAAGCAACCCGTCCAGAGGCCGGGTTCCACCTTTCAGTGGCCGG
>CAZAOI010000127.1:0-8150 GCA_964486705.1 uncultured Oleiharenicola sp. | reverse complement strand
GCGAGCAAGCTCGCTCCCCCATTTTCAACAGCCAGATCCCGGCTGAGCTCAGCCAGCCAGCCGCGCCTTGATCTTCTGGGCGAGGCCGAGCGCCATGTCGGCATCGCGCGACGTGACGGTGAAGTGGCCCATCTTGCGGCCGGGCCGCGGCTCCGCCTTGCCGTAAAGGTGCAGCCGCACGGCGGGCTCGGCGAGCAGCACGTCCCACTTCGGCTCACCCTTGGCCCACGCGTCGCCGAGAATGTTCACCATCACCACGGGCGCAAGGAGCCGGGTGTCGCCCAGCGGCAGCCCGCAGATCGCGCGGACCTGCTGCTCAAACTGCGAGACGGCGCAGGCGTCGATCGTGTAGTGGCCGCTGTTGTGCGTGCGCGGCGCCAGTTCGTTGACCAGCACCCGCCCGTCGCGCGTCACGAACATCTCCACGCCCATCACGCCGACCAGGCCGATTTTTTCCGCAATCAACCGCGCCATCTTTTCCGCCGCGGCCGTGATCTCCGGCGCGACCCGCGCCGGCACGATCGAGAAATCCAGGACGTGGTTGGTGTGGATATTTTCCACGAGCGGATAGACCCGGATGGCCGCCTTGGCCGAGCGCGCCATCACGACCGATACCTCGCAGGCGAAATCGATCCACTGCTCGATTACGCAGGCCTGGCCGGCGAAGGCCTGCTGCGCCGCCGCGATTTCCGCCTCGGCACGCACCTTCACCTGACCCTTGCCGTCGTAGCCAAAGTCCGCCGTCTTCACCACGCATGGCAATCCGACTTCGCGGATGCCGGCGGCGACATCACCGCCCGCAGCCACCTCGGCAAAACGCGCATGGGGGAAGCCGCCCTGCTTCAGCCAGTTTTTTTCGCGCGACCGATTCTGGCAGGTTTCCAGCACGCTCCAGTGCGGATGGAGCTGCGTCAGGCCTTCGATCGCCCGCAACGGCGCCGCCGGGACGTTCTCGAATTCGTAGGTGACGACATCACATTGCTGGGCAAAGGCCGTGAGCGCGGCGAGGTCGTCGAAGGCGGCGTTGACCTCCTGGTGCGCCACCGCGCCCGCCGGGCAGTTGGCCTGCGGCTCATAAACGTGCACGCGATAGCCGAGCCGCGTCGCGGCCTGCGCCAGCATCCGGCCAAGCTGTCCGCCGCCCAAGATGCCGATTGTTTTGCCCGGAGGAATCATTTGATGAGTTGAAAGTTGAATGGGGAAAGTTGAAAGCCCGGAAGTCGAAGGAAGCCGGGTGTCTTTCAACCTTCATCTTTCAACCTTCAACCGGCGCAGCGTTCACGGCAGCTTGACCTTGAGCACCTTGGTCGTCTGCGCCGTCCGAAATTTCTGCCAGGCCCGCTTGGTTTTGGCGTCGCTCTGGGCCAGCAACGAGGCCGCAAACAGCGCGGCATTGATCGCCCCGGCCTTGCCGATGGCGAACGTGGCGACGGGCACCCCACCCGGCATCTGCGCAATCGAGAGCAGCGAATCGAGCCCTTTTAGAGTCTTGGATTCCACCGGCACGCCCAGCACCGGCAGGGTGGTCAGTGCGGCGACCATACCGGGCAAATGCGCGGCCCCGCCGGCCCCGGCGATTATCAGCTTGAGCCCGCGGCGCTCGGCCGATTCGGCGTACGCAACCATCAGCTTGGGCGTCCGGTGTGCGCTGACGACCCGTTTTTCAAAGGGCACCCCCAGACTGGCCAGGGTGGCGGCGGCGTGCTGCATGGTCTCCCAGTCCGAGGAGCTGCCCATAATGAGTCCGACGAGGGGGGATGAAGCCATAAGCTGTAAGCGATAAGCTGTAAGCCCGGCCGCACATGTCCAGCAACGAAAAGGCCGGGCAGACGCCCGGCCTTTGCTTAAAGCTTAGCGCTTTTAGCTTGGGGCTTTTTAAAACAGCGGGGTGCCCTTGGGCACCCGGACGATCGTCGTGCCGGCAATCTTGTCGTGCCAGGACTGCTTCTCGTTGTCGAAGGCGACCCAGATGAAACCGAGACCGGCCACGGCCAGGGAAAGGAACGCGCTCAGGCCGCGCACGATGGCGACACCCCAGTCCAGCGGCCGGTCGTCCAACCGCACCACCTTTAGTCCGCAGACGATGCCGCCAATCGTCGTGCCCTTGGTCGCCCACATGCCCACGCTGTAAATGAAGAGCCAGAAAGGCAGGCCACCGGTGCTGACTCCGCGAAAGACACTGTGCACCAGGCTGGAAACCATCGCGACCAGAATCACATCCAGGAATGAAGCCGCAATCCGGATCCAGAAACCGGCGTGCTCGAGCGTGCTCGCGGATACGACTGGCGGCAGCGACGCGACCACGGGAGTCGGGGCGGTCTCACCGAGGACGGGCGGCTCGGCCATCACTGCACCGGCGGTCGGCGCCAGGGGTGCGACCGCAGGTTTGACCGGCACCGGCCGGCTGCTCTGGTAGGAAAGCAGGAGGGTGTAAACGACCACCCCGAGTCCGAGGATTCCGAGCAATTTGTAGACGATAAACCCGAGGACCGGCACGGTGTAGAGCCCGAGCACGATCACGCCGCCGATGAGCACGGCAAACACGGGATGGGCCAGCGGGCCGTTGCCAAAGAGCTTGGTGATGCGCCGACCGAGCCAGGCCAGCATGACCACTTTTCCAAACAGCGAGGCGAAGAACAATCCCATCGAGAAAAGCGGGATCAATACCACGCCGATCGCGATGGCCAGTGTCAGAACCAGCAGCAGATAAGCCACCGGGGTCAGCAACAAGGTCAGCAAGGCGGCCAAAATAGACTTGCCGGGCCGATCCTCGAGGGTCTGGACACATTTGTTCACCCCGGCCGGCACCACCAACGCGACCAGCGCATAGAAGCCAAGACTCGCCAGCGCGATCCACCACGCCCACATCAGATTCGGGCCAAAGGCCAAAGGCCGCGCATAGAGCAGGCACTGCGCGAACCAGGCATGCAGGCCGTCGAAGTTAAAATGATGGCCGCCGAGGGCGATATTTTGAACATCGCCTTTCACCACGGCCTTCGGATCCCGGGTCAGCGTGCCGCCGACGCAGACAACCCCGCCATCGACGACCGCGTCGGGGCCAAGCTCGACGTTGCCCAGGATGGCAACGACCTCGCCCCTAACATGGCCGTTGATGTAATTGCTGCCGAGGACCGCGACCGAGGCGTCGCCCACGCTTCCGCCCGTCACCCGCGTGTTGCCGATGACCGAGACCACCGGCCCGCCCACATTGCCCGACGAGGTGGAAGAGCCGATTACAGAAACCACGGCGTCACCCACTTCGCCGGCTGAGGTGGAGGAGCCGAAAATCGAAACCACCGTCTCGACCTTCTCTCCGGCTGCGAGCGTACTGTTTTGGAAGAAACTGACGCGCTCGTTATTCGAGCCATGCTGGCGATGCGTTCGGCTGACCCGGCCATGCGAATCGCGGACAATGGCGGGCAGCGGGCTGATTTCCTTTTCCTCCGTGCCAGGCTCTGCCGACTCAGGGGTCTCCTCGCCGGTACTCTCCGGGGCGACCGTCTTTTCTTCGACGGCTGCTTCCGGGTCCGGTTTGACGACCGCGGGCTGGACGATTTCGGGTGGCGCTTCGGGCGCGACGGACTTGTCCGGGTCAGGCACAGGCTGGGCCTCCGGCGGCGGGGCGGCCGGCGGTGGTTCCTGAGCTCGAAGCGCGGGCAGAAGAGCCAGCGCGAGTGCAAGCCAGAGGGCAAAAAGGGTAAGGGTTGGCTTGGTTTTCATAAAAAATAAAAGGGGTCAGTTGTTACGGTAAAGTGTGCGGTAGGCCGCAGCGCCGAGACCAAAAAAGGTGGCGTAAAGCGCCGCGATCAGGGCCAGGCCGCCATAAAGCCAAAGCGTCGGAATACTGGTGAGCTGATTGGCGCCGAAATCGGCGATCCACGCCATGACTTGATAGAGGCGCGTGAAAAAGCTGAGCCGTTGACCGGCCTGCGCAACCAATCCGCTCGTGTCCACTCCGGAGGAGAGCAAATGGAAGCCCCCGACCATCGCACCCGTCACGCCCGTGGCCAAGGCCAGGAAGCTGGCGCGGACCGCCGCCGGCCAGTAGCTCCACGACTGGTGGTACCATGGAATCATCGCCCGATGCTCGAGCGCCGCCATGACGCGCGACTCCAGTGAACGGGGCGCCCGGCGCGGGGGAAGCGCCCGCAGGTTTTGATGGATGAATTTCTCGAGTTCTTCTGGGGTCATTTTGTTCATGGCTGTTCCTCAGTTGGCAAAAGTTTCATGGGGGCTGCCGCTGCGCACGAGGATCTTCGCCAGGGCCTCACGGCCGCGCAGGATGTCGGTCTTGACCTTGCTCAGGGAAACCCGGGTCTTCCGGGCGATCTCTTCGTAAGGCATTTCTTCAAAGTGATAAAGGACGAGCGGCACGCGCTGGTGCTCGGGCAACTTCTCGAGCGCCCGCTCGATCCACTCGCGGCGCTCGCTGGAGTCGACGCTGGAGAAAAAGGTGTCGGGCGCGGCAAATTCCACTTCCTTCTCCCCGCCTTCGTTGTCCTTGTGGACGAGGTCGGAAAAGAAACTCCACCGCTTCTTATAGCGTTGGATGTGATTGATCGAAAGATTGGTGGCGACGGTCTTCAGCCAGCCGCCAGCCGTGGGGCTGGACTGCAGGTTTTCGAAATGCTCGTGCGCTTTGATGAAGACCTCCTGCGCAATATCCTCCGCGTTCGTCGCATTTCCCGTGAGACGAACCGCAGTGGAGTAAACCATGTCTTGGTAGTTGCGCATGAACGTAGTGAAGTCGATCGGGGGGGTCATCCCCTTGGTTGGAGCTTGCACTGGTGGATCTTCATTCACGCTAAGAACACGGCGGGGTGTAACTAAGTTGCAGATTCCTCCTGCCACGCAAATTCCGAGCCGCCAAGCCCATAAGCCTGCCACCCCAAAAATCAATCCCGAGCGGCTCTGGGACGGGCGCGTCCGCTAACGTCATGAATTATGGCCGGTTTTGCTTCTTTTGGGCTAGCCCGCAACCCTTGCCAAGGGCGCGCGGCGCCGGCACGTTGGCGCCAATCCAAATCGCGACGGTTCGTCCGTCTCATTCCCATGTCCTCCTTCCTCGTTTCCGACCCCAAGATTGAAACCGCTGTCCGCGTCAAGGGCGAGCAGCTCTTTGCGTTGATGGACCAACAGCCGCCGCCCGCGCTGTTTTCCAAGAAAGGCGCCTACGCCCGTCTGATGGAATGGTCGATGAAGGATCCCGTTTTCAAGACCCAGCTCTTCCGTTTTGTCGACGTGCTCCCGTCGCTCAACTCCTCCGGCGAAATCGTCCGCCACCTCCAGGAATACCTCGGCGACAAAGCCGTCGAGCTCAACCCCGCGCTCAAGGCCGGCCTCGCCGCCTCGTCCTTCGCACCCGCGCTGGTCGCCACCCCCGTCAAAGCCCAGATCGTCGACATGGCCGGCCAGTTCGTCGCCGGCGAGACCGGCGAGGACCTGCTCAAGCAGATCAAGAAGAACATCAAGGCCGGGCTCGCCACGACCATCGACCTGCTCGGCGAAGCCGTCGTCAACGAGGCGGAAGCCGACGTGTTTCTCCAGCGCAACCTGGAGATTCTCGACTCGGTTTCCAAGTTCTACGCCAAGGAGCCCACGCCCTGCTTCAGCGACCTCGGCGTCGCCGGCGCGATTCCCCGCCTCAATCTTTCCGTCAAAATTTCCGCGCTCACGCCGGATGTGCATCCGGCCGACCCGGAGAATTCCATCGCCGCCTTGAAGCAGCGCCTGCGCCCGATCCTCCGCCGGGCGGCCGAGGTCGGCGCCCTGATCAACTTCGACATGGAGAGCTACAAACTGAAGGATCTCACCCTTCAGCTCTTCAAATCCATCTTCGAGGAACCCGAATTTGCCCAGAAACCCGCCATCGGCATCGCCATGCAGGCCTACCTGCGCGACTGCGAGGCCGACCTCCGCGACCTCATCGCCTGGGCGCGCCAGCACAATCGCCCGATGTCCGTCCGCCTCGTCAAAGGCGCCTACTGGGACTACGAGACGATCCTCGCCCAGCAACGCGACTGGCCGATCCCCGTCTGGCAGAAAAAGCCCGAGTCCGACGCCAACTACGAGAAACTCACGGTCCTCCTGCTCGAGAACATCGACCTCATCACGCCGAATTTCGCCTCGCACAACGTCCGCTCCGTCGCCCACGCCATCGCGCAGGCCGAGCGTCTCGGCATCAACCCGAAGGCGTACGAATTCCAGGCGCTCTACGGCATGGCCGACGAGCTCAAGCTGTCGCTGCTCCAGATGGGCCATCGCGTCCGCGAATACTGCGCCATCGGCGAGTTGCTCCCCGGCATGGCGTACCTGGTCCGCCGGCTGCTCGAGAATACTTCCAACGAAGGCTTCCTCCGCATCAAAAACATGGGCGAGGCCTCGAAGGACCAGCTCCTCGGCAACCCCGTGAACGCCATCGCCGCCGCACCCGAGCCGCTCGCGCGCAAGCCGCGGCCCGCCGGCGCGTTCGTCAACGCCGCCAACACGGATTTCTCGCTCGCGGTGAACCGCGAGAAGCAGCGCCTCGCCCTGAAGACCTACGAGGCGACGCAGCTCGGCAAGAAATGGCCCGTCATCATCAACGGGAAGAAAATCACCGACCGCCCCTTTCTTCCCTCCGTCAATCCCGCGCGGCCGGCGCAGGTCGTCGGCTACTGGGCCAAGGGCACCGTGGCCGACGCTGAGGCCGCCGTCGCCGCGTCCGTCGCTTATTTTCCGAAGTGGCGCGCGACTCCGGTCGACGACCGCGCCAAGATTCTCGAGCGGGCCGCCGACCTGATGGAATCGCGCCGCTTCGAGATCAACTCGCTCCTCATTCTTGAGGCCGGCAAGCCTTGGGTTGAGGCCGACGGCGACCTTTCCGAGGCGATCGACTTCCTGCGTTTCTATGCGATCGAGATGCGCCGCATGGCCCGGCCGGTCGTCACCCAGGCCGTGCCCGGCGAACGCTGCGTGCAGTCATGGACGCCCCGCGGCGTCGGCGTCGCCGTGGCCCCGTGGAACTTTCCACTCGCCATCCTCACCGGCCTTACGGTCGCGCCGCTCGTCGCCGGCAACTGCGTCATCATCAAACCCGCGCGCCAGACCTCGATCATCGGTGCGCTGCTGATGGAAGTGATGGTGGAGGCCGGCACGCCTCCGGGCGCCCTGCACTTCCTCCCCTGCTCCGGCGCTGACGCCGGCGCACACCTCGTCGCGCACCCGCAGATCGACTTCATCGCTTTCACCGGCTCGCGTTCCGTGGGCTGCGGCATCTGGGAGGAAGCGGGCAAAACCCACCCCGGCCAGCTCAACCTCAAAAAGGTCGTCTGCGAAATGGGCGGCAAGAATGCCCTCATCATCGACAACGATGCCGACCTCGACGAAGCGATCCCGGCCGCCTTGTACAGCGCCTTCGGCTATGCCGGCCAGAAATGCTCCGCGCTCTCCCGCCTCATCGTGCTCGAGGGCGTCTACGACAAGTTCGTCGAGCGTTTCCTCTCCGCGTGTCCCAGTTTCCCGGTCGGCGATCCCGCCCGGCCCGGCACGATCGTCAATCCCGTCATCGATGATGCCGCGCAGAAATCCATTCTCGGCTACATCGAGGCCGGGAAGAAGGAGTGCAAGCTCGCCTGGCAGGCGAAACTCTCGCCGGAGGCCGTCGCCAGCGGCGGGTACTACGTGCCACCGACCGTCTTCACCGGCTGCAAGGTCGAACACACGATCGTGCGCGAGGAAATTTTCGGGCCGGTGCTCGCCATCATGAAGGCCAAGGACCTCGACGAGGCCTTCGCGATGGTGAACGCCAGCGACTACGCGCTCACCGCCGGTATTTTCTCCCGCAGTCCGCGCGCCCTGGAGCGGGCCCAGCAGGAAATTTTCACCGGCAACCTTTACCTGAACCGCGGCTGCACCGGCGCAATCGTCGAGCGCCATCCGTTCGGCGGCTTCAAGATGTCCGGCGGCGGCACCAAGGCCGGCAGCCCGGAATACCTCGAGAATTTCCTGTTCCCACGGCTCGTCGCCGAGAACGTCATGCGCCGGGGATTCACCCCGCCGGAAGAATGACGGAGTCCTTCTTGGGAGCGGGGTTTCCCCTCTGTGTTCTCCGCTGCTCCGCGTTTCAATCGAGTTTTTTAGGTTAAACTGGAGCCGGATTTTCGACAGTT
>CAZAOI010000126.1:0-9878 GCA_964486705.1 uncultured Oleiharenicola sp. | reverse complement strand
CCTGTCGCCGGTGTGGAAACCGGCGACCACCTTTCAGTGGCAAAAATGGGGGAGCGAGCTTGCTCGCTCCCACAGCTTCAACTGCATGGATCCGGATAAGGGTGATGACCACCGCTTCGAGGTAGCGGAAGCCCCGGTTTTGCAGCAACAGCACCACCATCACATCCACCGCCGTGATGATCCAGCCCCACACCAGGGGATGCCGAACAGAAGCTGCAAGGCGATGGCCGAGCCGATCACCTCCGCCAAATCACAGGCCGCGACGGCCAACTCGCACAGGATCCACTGAAACCACACCACCGACCGCGGGCAGTGGTCGCGGCAGGCCTGCGCCAGGTCCCGCCCGGTGGCAATGCCGAGCTTCACGCACAGGTGCTGCAGGAGGATCGCCCTCAGGTTTGAAATCAGAATGACCGAAAGCAGCGTATAGCCGACCTGCGATCCACCCACGAGGTCGGTCGCCCAGTTGCCCGGGTCCATCGAGCCCGCCGCCACCATGACACCCAGCCCCGAGAAGGCCAACAGCTTGCGCCAAAACCCCGCCCCGGGCGGCACGGTGATGCTCCGATGGGATTCCGGCCGACTGAGCGTCGTGCGCTCATGCCGCCAACCGCTCGCGGGGGCTTCTTCAGGTGGCGCAGTCTTCGGTAGGGGCGAGTTTTTGTTAGTCGTAGATTATCAGGGAAAGCTAGCGCGTGTATTCAAACGGTAGGGCGGCGCACCGGGCCGGCGACGAGTGCGAAGCCTCGGCGGTGCGCCCTACCCGAGCTAGCGCTCGACACTTGCGGGCTATTTTCAATGGGTGAATCAGGTTTGAATGCACGCCCTAATCTTTACCGCGCGCGGCCTTCGCCCTTGTCACCCCGGCGGCGCTGCAGCATAGCCTCAGGGGATGTCGCAGAATTTCGCGCGCCTCGTCTTTGCCTTCACGCTGCTGTTTTTCGGCGCCTTCTTTCTCTGGCCGATCCTGCAGATCCTGAAAGGAGGCTTCATCGACGCCGACGGGGCCCTGACTTTCGCGTACCTGGCCTCGTTGCTCTCCGACCCGCTCTATCTGGGCGGCCTGGCAAATTCGTTTCTGCTCGCGGCGACGACCACCCTCTTCGCCCTGCTGATCGCCCTGCCCCTGGCGTTCACAACCGACCGTTTTATCTTCCCCGCGAAGGGCCTGCTGGGTTCGCTGATTCTTGTGCCGATGATCCTGCCGCCGTTCGTCGGGGCGATCGGCATCAAACAAATCCTCGGACAATATGGGGCTCTGAACGCCCTGCTCATCGACCTCGGCGTGCGGCCGGCGGGGTGGACCTTCGACTGGCTCGGCCACAACCAGTTTCTGGGCATCGCCCTCGTCAACGCCTTCAGCCTCTACCCGATCATCTACCTGAATGCCGTCGCCGCGCTCGCCAACATCGATCCGGCGTTGGAGGAAGCCGCCGAAAATTTCGGCTGCAGCGGATTCCGCAAGTTCCGAAGGATCACGCTGCCGCTGATCAAATCCGGGCTCTTCGCCGGCGGCACCATCGTATTCATCTGGGCTTTTACCGATCTCGGCGTGCCGCTGATCTTTGACTACGCCCGGGTGACATCGGTCCAGATTTTTTACGGACTGAAGGATATTGGCGGCAATCCGTTTCCCTTTGCGCTGGTCGCCGTCATGCTCGTCAGCTCGGTTCTTTTCTACGCCGTAGGCAAAGGGCTCTTCGGCCGCGACGCCTACGCCATGATGGCGAAGGCCACCTCCGCCGGCGGCCCGAAAAAAATCTCCCGGGCCCGCGCCTGGGGCTGCACCGCCCTCTTCGGTTCAATCACATTCCTCGCCATTTTGCCCCACCTCGGCGTCGTGTTGGTGGCTTTTTCCAGCGACTGGTATGCGACTGTGCTGCCCCAGAAATTAGCCTTGGACAACTTCGTCAGAGCCCTCGGCCACGACCTGACCGTGCCGGCCATCGCCAACAGTCTGAAATACGCCAGCATCTCGACCGTCATCGACCTGATTCTGGGCGTTCTCCTCGCCTACGTGATCGTCCGCTCCAAGATTGCCGGCCGCCAGATTCTGGATTTCCTCGCCATGCTGCCGCTCGCGGTGCCCGGCCTCGTGCTGGCTTTTGGCTACATTGCCATGAGCCAGGAGGGAAAGTTCTTCTCATTCCTCAATCCGGTCCAGGATCCAACCATTTTGCTCATCATCGCGTACTCGGTGCGCCGCCTGCCGTACGTGGTGCGCTCGGCAGTCGCTGGTTTCCAGCAGACCAGCGAGACGCTCGAGGAGGCGGCGCAAAATCTTGGCTGCCCGCCGTTCAAGGCGCTGGTTAAAATCACCCTGCCGCTCATCATGGCGAATCTCATCGCCGGCGGCCTGCTGGCCTTTGCTTTCGCGATGCTCGAAGTCTCCGATTCGCTCGTGCTCGCCCAAAAGCAGGCCTATTATCCAATCACCAAGGCGATCTACGAACTCTTCCAGTTGCTCGGGGACGGCAAGTACATCGCGTCGGCGCTCGGCGTCTGGGCGATGGCCTTCCTCGGAATCACGATTGCCGGGATGACGATTTTGCTCGGGAAAAAACTCGGGGCGATTTTCCGGGTCTAAAGACCCGCAGCGGCCGCGCCTCAACCGGACGGCTGAAACTTGAACTCCCAGTGGTCGCGGGTCACAACCGCCCGTCCGCGGGCACGCGGCGGTTCATAACGCCACTGCAAAACCGCCGTCACCGCGGCGGCCCCAAACTCCGGCGCCGAAGCCGCGACCACTTCCGGCAATCGCACGCGGCCGTCCTCATCGACATAAAAATTCACCGAGGCCGTGCCAGTCAGACCGCTGGCTTCCAAGGCGGCGGGATAACGCGGCATCGTTTGCACCAGCGCCCGTGGCTCCGGGCGCAACGTCAGGAGCGCGGGTACGGTGCCCGCCATTCTCGCATTCGGCCCGGCCGCCCGGATCGCCATCTCATCAGCCAGGTTCTTGCCGGTGGGAAAAATAATGACGCCCTCGAGCCGGAAATTCAACTGGATCAACCGGGGCGACGAGTCGGGAACCGCCCCCGCCGTGAACCGCCACTGGCGAACCGCTTCCTCCGCCGCTTCCGCGAATTTAGGATGAGTTGCCCGCAGCACCAGGAGATCGGACGACACACCCGCCGCGTTGCGGACTACCGCCAGAATCACACTCCCTTCGGCCACGCCTTCCATCCGCAGGCTCTCCGGGAAGATCGGGTCAACAAACCGCGTGAGCCCAAGTTCTTTGAAGGTGTCCTCGTTCGAGGCTCCAAGAAGAGACAGGGGAGCCAACAGAACCGCGACGGAAAAAACCCGAACCCAAAAGACCGTGGTTTTCATGGTAGATCGGCCACCCTACTCACTTATCGTTGAATTTCAATTCGGCCGGTGGAGGCATTCGCGGCGCCAGCTAAGCGCGACCGGGCCCAAGCGCGTGGCCGTCAACGCGCTCCAGTTTCCGGACCGTCCCCCGAACGAGGAGCCCGCCAATCCGACCGCATCGTGGCGGCTAACCCCAGCACCGCCGCCCCCAGCACCGCGGTAAAGACAAAATACCGTCCGTTCTCCTGAAGGCCGAACGCGGTGATCAAGGCTGGGGCAAAGCCGGCCGCGATCCGCCCGAGATTATACGCGGCGCCCGACAACATCGTGCGGAAGTCGTGAAAGACTTCGTTGAAAAATGCCCCCATCAGCCCGAACGGAATCCCGTTGAGCAGCGGAATGACCAAGGCGAACAGCAACCCCGCGCGCACCGAACCGCTCAGCCAGGCCGCGAGCGAAAGCGTCGTCAGACCGCCCGCGTAGAGGGCCAGCGCGCGGGCCACACCCCAGCGCCGCACCACCCAGGCGCCCGCCAGCATCCCCGGCACCACGTTGCCCCAGAACAGGACCGTGTAGAGCGGCGACTGCGGCAGTTCTTTCGCGTAGAAAATATTAATGGTCCCGCTCGCGATCGTGAGGCTCGCGAGTCCAAAACAAAGCAGGAAACTGCGCCCGTGAGCGGGGATGGCCCGGAGCCGCGTGCCGGCCCGCGCCAGCATTCCCTCGGTCTCCCCCGCTTCCGCGACTCCGCGGTCCGCTTCGCGTTCGTTCCCGGCAAGCGCCCGCCCGCGGACCAACGCCAGCACGGCCACCGGCACAATCGAGGCCGCAAAGAGCCAGCGCCACCCCACCACAGGCAGCGCATAACGCGCCGCCATCGCCGCGAGCAGACCGCCCAGAATGGAAAACTGGAGCCACGCTGCGAACCGGTAGCGCTGCGCTCCGCCCACCCGCTCCGCCAGATAGGTGTGGCTGATGCCCCACTCCGCCCCGAGCGACAGCGACGCCAGCAACCGGAAGCCGAGCAGGCTTTCGTAGCTCCAGGCGAGACTCAGCCCGGCCACGCCAATCGCATACACGGCAAACACCACCAGCATCAGGCGGCCCCGGCCAAACCGGTCGGCCAGAAACCCAAACAACAGCGCGCCCATTCCGACCCCCGCGAGCCCGCCAAACTGCAGCCAGTTGCTCTGCGTCGTGCTCAGCGCGAAATGCGCCTGCAGGGTCTTCTCCAGATAAACGAACAGGTAGAGATCGTAGTAATCAAAGAAAAGCCCGATGAACGCCGTCCAATAGATGCGCCACGACGACACCGGAGAATGGGATTCAGCTGGCACGAGTGCACACGGATAAGCCCGAGACGCGCCCGACCGTCAACCGCGGATCACCCCCGCCGCGCCGCCGCCAGGATCATCGTGTCCGCGGCGCCAGTTCCAACTCCACGAAGACCGGTCGGTGATCGCTGGCGACCGAGACTCCATTGCCGTCGTAGATTGAAGCCCGCGCGCCTTTGACGAGCGGCTGCAGCGCGGGTGAAACCAGCAGGTAGTCGATCCGACTGTAGATTTCCTCCTTGCGATAGAAATGCGTCCAGGTTTCACCACGGGAATCAGCGGCGGGCAGAATGGAACCCACGGTCGTGCCGCCCCGGTGCGTGAGTGCCGCCACCGTCCGGCTGCCGCGAGTATCGTTCCAGTCACCGCAGACCATGAAGCGCGCCTTCGTCGGGTCGGGAAAACGCGCCAACACGAGATCGCGCACGGCTTCCGCCTCGGCGTGCCGTCGCCGGGCGCTTTCCGGATCATCCGCCCGCTCCGTATACCGGCTCTTCAGATGCACGACAAACAACGAGACCTCGCCGGCCTCGGTCGCAAACACGACCTCCAGCACCCCGCGCTTCACCGCCTCGCGCTTGCCGAAATAGAGCAGCGGCACATGCGGATGCCGGCGGATTTCCTTGAACGGAATCCTTGAGAGCACGGCCACATGACGATCCGGATCCGCGGCCTCCAGCAACACCGCATAGGGAAAATCCTGTCCGGCGGCCTTCAGCTCGCGTTGAAAATCATCGAGGAACGGCTGCGCGCCCATTTCCTGCACCGCGAGAATATCCGGCGCGATTTCCCGAATGATCCGGCGCAGGGCCGCTTTTTCCTTCTCCGGTTTCGGATAGGCCGGGCGATAGACTCCGTCCACCATCCGGTCGGCGACGAGGTAGTTTTCGACATTGTACGTGGCGATCGTGAGCGCTTGGGCCGCCGCCGCCGCCAGAAAGAAAATTATGGCCACGAAAAACACAAAAAACCGACGGCTCACGAAACCTGCCAGGCGCCTAGAGGCGCACGGGAATTCGACGGCAGCAGGACAGGCCATTGTGGTGCCTTTTTGTGGCCAAAACAGTTTGGTCAGCTCAGGAGCGCACGCTCGCGCTCCACCAAGGTGGGATGCGAGTAATAAACCGAGCTGTAGAGCGGATGCGGCGTCAGGTTCGAAAGATTTTTCTGCGAGAGTTTGCGCAGGGCTCCGATCATCGGACCGGAGCTGCCCAGCGCGTTCTTGGCGAAGGCGTCGGCTTCATACTCGTGCTTGCGGGAGACCCAGTGGCCGAGGGGAGAAAACCAGAAGGTCACCAGGCCGCCCAGCAACGCGAACAGCAGAAAGGTCGGGGCCAACGCGCCGGCCGGCAGGCCGCAAACGCCGTTAAACCACGGCGCGTTGGTCAGCCAGGCAATGGCCGCAAATGCGGCGAACTGCATGAATCCCATCGTGACGAGCCGTTGCGGAATATGGCCGCGCTTATAATGGCCGATCTCATGCGCCAGCACGGCCTCCAACTCATCCTGCGCGAGCTGCGCCATGAGCGTGTCGAACAGCACGATCCGGCGGAAGCGGCCGAAGCCGGTGAAAAACGCGTTGGAGTGGCCGGAACGTTTGCTCCCATCCATGACCTCGATCGTCTGGGCTTGGAAACCCGTGCGGTCGGCCAGCGCGAGCAGCCGCGTGCGCACCTCGCCCTCGGGCAGCGGCGTGAGCTTGTTGAACAACGGCATGATGAGCTTCGGGTACAGCACGAACATCAGCAGCTGAAAGCCAAACAGCAGCGCGAAGCCCCAGACCCACCAGAGCGGCCCGACCCAGCCCACCAGCGCCAGCAACGCCCAGAGCAAAGGAAACCCGAGGCCGAGGCCGAGCAGCGCGGATTTAAAGTGGTCGGCGACCCACAGACCAAGGGTGCTCTTGTTGAACCCGAATTTCGCCTCGAGCCGGAATTGAGCCCACCACTCCAACGGCAATCCTGGCAGCCCGAGCAACATCATGGTGCCGACCAGAAAAAGCGAACCGCTCCACGCCGCCCCGGGCGCCAGCGCATCGAACCGCAGCCACAGCCAAGGCAAGGCGCCGCTGAACAGCACCCCCACCAAGATCAGCACCTCAGAGACGGTTTCGACAGACCCGAACCGGCTTTTTGCCAGCGTGTACTCCACCGATTTGGCATAGGTTGCTTCATCCATGACGCCGACCAGGGCGGCCGGCCGCAGCGCAGCGTGGCGCCGGGCCTCCGCGCGGTTCAGGGCCTCGAGGCCCAGTTGCGCACCGAGACGCAAGAATACCAAAGCCACCACGGTAAGGGGAAACCAGTCCATGCCCTTCACTCCAAGGGAATTTCCCGCCACGCCAATCCCAAATCACTGCCGCCCAGCATTCCGCGAAAGAGGGTTGAAATCGCCCCGCACCGTCGCACAGTGAAGCTGTGGATTCAGACAAGACCTCCAAACTCAGTTTTGAGACAGCGCTCACCAAGCTCGAAACCATCGTGGACTCGATGGAACAGGGCGAAGTGCCGCTGGCCGAGCTGCTGGCCAAATATGAAGATGGCACCAAGTTGCTCGCCATCTGCGAGAACCGGCTGAAAGAGGCGGAACTCAAGATCGAGAAACTGAAAAAGACCAAGACCGGCAGCACCGCCTTCGAGCCGTTTGAATCCAGCCGCGCGGAGTAACCCCGCCCGTTGCCCTCCCTGATGACCACGTCTTCGTCCGCCCCCCGTCTGCTCGACCGTATTACCGGCCCCGCCGATCTCAAAGCCCTCGCCCTTGAGCAACTGCCCCAGCTGGCACAGGAAATCCGCGAGGAGCTGATCATGGTGACCGCCCGGAACGGCGGTCACATCGGTCCCAATCTCGGCGTCGTTGAGCTGACGATCGCGCTCCACCGCGTCTTCGATTCGCCGACGGACCAATTCGTCTTCGACGTCGCGCACCAAGGCTACGTGCACAAGCTGCTGACCGGGCGCGGCGGGAAGTTTTTCCGCAATCTCCGCAAGAGCGAGGGCGCGTCGGGCTTCCTCTATCGCCAGGAAAGTGTGCACGACTCGTTCGGGGCCGGCCACGCGGGCACCGCCCTGTCCGCCGCCCTCGGCATGGCCACGGCGCGCGATTTGCGCCACTCATCCGAGCACGTCGTCGCGGTCTGCGGCGACGCCGCCTTTACCTGCGGCATCACGCTCGAGGCCCTGAACAATGTCGTCAGTTCGACCAAGCGGCTGATCGTGATCCTCAATGACAACGAGTGGTCGATCGCCAAGAATGTCGGCGCCATCGCCGGCTACCTGAACCGTCTCAGCACCAGTTCCACCTACAACAAGCTTCACCACGACATCGAGGGTTTCTTCAAGAGTTTCCCGGCCGGCATGGAGATGAACCGGGTCTATTTGAAGTGGAAGCGCGAGACGAAGGACTTCTTTGTCGAGTCGTCGCTCTTCGAGAAATTCGGCCTGCGTTACCTCGGTCCGGTCGATGGCCACAATGTTGACGCGCTGATCAAGAACCTGGAGTTCGCCCGGCATTGCGACGTTCCCGTGCTGATCCACGTGCTCACCAAGAAAGGCAAAGGCCTCGAGGCCGCGGTCCGGCACCCGGAGAAGTTTCACGGCGCGAGCCCCTACGATCCGGTCACCGGCGAGAGCCCGAAGCCTGCACCCAGCACGCCACCGAATTATCAGGACGTGTTCGGCACCGCCCTGACGCGCTTTGCCCAGCAAGATTCCAAAATTCTCGGCATTACCGGCGCCATGCCGAGCGGCACCGGACTCTCGCACCTCGCCGAAGCGGTGCCGGCGCAGTTTTTTGACGTCGGCATCGCGGAGGAGCACGCCGTGCTGTTCGCCGCCGGACTGGCGACGAAAGGCTTCCGGCCGGTGTGCGCGATTTATTCGACCTTTTTGCAGCGCGCCTACGATCAGGTGATCCACGACGTGTGCCTGCAAAACCTGCCCGTCACCTTCTGCATGGATCGCGCCGGACTTTCGCCCAACGACGGCCCGACCCACCACGGCCTCTTTGATATTTCCTATCTCCGCTGCGTGCCCAACGCCGTCGTCATGCAGCCCAAGGACGAGGACGAACTTGTGGACATGCTCCACACCTCGCTGCAGTTGCCCGGCCCGGGGTTCATCCGCTATCCGCGCGGCGCCGGAACCGGCGTCAAAATCAAACCGCAGCCCGCCGTGTTGCCGCTCGGCCAGGCGGAAGTGGTGCGCGAAGGTTCCAACCTGATCATCTGGGCGCTCGGGGCCATGGTGCAGGAGGCGCTGAAACTCGCCGAGCGTCTGGAGCGCGAGGAACATCTTTCCGTCGGGGTCGTCAACGCCCGCTTCATCAAGCCGCTCGACCGCACCCTGCTGCTCAGCCAAGCCGCCGTCGTACCGCTGATCGTCACGATGGAAGACCACGTCCTCGCCGGGGGCTTCGGCAGCGCCGTCCTCGAAGCCCTGCATGACGCGGATTGCACCACGGCGGTCGAACGCATCGGCTGGCCGGATAAATTTGTCGAGCACGGCAGCAGCGTGGAAATTCTCCGCGCCGCCTACGGTTTGTCCAGTGACGACATCCTCCGGCGCATCAAAGACCGTTATCGCCGACTGGGCGCCACGGCAATTGAGGCCGAAGCTTGATTTGTCGGCGGAGGTTGTTTTGCTCCCATCAGTTTCGCGGGCGTAGTATATCGGTATTATGCGTGCTTCCCAAGCATGAGAGGAGGGTTCGACTCCCTCCGCCCGCACCATTATAATCAACAATTCAGGAGATCCTTAGTTCGATTGTGCGGGTTTTGTGCGCGAGTTGTGCAGGCTTTTCACGCAACGAGCCAGTTTTTAGCCAAGCCGCAATAGCCCAGGTCCCGCAAGGCTTCGCCTTCAATGAGCGCCGTCGCGCCGACGAAGATCGCAACCGGCCCGCAATCTATTTTGACCAGGGATTGCAGCATAGGAGTTCGAGCCTCCGGTCGGAGCATGATCGTGGGCAGGACGAATGCGGTCTTGTCGTTGTCCGCGCGGCGCAGGAATTCAAAAAATCCAGGTATGTCGGCGTCCCGAAGGAACTGGGTATAACCGAAGCCGAGCAAATCGGCTTTCATTCCGGCGATCACGCCTTCCAAGGCGGCAGAACAATGAGGGCTGCGTGATCGGCCTTTAACGCAACCCCTGCCCCTCTGCCATTTCGCTGCCAGGATATCATAATCGTCGGATAGGAGAACGAAGTCCATTCAGGGTTGTCGCTCCGGCC
>CAZAOI010000125.1:8175-9931 GCA_964486705.1 uncultured Oleiharenicola sp. | reverse complement strand
CCGATGATGACCACGACGATCATGATTTCGACGAGCGTGAAACCTTTATTGGAGCGAATGTTCATTATATGTTGGGTTATGATTTATTTATTTTTGCCCACGGTATTGTGAGCGAATGAGACAAAGACATCCCTGGCGTCCGAGGCAAGCGAGAAACAAATCCCGCAGACTTGTCAGTAGATTGTAAACCAGCGGATCGAGGGCGCCAGCTTTCACCCCGCCTCAAGGCGCAACAAATCGGGCACAGTATTATTACAAAAGACTAAAATTCAATTGTTAGCCAAACTAACCGCCTCGAAAAACTATCCAGCCGAGCAGCACCAAGGGCGAGTGAAAACAGCCCCCAAACCAGAGTGCCTCAGAGCTTGGAAAGAGCCAACTCCGCGGCATCTTTCCACAGCAATTCCATCCGGTACTTGTCGCGATTTTCAGGGGTAAACAAATGCACCATTACTTCGAAAGCATCCACCACGACCCAGCCGCTTCCCTTGCTGGTATCGATTCCTAAGATCCGGGCCTTTTGCTCATCGAGGACCCGCTCCAATTCGACCCGCAGTGCGCGGAGGTGGGGCTCGGAATTGCCGGTCGCCAAAACCAGATAATCGGTAATACTCGATAACTTGCTGACATCCAGCACTCGCAAGTTCTCCGCCTTCTTCTCGTCGAGCACCTCCACGATCAGTTTAAGCAGCTTATTCGACGGTTTCGTCTTCCTGGCCGGTTTGGCCTTGCTGACCGGCTTGGCGACTTTGGTGATGCTTTTGGCTTTGGCTTTCATCGGATGATTCACCGATAGAGTTTTTTATCTTCAAGATAAGCGATAACTTTCTGAGGGCAGAAATAATGAAGCGACAAGCCGGCACGAGCGCGCTGCCGCAGTTCGCTTGAACTGATCTCAATCAAATGTCCGTCGCACCGGTGCAGTCGCAGGCCGGGAATATCCGTATGCGGCTTGCTCGGATGCCGGGGGCGCTCCAGGAAAATGAATTCAACCAATTTCACCAACTCATTAATATCCTTCCATTTGTGCAGCAAAGGCAATTGGTCGCCACCGATAATCCAAAACAATTCGTCGTTCGGGAACTGCAGCCGAAAATGGCGAACCGAGTCGATGGTATAACTCATGCCGCCCTTGCTGAGTTCGTAGTCCGAGATCTCCAGACGCCGATCCCATTCACAGGCCGCTTTGAGCATTTGCCGCCGATCCTCGGGCGAAGATTGGACATCGGTTGGTTTCAACGGGGCCTGGGCCGCGGGCACCAAAAACAGGCGGTCGAACTTATATTGCTCATAAACATCCTGGGCCGCGATCAAGTGGCCAAAATGCACGGGGTCAAAACTACCGCCCAAAAAGCCGATCTTCATGCACAAAAACGGATAGCTCCGTCGGTGGACGGAATTCCTGTTACCGGCGCTGAAAGGGGGAGGATCACGCCACCCACTTCATGGGATCAGCCCGTTTCGGCAATCCCAAATCACCCACCAATATCTACCCAGCACCTCGTCCCGCCAGCCAGAATTACCGGAAGCCATCTTCGCGGAAGCCACGATGCTCGCCGCGGCCATGCACTTCTTTCGGCCGTTCGCGGGCGACCCCGAGAGGATCTTGAGATCCAATCGGACCCACCGGCCACCCTTCGACCCCGCGAAAAGCCGGTGGGTTGACTGGAGAGAAAAAACCCACCTAACGCGTGCGAGGCAGCGCCCACTCGAAGAATTCAGGCAAAGCGCGCGCCCAGGTGGCCTCGTTGTGTTC
>CAZAOI010000125.1:0-8075 GCA_964486705.1 uncultured Oleiharenicola sp. | reverse complement strand
GCGCCCACTCGAAGAATTCAGGCAAAGCGCGCGCCCAGGTGGCCTCGTTGTGTTCGCCCCCGACGATCTCCACGTAATGCAAGGCCGGGCCCCGCCGAAAACCGCGGCGCTCGAGTTCGACCACCAGCTCAGTGGTGTCCTGAATGGCATCGATGACCCCGTTTTGGTCCCGGTCGTCGATCTCGTCCTTCGTGCCGGCCTCGAACCAAAGCCGCAATGCCGGCGGCCGGGGGGTCTCGCGCACCAGCCGGTGGACCAGCCGCGAAGTCTGCTGCGTCGCCGGCGACGAATTGTCGCCCCGCCACCACAGCGAGCCGGAGAAAAGCCCGGCGAACCCGAAGACTTCGGGGTGGCGCCACGCCAGGTCGAATGCCGCCAGGCCGCCCAATGATGCGCCCATGACGCCGGTGCGCGCCGGATCGGCCGTGACGGCGTAGCGCGCCCGAACCGCCGGCAATACGACCTCGATCACGAAGCGCTGAAAAGCGGCCGCCTTTTTCCCGCGGCCCGCGAAATCCAGCGTTCCCGCCATTCCGTATTCTTCCAGGCGATCAGTGCTCGCCGGAATGGCCACGACGAGCGGCCGCACGCGCTGCCCCTGCACCGTCAGGTCGGCGAGCGTTTGCTCCAGCCGCCACGCCGCCATCGTCTGGCCGTCCAACGCGACCAGGACCGGCGTCGCCGGGGTCAGTCCGCCCGGCGGCACGTAGACCCGGACCTCGCGCGGCTGCAAGCCGCTGAACGCCAGCCCCGGCAGGATTTCCTCGTACGCCCCGAGGTCCGTCGCGCTCAGAAACAAGAGCAACGGAGCGACCTCGGTGAGAAGATGATGCCCTGCTTTCATCCTTCCCTTGTGCGCACGGTTCCTCTCGACGCAAGCCAGCTTTGAATCCGTCTTGCCCGAACCTTTTTCCTGCGCCCCACCCCCTCAACCGGCCCGGCCTGATCTACGGCCGGATCGTTTCCACAAACGTCAATCGACCCTGCTTCACCGTGATGATCGCGGCGTCCTTGTTGGCGTCGCGCTGCGCATTGATCGTCGTCCGCCCGGTCACGCCGGGAAAATCCTTCGTGGCCGCCAGGGCCCGGCGCAGCGCCACCCGCTCCGTCGTGCCAGCCCGCATGATCGCGTCGGCCACCAACTTGACCGAGTCGTACGTGAGTGCGGATAGTCCGTTCGGCACAGCTCCATGCCGCCGGCGGAACGCCGCGACGAAATCGCGAGAGAGCTGGTCCGTATTCTCCGTCGCAAAATGCGTCGAGTAATACACGCCCTCCAGCGCGTCGCCGCCGATTTCCAGCAACTGCGGCGCCTCAAACCCGTCGCCACCCAACAGCGTAGCCGTAACGCCGAGTTCCTTCGCTTGCCGCGCGACCAAGCCCGCGGCCACGTAGTAGCCCGGAAGGAAGACTGCGTCCGGCTTAGCCGCGCGGATCGCCGTCAGTTGTGCGCGAAAATCCGTGTCGGCGCCGGCGTATTTCTGGACGCTGACGACCTGCCCGCCGAGCGCGGTGAAGGTTTTCTCAAAATACTCCGCCAGCCCCACCGAGTAGGGCGCGGTCGAATCGATCAGCAGCGCCGCCCGCTTCAGCCCGAGGCGCCGCCGGGCAAAAGCCGCGATCACGTCGCCTTGGAACGGGTCGATGAAGCACACCCGGAAAACTGCGTCGCCGACCTGCGTGACCTTGGGGCTGGTCGAGGCCGGAGTCACCAGCGGCACGCCGGCCGATTGCGCCACCGGCGCGGCCTCAAGGGTGCGGGCCGACGAACACTCGCCGATCAGGGCGACCACGCGGTCGCGGGAAATCAATTTCTTGGCCGCCGTGGCCGACTCGCCTTGCAGCGACCGGTTGTCCTCGACCACCAGCTCCACCGGCCGGCCCAGCACGCCGCCAGCCGCGTTCAGCTCGTCGACCGCCAGCCGCGCCCCGCGTAACGAAGCCTCGCCAAAGGAGGCGTCGCGCCCCGTGATCGACATGAAAAAGCCAATCCGGACCGGCTCGGCGGTCACACCGCCCACCAAAACTCCGAACACCAGTAACAGGAGAATACGTCGCATGGTTTTGGTGTAATCTTTGCCGGCAACCCCACCCAGGGCCAGCCCGGAAAAATTGGCTCCGGCGAATTATCGATCACCAGAATGTCGCCTGATCCAAGCTGCGCGCTGCCGCACGAGCTGCCATGTTCATTTGCCACTCGTCGTTACTTTAGGCCAGTCCCCTTGCCCATGGCTTGCTTCGCCTTGATGGTTGCAAGCAGCTCATTACGACGCTGCGTGGCTTGTATGACTTCCTGTGACCCAAGCTTCTGCTCAAGTGCGGCAGCGGAGTCCTGTCCCTCTTCCGAATCACGCGCGAGTTCGTACCATGCCAACGCCTCAACGAGGTCCTGTGGCACGCCATTACCCTTTTGGTACAGGTCGCCGATGATTACCTGGGCGCGCGGGTTGCCATCTTCAGCGGCCTCCCGAATCAACCTTACCCCCTTAGCCTGATCCTTGCGTACACCATCAGCTTCGAGATACATGTAGCCCAGGTTGAGTTTGGCACCGGTCGAGCCTTTCTGTACTGCCTTTATCAAGAACTCCGACGCAAGCATGCCCTTATTCACGCGCCGAACCGTGCGGCTAGCTTCCCTCATTGTTTGATACAAGATTTGGCCGCCAATCTTCCCCTGTTCCTCGGCCGCGCCTCTGATAAACTGGATGGCCAGATAACTGGGTGCATCGTAATACTCAAATGCTGCACGATAGTACTCCTCAGCCCCAGACACATTTTTGGCTACGCCTTCGCCGCGTTCATACATGTTGCCAAGCCTAAACTTGGCGTCGGGGTGCCCGTGGCTTGCCGCCAGGCGAAACCATTTCATTGCCTCCACCAGATCCCTGGTCACGCCATCGCCTTGGTAATAAATCTCACCGATTAAGAATTGCGCGTTAACCTGGCCCTTCTGTTCGCCCGCCCGGCGAAACCACTTCATTGCCTCCACCGGGTCCTTGGCCACACTCTCGCCTTGGTAATAAATCTCGCCGAGACTCATCGCGGCGTCTTTGTGTCCTTGCTCTGCCGCCTTGAGATACCACTTCATGGCTTCGGCAACATCCATGGTCCCGTCCCGCGCGTAATGGTAATTAATTGCGAGTTTATACAGATCGTCCGCAATACCATTGGTCAACAAGACAAGGTAACGCTTTTTCGCATCAGCCGAGTCGTACGCAGCGAGGTTATACCATTTCAGGGCTTCCGCAGTGTTCTGAGGCACACCCTCGCCGTTTTCATACATGCTGCCGAGTGCAATTCGGGCGTCGTTGTTGTTATCCTTCTCGGCCGCCTGGCGAAGCCATTTCACGGCCTCCACCGGATCCTTGGCCACACCGCGACCAGTGCGGTACATGCAGCCGACGTAATAGCTCACGCCCGGATACCCGGCCTCGGAGGCTTTGTGATACCACCTCATCGCTTCCGCTGCATCCAACGGTGCGTCGGTCCCGCTCTCATACATTGAACCGAGATTGTACATCGCCTTGGCGTATCCTTTCTCGGCCGCCTGACGATACAGTTGCACCGCCCTTGTGGCCTCCATCGGCACGCCGTCTCCCTTTTGATACAGCTGGGCCAATTCGTTCAGGGCGGTGGAGTCCCCCTGCTCGGCCGCCTTGCGGTACCACTTCGCGGCCTCCGGCGAGTTCTTCGCCACGCCATCACCCGCGTGATACATCCACGCGAGGGCTAACTGGGCCCTAAGGACTCCTTGTTCGGCCGCCTTGCGGTTCCACTTCTCCGCCACAATCGAATCTTTCGATACACCACCCAGCCCAAACTGATAAGAACGCCCCACCCATGCCTGAGCCTCGGCGTGCCCCTGCTCCGCAGCCCTCAAAAACCATCGCGCGTACGGTCCGCCGTCCTTGTGGTTCATATATAACCCGCCAAGGCCGTACTGGGCTTCCACGGAGCCCGCATCGCCCAAAACTTGGAGCTTCACCAAGGCAGCAGCATGTCCTCCTTTGGCTGCCATGAGATACCATTTGCTTGCTTCGCCTAGATTCTTAGGCGTGCCACCGGAATAGATTTCGCCCAGCGCATACTGGGCTTCCCCGTTGGCCTTTAAGGCCGCCTGGGTATAATATTTTATCGCCTCATCCCGATTTTTGGCCAAGCCCAGCCGACCTGCTTCGTAGGCGCTCCCCATTGTGATCATGGCTTTCTCGTTGCCCTGATCGATCCAGAAGCGAAGAAACCCAAGGGCGGTCTCGTGATCCACCTTGTCGATTATGGATTGTGCGTAGTTGAAATCTGACAGTGCATGAACACTTCGCTGCCAAGCTGCTTCCTTGTCCGCCGCCTCCTCCATCAATTTGCGTTCTCGTTCCATCGGTTCCACAAATCTCCGCTGGATTTCTCGACCTTCCCTCTCCAGCAGTTCTTGCTGTTCCTTAGCCTTTTTTCTCTCTTCCTCTTTCTTTCTTTCGCGGGCCCTCTTTTCCCCTTCAATCTTCCTTTGATTATAGAGCGGATCATACCGCGCGGGATCAGCTTGTCCGTACATTACGGTCGGACCCAGACCGATCGTTGCCATGGCAACCGCAATCAACATGACACTCTTCACGGAGTCTGGTCTGCGTGTCGGGGACATCATGATGGCACCGCTGGATCGACGGGATGGTTTGTCTTTCGCGTGCATCTGCCAACGGACCGCGAACACCGTGGCGACAGATGGATTCTGCAGCTTATTTCGCACGCCATCCGGGCGGAGTCAAGTATGCCTCTAGCGTTGCCCGGGACCCGCCGGGAAAAAGTTGGCCCTGGCGGATTCTCGGTCACTCAAATCCCGCCGGGGCCTGCACTCGACTGGCGATTGCGCTGTAGGAAATACCCGGGTCGCCAGCAAACGTCGTCCGGAAAAACCGCCTGAATTCCGAGTGCCTTTTTGCCATTTTAACAACGGCTTTATGCTCGATGCTATCGACAACCCACAAGTGAGCACACTACGGTGACAGAAGCGCCATGGTCTCAATTCCAGAGTCTTCTCCCCGTCTCCCGTTAACCCAGCGCCAAAGAGAAGCGGCCGCCGCGGCCGATCTGCTGGCAGTGCTCTGCGCCATTACGACCGATGGACCGATTGAGCCAGCAAAAGCTGAGCGTCTCCGCGACTGGCTGTTCACCCATTCCAGCGCCGATCTGCCGGCGGGAGCCAACCTCACTGAAATTGTCGTGCGTATCCTGGCGAATGGCGCGCGCCGCGAATCGGACACCATCGAGCTCTATCTGGCCATCGAGCGCGTACTGCCGGTTACCGAGCGTGGTTTTGTCCGGGAAATTCAGGCCATGGCGGAGGAAGCGGCGGAACCGGTCCGGGATTCGGGTGACCAGAGAATCACGAAAGCATCCACGGGGCTTCGCGATTGGCGGCTGGATCCAATGACCGACCCCCAGCGGAACTTTATCAAGGGTCTGGGCGGTTCGATCGCCGCGAGTGCCACCAAGGGTGAAGCCGCACTCCTCATCGACCAACTGCTGCGGAAGAAGCCGATCAGCAGCCGGCAGCAAGTGATCCTCCAGTTCTGGAACCGGCAGCCCGCGACGGACGAAGGTCCCCGGGAAGTCGCGGAGTGGCAGGAGCGTTTCTACACTGAGGATCCAGACCGCAAGGCCGCCTGGGAGCTGTTCAGGCAGGAGACGATGGACAACAGCCAGCCGGGTGACCCATTCCAAGTCCCGGTCGGGGTCGGCCCTACTTACCTTGCGCGGGTCAAGCCCGGGCGCGCCGAATCAGCAGCCGGTTCCCGCCCAGATTCCTCCGGCTCAAACATGCACTGGCTGCTTTGGCTGGCCGCAGCCGGCGCGGTTGCAGCCATCTGGTTCCTTGTTTCTCGACCGCAGCCGAAAGTGGTCGCACCGATCAACCCGACCGTGGCGCCCGTCGCCCCGCCAGCGACAATCGTCACACCCTCTGCGCCCAAAGCGGACATGCTCCCGGAATTTGGGCCCATGGCCGATCTCAAGTCATACGCCCGCTCCATGCAATTTACCGGCCTGCTGAAGGTTGGCGGGGAGCACGTCGTCATGATCAACGGCGCCCGTTGCCGGGTGGGTGCCAAGCTTGGGCCGGCGGGTGACTACACGATCACAGAAATCAACCCGACCTCGCGTTCTGTCGTGCTGACTGACCGCAAGGGCAATGCCGTCCGGCGGTTGATTGAATGATCGGGTGAGCCTAACTCGGTAGTTCACCGGACCGTAGCCTGAAGAGCAGGCTGGCTTGCCGAGCCGTAGCTCGAAGAGCGAAGGCTGGTGCCCGGGGTGGGACTCGAACCCACACATCTTTACAGATCACAGATTTTAAGTCTGTTGCGTATACCATTCCGCCACCCGGGCTTTTTGCGGCATTTCTTTAATGCGCCCCGCGGGCTCGGTGGCGAGCCAAACCGCATGGGCCCTACGGTAACTTTCCTCACCCGGCCCGCCGAAAATCTAATTAACCGCCGCGCCGCCGCCTCATCCTCGACAGCCCCCCGCCTCGTGTCTTAGGGTCGCGACCGTGTAACCGCTGTCTTCCGGCTTACCGCTTAAACCTTACCGCCGATGCCTTCCCCTGGATCCAAGTTCCGCGCAGCCCTTTCGGCTGAATCGCCGCTTCAGATCATCGGCACGATCAACGCCTACGCCGCTCTGCTCGCCCAGCGCGCCGGCTTCCGCGCCCTCTACCTTTCCGGGGCCGGCGTCGCCAACTATTCCTACGGCATCCCCGATACCGGCCAGACTGAATTGGCTGACGTGCTGATCGACGCCCGCCGCATCACGCGTCGCGTCGACCTCCCGCTCCTCGTCGACCTTGATACCGGCTGGAACGACCCCGCGACCGCCGTCCGCGAAATGGCCCGAGCCGGCGTCGCGGCCGTCCACCTCGAGGATCAGGTGCCCCTCAAAATCTGCGGCCACCTGCCGGGCAAACATCTCGTCTCCACCGCCGAGATGGCCGCGCGCGTGCACGCGGCGGTCTCCGGCAAACCCGACCCCGACTTTGTCGTCATGGCCCGCACCGACGCCGCCGCAGTCGAGGGCGTCCCCGCCGCCATCGCACGCGCGCAGGCCTACGTCGCCGCCGGCGCCGACATGATCTTCGCGGAGGCGATCCCCACGCTCGACGAGTACCGCGCCTTCACTGCCGCGGTGAAGGTCCCCGTCCTCGCCAACCTCACTGATTTCGGCAAGACGCCGTACTTCACCCTCACCGAACTCCGGTCCGCGGGCATCGCCCTCGCACTCTACCCGCTCGCGGCCGCCCGCGCCGCGGCCGCCGCTTCGCTCGACGTCTACCACGTCATCCGCCACGAAAGCACGCCGAAGACCCTCATCGGCAAAATGCAAACCCGCGCAGACCTCTACGCCACCCTCGGCTACACCCCGCCGACGTAGCTCTCTGCTCCCCGCTTCTTGCTCCCTACTCTCATGTCCGACCCCGCCCCATCCGCCGCCCCCAAGGTCAAGAAATCCGTCGCCCTCTCCGGCGTGGCCGCGGGCAACACCGCCATCTGCACCGTCGGCCAGTCGGGCAACGACCTGCATTATCGCGGCTACGACATCGCCGAAGTCGCCGCCCAGGCGACCTACGAGGAAGTCGCGCACTTGCTCATCCACGAGCGCCTGCCGAACCGCGCCGAGCTCGAGGCCTATCGCGCGAAGCTGATGAAACTTCGCGGGCTGCCCGCATCGCTCCGTGCCGTTCTCGAGCAAATTCCAGCGAGCGCGCACCCGATGGACGTCCTCCGCACGGGTTGCTCGATGTTGGGCAACCTCGAGCCCGAAAGTCTCCCCGCGTCCGGCGGCAACGCCTCGACCGCCGACGGCGCCCGCATCATCGCGGACCGCCTGCTCGCCTGCTTCCCGTCGATGCTGCTGTACTGGCATCACTTCGCCACCAGCGGCCGGCGCATCGCCGTTGAGACCGACGATTCTTCCCTCGCCGCCCATTTCCTGCACCTGCTGCACCAGCAGCCGCCCGTCGCCTCGCACGTTCGCGCGCTCGACCGCTCGCTCATCCTCTACGCCGAGCACGAGTTCAACGCCTCCAC
>CAZAOI010000124.1:0-9950 GCA_964486705.1 uncultured Oleiharenicola sp. | reverse complement strand
GGCAGCACCTGGAAATTCATGTTCAGCGGCTGCAGCGAGAAACCGTGCTGCAGGTCGAGGGAGGACAGGTGGAGCCGGTAGGTTTCGCCCTGCCGCAGGCGCAGCGCCGGGTACCACACCCACATGCGGCCGATGAGGTAGGCGTCGCCGCCCGCCGGCGGTTCCGCGATCGGCAGCTCCGTCATCATCGGGTTGGCGATGGGATTCTTAAAAGTGCCGACGCGGTTGGCGGCGACAAATTTTTCCGTCCGCGCGAGGAAGTCGACGGGTTTGACCGTGTAGGCTTCGCCGGTGCTGTTCTGTTTCCCGCGGAAATGCCAGTAGGGCATCATCAGCGACATCACGAAACACCAGAGAAGGGCGCAACCCAGCCAGATCTTTTCATGACCGGCGGGCGCGTGAAACCAAGGGGCGGTGAGAGGGCGTAAGCTCATAAGGAGGGTGGGTTCAGGGCAGCAACGCGGGTTTGGTGAGCGCGAGTTCGATCCAGCCCCACACGGTGTAGGAGAGAAACGGGATGAGGACGCCGAGGACGAGCAGCAGCCACGGGTTATCGAGGACTTTCTGCCACGGATGAATCTTGGGTTCGTTGTTCATGGGGATTAAGCGGGTTGGGTTGAGCGGTGCCGCCACGTGCCGATGCACCGCAGCATGACCGCGAGAAAAAAGATGCCGCCGGCCACGGCGATCAGGCCGCCGAGGCCCATGACGCTCAGGCCGAGATATTCGCCGAGCGAACGCACGTGCTGTTCCGCGCCGTATTGCTTGCGGCCGAGGCCGTAGGCTCCGGCGAGGGCGAACCCGAGGCCGAAGACCGCCTGGCCGCCGCCGAAGAGCAGGAGCTGCAGCCGGGCGTGCCGCGGGGCGGCAGGGGTGGCGCCGGACGGAGCGACCTCACGGCAAAAATCATAGGCCGCGGCCATCAGCGCGATCGTCACCGCGCCGATGGCGCAGTGGTAGTGTCCCGGCACCAGCGTGCTCGAGCCGCGGATCAGCGCGCCGAGGAAAAAGCCCAGCACCGTCAGCGCCGCGCTGCCGGCGAGGCCGGAGAAACGGTAATCCCGCCAGTCGAGTTCGGCGCGGTGACGCCAGACGTGCACCCCAGACGCACCGAGCACGACCAGCACCACGGGGAAAAGGGTCCAGCGCATCAGGTGCGTGGCCATCGAGAAATATTGCGTGGTCGTGGTGCCACCGAAGGCCAGCGGCGGCATGACGAGCTGGGGCATGACCAGCGCGGCCATCAGGGCGGTGACGACGGCCGGTGACAGGACGGAGCAACCGGTCCAGCGGTGCAGCAGGTACAGCCACAGGCCCAGCATGGCGGCAACGTTGGCGGTCTGGAGCACGTGTCCGCCGCCCCAGAAAACCAGCTCGTAGAAAACCGACGGTACGGCGTCCGGGGTCGTCTGCCACGCACCGACGAACGTGACGATCGCCAGCAGGTTGGCGGCGGCGGAAGCGCGCAACGCGATCACGGTCTCCGTCCCCAGCGCCTGCGCATCCGTGCGCACCGGCGTCAACAAGGCCTGGGCGAAAAACAACCCGGCGCCGGCGAACCAGCAGATGAGCCCGCCGAAAAAAACCGGGTGGTCGATCACGGGCACGTAGTTGGAGAGGACGGGTTGGGCCCCCGGCATGCACGCACCCACCAGCAGCCCAATGATGCCGGTGGCGGCGAGGGCGAAGGCGGCGCCGGTTGCGCCGCGATGCAGCCGCGGTCCGAGCGTCAGACCGAGGAAGGAGAGGGTGCCGGCCTGAAACCACACCACGATCGCCAGGTCCACATGCACCACGAGGGCGCGCTTGAAAAACAACGGATCGGTGAACAGCCAGCCGAGAAACGGCAGCCGGCCAATGACCAGCGTGAGCGCCAGGAATCCCGCCAGCACCAGACTGCCGATGGCGAAAAGAAACCAGCCGCGGGCTGCCCCGGTGGCGGCTGTTCCGGCGACCGACCGGCCCCGTTCTTCAACCGGCCGGACCTGTGCCAGCGGTGTGGTCGGGGCGGCATAACTGGCCGGAGTGGGAGGCATGCGGGAATGTATACCGGAAGCGCGGCCTCCTGGCCTTGACGTGCGTCAAGCTTTTGGTCGGCCGGACGGAGACCGGTGCCTTATCCGCGCCTATCCGTTTCATCCGCGGAAAATTCGACTGAATCGTTACGTATCGGTAGGGCTCGTTATCCTAAACGAGCCGGTGGCGGGTTGGGGACAACCCGCCCTACCAATTGAAGACCCGCCCTAGTTTGTTCCCGCCACCGCGGGGCGGGTGTCGCGGGCCACGGCGAGTTCGCCCTGGCGGGCGTAGTCGATGGCTTCGGCCAAAATGCGCGCGGCCTCCTGCGGGGCGTGGAAGCCCATGGAGTTTTCCGCCGAGACGAAATCGAGGCGCCACTGGGCCCGGCGGTGGAAATCACGGGCGCCTTTCAGCTGCTCGTCGGTCGCGCCGGCCTTTTGCGCGGCGACGATGGCGTCAATCAGGCTGACGGTGGCCTGTTCCCCGCGGGTGAGCAGCGCCGCGTTGCGATCCTGCACGATCAGGGCGCGGGCGGTGATCTCCTTTTCCGGCACGCGATGACAAGTCTGGCAGGACTGCGCGACATTCAGCAGCGGGGAACGGACGTGGTGGTTGCTGACCTTGATGGCGCCCTCGCGCACGTAGGGCATGTGGCAGTCGGCGCAGGAGACGCCGCTGCGGGCGTGGATGCCCTGGCTCCACATCTCGAACTCCGGGTGCTGGGCCTTCAGGATCGGAGCGCCGCTTTCCGTGTTCTTGAAATCGGTGTGCTTCACCTCGTTGTAATAGGCCTCGATCTGCTCGACCTTGAGCCCCTTGTCCCAGGGATAGGTGACGAGCTTGCCCTCGCCCTTGAAGTAATACTCGACGTGGCACTGGGCGCAGACCATCGAGCGCATTTCCTGGCGGGTGGCGTCGGTGTTGGGCTGATACTGGCCCTTGCGGCCGTCCTTGCGCCAGCGCTCGATGCTGGGCAGGTGCGGGGTGGGGTAATCGGAGTTGGCGAGCGAGCGGATGCCGTTCAGGAACGCGGGGCGGTTGACACGCAGATTCATGGTGTCGGCCTCGTGGCAGTCGACGCAGGAGACGGGATGCTCGACGAGCTTGGCGGCGTCGGCGTACGGCATCTTGCAGACGACCTCGAAGCCCTTCTGGATCTGCGCCTCCCAGTTGGCCTGACCGGCGGGGACCCCGGCCTTCAGCCCTTCGTTGATATAGAGATTGAGCGTGGAGGCGTGGCATTGGAGGCAGGCCCCGGGTTGCTTGAACTTGGTGACGCGCTCCGTTTCCTTCTGGTCCGAGAGCATGTACGCATGGCCGCGCTCCTCACGGTAATCGACGCCGAAGGCATAGCCGGCGAACAAACGCCGCCAGACCGGATCCTCGTCCAGATGCTGGAACGCCTCGCTGCCGCCGTGGTTGGTGCGCTCCGTGTCCACGGTGCGCCGGTAGCTGTCGTACTGGCGCGGATAATTCTTGCCCCAGACGGCGGGGTCGACGGTTTCGTCGCTGACCGCGACGACGCGGAAGACGTCCTTGGTGGCCTCGGCTTTCCGGTCGACGATGTTCTGGTAGAAAACCAGGGCGACAAAGGCGGCGACGCCCAGGGCGGCGAGGGCGACCAGATAGACCCAGACGGCAAAACCACGGCGGCTGGCGGGATGGAAAGAGGGGGAGTTCATGGGCGTTGAGGGAGAAAGAGGAGGAGAACGAGAAAGCGAACAGGGTTAACGGATCGGACCGTGGCCGACTTCGCGGTGGCAGTGGAGGCAATCGAGCATCTTCTGCGGGTCGCCGGGATGGGTGTTGATGCCGTCCACGATCTGCGCGTGGCAGGCGACGCAGTTTTGCTGGAGCACGGCGACATTCTTCGGCCGGATCATGATTGGCTCGTGAAAATCCTGCAGGGTGAAACCCTTCGAATGCCAGAAGCCGTTTTCCGCCTTGCTGAGGTATTTGGGGATGAACGAGTGGGGCGTGTGGCAATCGTTGCATGAGGCCACGGCGTGGTGGGGGGATTTTTGCCAGCCGTCAAACTGCTCGCGCATGATGTGGCAGTTCATGCAGGCGCGCGGATCGTTGGAGAAATAGGAAAAGCCGCGCGCGTAGGTGAAGGTGTAGGTGCAGAGACCGGCGACCACGCCAAACAGGCCAAAGACCGCCAGCATCAGCCAGGGATGAGGTCGGGGGGGCTGGGGCGGGGTAGAGGTGGCTTTAATCAGGGGCATGGCCGGCAAGGGAAACGTGAGGCTGATGGATGAATGCGGTGATGCCAAGGGCAACTATCTCGACGGACGGGACCGGCTGATTCAGGGGATTCGCCCGACCCCTTCTGTCCCGGCAGTCATTGTTTTTGACAGGTCGCAATCCCCTGAGCCGCGGCCGCTCAATACACGAACTCCACCTGCAGCCAGACTTTCCGCACCTCCGGGTAGGCCAAACTCTCGCGCGCGAAATCCGCATACTTCAGCAAGCCGGTGAAACGTTGGCCGAATTTGCGGCTGAGCTGGACGTCAAATTCCGTGCCGTAGGTGGTGCTGATGCTGTCGGCCTCGAACTTGTGATAGAACGCGACCAAGGTGAGGGCGGCCGGCAGGCTGGCGGTGCCTTTCACGTAGGTATCAATGAGTCCGGCGGCGGGCGTGGTCAGGAAGAGGTCGGCCCAGCCGTTGAAGGCATGCAAGGTGGCGAGCGGGGTCTTGAAGCCCACCTGGTTGTCCGAACCCAGCACCTCGTAGCCGAGGGTCAGGCTGCCCTGCTTGTGGGCGAGGCCCGCCTCGAAGTTGTAGTACGAGGTCGTATAGGTGAGCAGACTGGAACCGGAGTCGCTTTGTTGCGCGAGCTCGGCGCGGTAGGTGAACTTGAGCGTCTCGGAGAGTTTGGTGGCTCCGGCAAAGCTGGCGCCGTAGGTGGCGCAGGAATTGACGGCGGCGACTTTCTTGAAATCCAGCAGGTAGGCGTAGCCGGTGAGCGTACCGGCGGCGTAGCCCGTGTAGGCGGCGTTGAATAGATGGGAGGCGGATTTCCAATAACCCTGCGCATGCTCATCGCCAAACACGCGGTTGATGCGGTTGAGATAGGCGTAGGTCAGGACGGTTTTGGCGAGTGATTTGTCCTGCACCACAATCGCGTCGAAGGTCTGCATGTTCTGGCGCCAGGCGACGTCGCCGACGAAGCGGGCGTTGTCGAGCACGAGGCGCTGGCGGCCGAGGGTCAGGGTGGTTTTGTCCATGGTGCTGGCGACCCAGGCCTGATTGATTTCGGTCGTCTCGGGATCGGCGATGACGGCTTGGCCGGCGCCGCCGGGGTTGAGGCCGGCCTGGCTGTAACTGTCGCGGTCGGCGGCGGCGGTGTTCTCGGCTTCGATCATCGCCTTCCAGCCCTGCCACGCCGCGGTCGTGAAACCGAGGCGCGTGCGCAGCGTGAACGCTTCGGCATCGCGCAGCCCGGTTTGCTCGACGCCCTCGTAGCGGAGGCGCGCATTCAGCGAGACCTTGCCCTGAGCGAAGGCGTCGTTGAGCGAGGCGGGTTCGGCGGCGGCGAGGGCGCCGGTCGCGGCCAAGAGCAAGGCGATGGAGAGCAACAGGGAGCGGTTCATGTTGGGTGTGATTTTAGGTTGGACCTCAAGCTAGCATGCCGCTTCGGAACGCACCTTGATGTGCATCAACGATGCTGCGTTTCCCTGAACGATACTACTCGGTGTGGACGGTCGCCACGAGCGCGGCTGCGGCTTCGACGAGCCCGCCCTTGAGGCCGGTGCGCTGGTGAACGATCTCGCCTTGAGGATTCAGGATGGTGACAAGATTTGAGTGGGAGAACATGCCGTCGGTTTCCTGCTTGTATTTCACGCCGAGCAGCGCGGCGAGTTCGCGGACGGCGTCTTCCGTGCCGTGCAGCAGCACCCATTGCGGATCGAGCGCGCGCTGGGCGCGATAGTGCGCCAAGGCAGCAGGGGTGTCGCGGGCCGGATCAAAGGAGACGAGCACGAACACCGCTTGATTGCGGAACTGCGCCGGGAGTTGGGCCCGGATGGCTTGCATGTCGGTCACCGTCAGCGGGCAGGCGTAGCCGCAGGAGGCGAAGAACATGTTGAGCACGACCGGCCGGCCGCGCAGTTCGCCGAGGGAGAAGGGGTGACCGGAGTCGTCGGTGAACGACGCCTCGAGCTGGTAGAGTGAATTCTTGCTGAACGCCACCGCGGCCATCGCCTCGCAGCACGCGTCCTTCTTCACCGCGGTTGGCTTTTCTTGTAGGAGCGTGCTTGCACGCGATGGTCCCGGGATATCGCCTGCAAGCAGGCTCCTACAAAATACCAAGGAAACGAGACAGAGAGAGAGTGTGGTCTTCATGGCGGGGAAACGGTTTTTGGCGGGAGGTCCCGGACGCAGCGGAAGCCGAGGGCGGTGGTGGTGTTGTTGGCCTTGAGGGAGGAGCGGAGCGCCATGCGCATAAAGGCGGCGTAGTCGCTTGTGTCCTTGGCGCCGACGGAGCCGGCCCCGCAGAAGAGATCGCGCTCAAGGCCGGCGTCGGCGCGGGATTCGCCGGTGACGAGGGCCGTGTTGAAATCATCGACCCATTCCCAAACAAGGCCGTGGAGGTCGCGGGCGCCGTGGAAATTGGGCCGGCCGAGACCGACGGCGCGCTGGATGGCGGGCACGGGGCGCGCGAGCCAGGCGTAGAGATCGCGGTTGAGCGCTTCGTCGTTTTTGCCGTCGGGGCGGGAGTAGCCAGCGCTCGCAGCGAACTCCCATTCGGCGGTGGTGGGCAGGCGCTGGCCCGCCCAGCGGGCGTAGGCGCGGGCCGCGAACCATGAGATGCGGACCACGGGCGCGCTGGGGGGCGCCGTCGGACCCGGTTCAAGGTCGGTGGCCCAATGTGCCAGGTAGGACGAATCAGCGAAGAGTCCGCTGACCTGCGAGCGTCGCCACTTGGGCTGGGCGGTCACGAAAGCGAGGAATTCGGCGTTGGTGACGGGTCGCTCGTCGAGCAGAAAAGCGGCGACCTTGACCTGCACGGGATCCTTGATCGTCCGGAACAGCGGGATGTAGATGCCCGCCGGAATGAGCACCATGCCGGAAGGCACGGTGCGATTTTCGATTGCCGGAGAGCGTGTGGCGGGAGTCGTCACCAAAGTGAACATACAAAGCCCCAGCACAACTTTACGCAGGGTAATGTTGGCTGGGGTGTTCATGTCAGTTTGGTGGGTTCGGTTGTCTGGCTCTCAGCGCTCAACTCCGGACTCTCACCTTTTCGGTCGCGCCTTAGTGAATCTCGGCGCGGATCGCCTTGACCTTGGCGGTAGTGAAGGCCTCGCCCGTGTTGCCCCAGGTGTTGAACACGTAGGTGAGGACGTCGGCGATTTGCGCGTCGGTGAGAACGGCTTCCTGCGGCGGCATGACGCTGTTGATCGTGACCCCGTTGACGATGACCGGGCCGGTGAGGCCTTTCAGCACGGTGCGGATGGCGCGATCGCGGTCGGCGAGCATGTAGTCGGCGCCGGCGAGCGGCGGAAAGGCGCCGGGCAGACCCTTGCCGTCGGGCTGGTGGCAGGCAAAGCACAGGCCCATGTAGACCTGCTTGCCTTTCTCGATCTGCATTTCCTTGGTGAGGCCGGCGATGGTGGGATTGGAGGAAATCGCGGCGGCGATCTGCGTCTTCAGCTCCGCCTCGCGCTTGGCGGAATCGGAACCGGCGTCGGCCTGAGCGCCGAGATAGACGGCGTCGATTTCCTTGCCGGAATAGATGACGCGGTCCTCGGGTCCCGTGACCTTGAGCATGCCCAGCGCGCCTTTGTTAAAGGCGCGGGTGAGTGAATGGTCGACGAGGATAAACGTGCCCGGGACGTCGACTTTGAATTCGACGACGGTGGCCCCGCCCGAAGGCACGAGCGTGGTTTGCACGTGGCTGTTGGGCAGGCTGAGCCCGGCCTCGGGATAAACCTTGTCGAAAATCTCGCCGATGATGTGGAAGGAGGAGGTGACATTGGGGCCGCCGACGCCGAAGTAGAGGCGGACGCGCTCGCCGACCTTGGCGGTGATGGCCTTGTCGCCGACGAGGGAGCCGACGGCGCCGTTGAACACGATGTATGGCGGGCGCTCGTCGATGGCTTTGGCCATGTCGAAGGACTGCAGGCCTTCCTCGCCGAATTTGCCGGTGGTGTAGAATTCGCCCTGCATGACGTAGTATTCCTTGTCGACGGCGGGCATGCCCTCCTTGGGTTCGACGAGGATCAGGCCGTACATGCCGTTGCCGATATGCATCGGGACAGGCGCGGTGGCGCAGTGGTAGACGTAGAGGCCGGGGTTGAGCGCCTGGAAGGTGAACTTCGAGCTATGCCCGGGGGCGGTGAAGGTGGAGGCCGCGCCGCCGCCGGGGCCGGTGACCGCGTGCAGGTCGATGTTGTGCGGAAGTTTGGAGGACGGGTGGTTGTTGAGGTGGAATTCCACGACATCGCCCTCGCGGATGCGGATAAATGAACCGGGGACGCTGCCACCGTAGGTCCAGAAACTATACTCGACGCCGTCGGCCAAGCGGCCGACCATCTCGCGCACCTCTAAATTAACAATCACGCGAGCGGCGTACTGGCGCTTGATCGGTGCGGGCACGAAGGGTGGCGAGGTGAGGATCGCCTGCTCGATGGGCAGGGCAGCCACTTCCGGGGGAAGGACGACGGGGCCTTTGGCGTCGGACGGGCCGTCCGCGGCGTTCGCGACCAGCGCGGTGGCAAAAGCAGCGGCCAAAACAAGACTGGCTACGGCGAGGGCGGTGAGGAGGCGGGGATTTTTCATGGGAACTGGATTGGGGGTTAGAATATCAGCGGCGGTGGTGAGCATTTTTGAATTGGTCTGATCATACGGGAAAAGGGGCGTGAGCTGCCTTGATCTGGGTCAATTTATCGCCGGATCGGTGAACTCACCGTCCATGATAGGCCAGCGTGAGGGCCGTGAGATAGAGGGCCCCGAGGATCGCCTCGAGAAGTCCGATGCGTTTCGCCGGGACGGCGGGCCGGAGCGCGGACACGAGCCAGCCGGTGCGAACGAGCAACAGCGCCGTCAGCGCGGCCGCGACCCACGGCACGAGTTGGTGTGCGGCCAGGAGGGCGACGCCTCCGCCGGCCAACAACGCCGGCAACACCGCCGCGGCGACGCGCGGCCGCTGGTGTTTTTCCAGTCGGAGGTAGGTTCGCACGGTCAGGACGGTCGGAAGGCTGCGGGCGAGGGCGAGAGCGGCGAGGGCGAGGGCGGCGGGTGCGGACCAGCCGGCGAGGGTCGCGAGGGCGGCCGGCAGGAAGGCGAACGCGGCGCAGCCCACGAGTTCGGCCGCGGCGGCGCGCGCGCCGTTTTGGGAATCGAAATACACGAACAGCCCGCCCAGGGGCGCGACGACCAGCAGCGGCCACAACGCGGCCGGTCCGCCGATCAACCCGGCTTCCACGAGGCCCGCGAGAGCGAGGATGGCGAGCAACGCCAGAGCGAAGCCGGCCGGCCGGCGGTGATCGGCGGCCTCCGCCGGAAACGCCGCTTTCAAGGGCCGGCGGGCGAAAAATCCGGCGAGGCTGGCCACGGCGAGTGCGGCGCCGCCGGACGAGGGGGCGACCAGAAGTCCGAGGGCGAGGGGCTCCAGCGCCAGTGACCACGAGCCGTGTTCCTTGGGTAGGAAAATCGAACCGGCCGACGGCCGAACTGCGCGGCGGCGCGACGGTGCGGATTCAGCGAGGGAGGCGAAAAGGGTGGTGCCGGGCATGGGTCCATCCTACCCGGCCGCGGCGACCGTCGCCTTGACCGGCGTCAAGTGGAAGGTGAATGGGCTTGTCCTGGAAAGCTCACTTGAACCTAGAGAACGCAGTTGAAAGCGATTTCTATCGGAAGGCGGCCGCACTATTGAGTCTTACCCATAGAAGTGACGGAGTCTTGGGTAGGGCGAATCCTCCG
>CAZAOI010000123.1:0-9975 GCA_964486705.1 uncultured Oleiharenicola sp. | reverse complement strand
TGGGCACGCCCGGATCGACCACGGCGGGCAATGGCCGGTCGCGGTCGTGCCCCAGCCACCGGGGATCGGGCGCCCCGACAAGCGCAACTGCGGCGGTGAAGAGAAATCCAAGCGCGGAAACAGCGGGGACTTTCATAAAGAGATGGAGAACCTTTGGGGCAACCCGACCAGACTGTCGAATTGAAACCCAAATCATGCCACGAGTGAGCCCACCCGGCTTTTATCCGTGCCCATCCGGGAAATCCGTGGTTGAAACTGCCCCATGACGATCAAAGACCCCGAAGCCGTCGATCTCGCCACCCCGTCCGGTCCGATGCGGACCTTTCTATTCCGCCCGGCCGCGCCGGGCAAATACCCCGGGCTGCTCCTTTACTCGGAAATCTTCCAGGTCACCGGCCCGATCCGCCGCACTGCGGCCCTGCTCGCCGGCCACGGTTTTGTCGTCGCCGTGCCGGAGATTTATCATGAATTCGAGCCCGCCGGCACGGTGCTCCCGTACGACCAGGCCGGCGCGGACCGCGGCAACGCCCTCAAGACGACCAAGGAACTCGCCGGCTACGACGCCGACGCGCGCGCTGTCCTCGCCTACCTGAAGACGCACGAAGCCTGCACCGGCCGCCTCGGCGTCATGGGCATCTGCATCGGCGGCCACCTCGCCTTCCGCGCCGCGATGAATCCGGAGGTGCTGGCCGCGGCTTGTTTTTACGCCACCGACATCCACAAACGCGGACTCGGAAAAGGCATGAACGACAACACGCTCGACCGCATCCCCGAACTCAAGGCGGAGTTGCTCATGCTTTGGGGCCGGCAGGATCCGCACGTCCCACTCGAAGGCCGGCTGAAGCTGCACGCCGCGCTCAACGCCGCCGGCACCCACTTCACCTGGCACGAATTCAACGGGGCTCACGCCTTCATGCGCGACGAGGGCGCCCGCTACGACGCGGAACTCGCACTCCAGTGCTACACCCTCGCGCTCGGCCTGTTCCGCCGCAAACTGGGCGAAGGCGACCAGCGGGTCCCGGCCGCCGCCGGCGCGACGGAGACAAAACACTAAACCGACCCCGGCAGCACCATGATCAAAGGACTCCGCACGACCATCTACAAGGTGTCGGACCTGGCGCGCGCGAAGGCGTGGTACACGACCGCTTTTGGCGTAACACCCTATTTCGACGAGCCGTTCTACGTCGGCTTCAACATCGGCGGTTTCGAACTCGGTCTCGACCCCGATGTCCCCGCGCCCATCCACACCGGCGGCGTGCACACCTATTGGGGGGTCGACGATCTCGATGCGACCCACGCCCGCCTGCTCGCGCTCGGCGCCCGCGAGCATGAAGCGCCCAAGGAAGTTGGCGGCGGAATCAAGGTGGCCACCGTGCTCGACCCCTTCGGCAACATTATCGGCTTGATCGTCAATCCACACTTCGACCTTCGGGCCGTGCGCTGAGTCGGAATCATGCAGTTGGGTGGGCGTCGGTTTCCATACTGACGCCTGCCGCCGATATGGAAATCGGCGACCATCGTTTAGTGCGGCCACCTTCCGGGAGGAATCGCTTTGCAACTGCATGAGTCCGGCTGAGCCATGCCGTTGAAAAGAGGGGCGCGCTTGCTCGCGTCCACCGTCCGGCCACTGAAAGGTGGTCGCCGGTTTCCCAGCCGCAGCGCAGGCTGCGCGGCTGGCCCGGAGTTCGCCGTCGTGAACAACAGGGCACACCGGCGATCGCCCCTGTCACTCACGCAGTGCCCGGACGGACGGGCGAAACCCGATCTCCGGACGGGTTCGGGTGATGCGAGCCGGAGAAAACGCGTCCGGAGTGCCGCGTTCCACCCAAGGCTATCGTATCGATTCGGACCCCGGCTCGTGAGCAGCCAGTAAATCCGGATTCCCCGCCACAATCTTCTGGCCTCACTCGGGCGGTTGACGCACAACCACACCAATCACTCCGCCATGAATCTCCCCGACGCCCGCACCGCCATCAACCAGACCCTGAGCCGCATGAGTGCGCTCTACAACAAACCGGTGTTCGACGAATGGGTGCTCGTCGTCCTGGCCCGCGAGCAGGGCGCGATCCTCTCTTCTTACGACGGGCCGCGGGCCGAGTTCTATCAACGCAAGTTCAAGGAGGACGTGCAGCCGTTGCGGGCGGAACTGGAGCAGCACAAGCTGGCCGTGGGTGATTTTGTTTTCGTCCCTGACGCCCTGGGCACCCGTTTCGACGCCTGCATCCGTCTCGGCCCGTCCAGCTATCTTTTCTGCAACAATATCGCCAAATCGATGGCGGAAATTCGCCAGGATCCCCTCTGGCTCGAGGCCCAGAAGCCCTTCGTGAGCCTGAGCTCGAAATTCCGGGACGATCCGCTGGAGTAGCCTGCGGAGTACAGAAGACAGAGCTCAGAGTACAGAGGACGAAATACAGAGAACGGGGGACGCGTGCAGATCAGCCACTTCACCGATCTCAAGGTTTATCAAAAGGCCAGTGACTTGGCGGCACAGATATTCGCTGCCTCAAAAACCTGGCCTACTGAGGAACGCTACTCCTTGACCGATCAGATCAGACGAGCCGCGCGGTCGGTGGGGGCGAATATTTCCGAAGCTTGGGGTAAGCGACGCTATGAGGCGCATTTCATCAGTAAACTTACCGACGCGGACGGCGAAAACCATGAGGTCGAGCATTGGCTACTAACCGCAAGGCGTGATGGCTATTTGCCCGAGCCCGAATTCGCAGCCCTGCTTGAGCAAAAACGTGAGGTTGGGCGAATGCTCGGATCACTGATCCAAAATCCAGGCCCGTTCTTGCTGAAATAATGCTGTCCTCCGTCCTCTGTCCTCCGTCTTCTGTTCAGCTCAGCAGCCCGGCCCAGACGAACCAGCCGTAGGCGGCGATCAGCACGCCGCCCGCCCATCGAGGCAGGCCTCCAGTAGCCAGGAGCAGGACCCCGTGCACGGCGACCGCACCGAAGAGGATCATTAACCCGGACTCATAGAATCCCCCCAGCGGGATCGGCTTCACGAGGGCAAACAACCCGAGACAAAGCGGAATGCAAATATGGCCGTCCCCGATCTGGGACGCGTACACCACATCGGCCCGGCGCTTCCAACCCCAAAAGAATGCCATCACCGCGTTGGGCAGAACCATCAGCCAGCCGGTCAGCCAGCCTAGGTTGGCCGCGCTGACAAATCCGTCTTTCTGGGCGGAGAGCCAAGTCACCAGCCAATCGACGGTCTCGTACATAAAAGAGGCGCAGAACAGCACGAGCGCCGCGTCGACATAGAACATCACCCCGAAGGAAACCCGCTGGCGAATATTGTGCTTGAGCACGTCGTAGACCTGAAAGCACTGCCAAAAAAGGAAGAGGCCGATCAGCACCAGCCCGTCTGTGCGGTCAAGTTTGCCGTCGCGGCCCAGCGCCCACACCGCGCCGGTGAAAAAAAACACCCCCGCCAGCGTCAACAGCAGCGACAGGCGGTTAAGCTGGCCCTCGGTCCCGCCGCCTTTCGCCGCCTTGGCGGGCTTTTTTCCCCGCCCAGTCGACGCCGCCTTGTGCGGCATGACCTGCAATCCCCAGAACAGCGCCGGCAGGCCGAGCAACAGGGTCAGGTTGGTGACATTGTTTACGAGGCAGTTGGTCAACACCTCGCGCGGGGCGCCGTCGCGGGCGACCATAATGGCGACGAATATCAGATTACCCAAGCCCGAGCAGAAGGGCATGATCAGCGTGCCGAGCGCCGTGCCATCGAGGCCATGATCGAGCATCGCCTCCAGCCGCCACATCATCAGCAGCGAGACGGCCAGAAACACGACCAGATAGGTCAGCGGTTCATTCAGGCCAAACGGAGCGAGCAAGTCGGAAAGCACGACCCTGATTGGCGGGATTTGACGCGCGTGTAAATAGCGCGCGTGCCAATGGGCTTCCTTGTCCTTGACTCCGGGCGTCAAGCCCCTCCCCCCAATATCACGCGCTGACTGGTCTGGATGTGGGAGGGGCTTTACGCCCCGACACTATTTCAGCCACTCAGGCTCTGGCATCGCATTTGCCGTCATGCCACCAAACCATTTCCAGTCTTTAGGCGTACAGTAGTAGCCCGGCCACATCACATCAGTCGCAATCAAGCCGGCCCGCTAAGGATTTAGGAAAATGTAGAGGAACACAGGAAGCAAATCTTCCGTCTCACGTAACCGGTGGTCGTAAAATCCCTCCTGCCATTTCAATCCATGGCCGCGTAAAACGGGCGCACCCTCCCCTTGAACAACCTCAGGCAAGCAGCCAATTCAGTTTCAGGACCCAAACTCACCAGCAGATGCACATGATCGGGCATGACCACCGCGGTCCTGATCTGCCACAATTTTTCGTCCTGCAGTCGTTGCCACTGATTTTGTACTTCACGCTGCAGAGTGTTCGCCTCCAATCCCCGCCCACGGACCTGAAGGGTTGTCGTCAGGAAATAATCAGCTCCCGCAGCAGATTTTCTGAATCGGCGCAACGCGGCGTAGCCAGGCTTGTTGATTTGAGGGCCCATGGAAAATTTTGTCGGGGCGTAAAGCCCCTCCCACATTCGGCCAGAATCATGATCTGGTCGGCGGGGCTCTACGCCCCGCCCCTCACTGCAGTTTCATCGGCAGGCGCTGCAGACGGGTGTAGACGTCCGACAGGATGACGCTCGTCTTGGGCTCGGGGGTTTCCCCGGTCTTCAGCATATAGGCCGGCGTGAAACTTCCCAACACCGCGCAATAGTCGTTGTTGACCATGATGCCGATGATGTCGCCCTGCTTGCTGAAGACGAGGTCGCCGCGCTTCGGCGCGATCTCACCGAAGAGCCGCGTGACAATCCGATTGTCGAGCTTCACGTAGCTGGCGTTGGCCGCGTCGATGCGGAACGGCGTTTCGCCGTAGCGGCCATCGTCAGCGCGCACGAGAACCGCCTCGGCAAACTTGAAGGGATCTTTCGCCAGCTGGTAAATCTTGGCCCCCATCAACGCGGCGAGCGACGGATCAAGCGGGACCACGACCACCCGCGGATCGAGCCGGAGAAATTGCAGCTCCGCGATGGGCGCACTGAAGGAACCGCGGGTCAGTTGCCCGGAAACCTGGTCGTAATCCGTGGGCCCCTCGGTCAGCATGAACGGCGTGTCGTTCAGGTGCATCAGCGCGTAAACCCGGTTGCCGTCGCTGACGAGAATCGTCTGGGTTTCCTTGTCCTTAACGGTCGGGCTGAACAGGCCGGGCCGGCGCGCCGTGAGTTTGGATTCGACGCGATTGGCCAGAAACTCGGTAAAGATGGCGTTGGGGTTGATCGGGCGGTTGTCGCGGATCTCCTTGCTGAGCTCGCCGGTCTTCCCGGCGAGCTGGCCGACCCCCTGCGCCAGCTGGATGGTTTGCTCCTGCACCTTGACCCGCTCCAGCCGCTCGACCTCGACCTGTTGCTTCGCCTCGGTGAGATTTTGGGCGATCAGCTGCTTTTCCTGTTCAGCCACGCGCACGGCGACGTTGAGATTCTCGATGCGCTGCCGCGCCTCCGTGTTCTGCCGCTCCATGCGGGCGAGCTCCGTCTTCTGGCGCTCGGCCTCGGCCCGGCGTTCCTCCAGCTCCCGCTGCAACTTGGCCAGCTGCTCCTTGGACATCGAGGCCTCCTGCACGGACGCCGTGAAGCGCTGCTCGAGTTCGCGCGCACTGGATTGGCTGGCGGACAGGGTGTTCTCCAGCGCGCCTTTTTGCTGCTGGAGCGCCGCGAGATTTTTTTCGCGTTCCGAGAGCGAGCCCTGGGTCGAGGTCAGCTGCGCGGCCAGCTGCTCACGCGAGGACTTCTCGTCCTCGAGTGAAATCCGCATGAGTTCAACCATGTCGGCATTGACAGCCGGGGCATTGGCGGCGGACCGCGGCGCGGCGGTCTCGAGCTGGGTGTGCGACGGCTCCGCCTTCTCCCAACGCGTCAGCGCCAGGAGATTGAGCAGCATAAAGTCGCACATGATGAGGAGCAGCGTCTTGTTCATGAGGCGGGCTCCTTAAACCGACGTGCCCTGCACGGATTCGAGGATGAGCTTGCGCTTGTAGGGCCGGACATGGCGGATTTTCACGAGCGCCACACAGACGATGCCGAAGAGATTGGAGGAGTACGCCGCCAGGAGATTGGCGTCGATGACATGCAACACCTGCAGCACCAACGCGGTCGCGGTGCCGGCGATCCCGAGATAGAGCCCCCCATCGAAGAGGTTTTCCTCGTTTTCCACGAGCCGCAGTTTGGCGGACGCCGCTAACGGCTGCCGATCGACCTCGGAGATCTTCAGCAGGCAGGTGACATACATGCCGAGCTGGAGGCAGGCGAAGAGCGTGATGGAGAGGATGGTGGAGATGTCCATGGTGTTGGGTGTGGTTGAAAGCGGGTTGGCCGGTCCGGCGACCGAACCGATGATCGGGATGACCAGTCTGACTTTATAGTCGGAAACGGAGGCCGCCTTCAGCAGGAACGGCTCGGAAAAGACGAAAAAGATAAACGTCAGGATCGCGGCGACAAGCCCGCTGCTCATCCGGGGAAACGCCCCGCGCAACGCCATCTCGACGGTGGAGAACAACCGCAGGTCCACCGAGCGGACAATCAGAAAAACTCCGGCCAGAAACGCAAAATACTTCGCAAGCACGGCCAGTTCAGGATGCCGCAAGGCAAAGGCCGCCCCAAATTCAAACTCCAGCCCCGCACGGCGCGAGACCGGCGCCTGGCGCTGCAGCAGTTGCTCGACCGCGCCCTGGCCGTACGACAGCGCCAGCCGCAAGTGCTCCGCGCCGGCCTGGCCGAACGCGATGAGGTAGTGCGCCACCCCGTCCGCCGACTTCGTCATCAGGGCGGCGGTATAGATGATGGGAAGGTGCTCGGGCGCGACGCGGATCAGGTGGGCGAATTCCCCAACTGTGCCGAGACTGCCGGTCGTGCGCAGCAGTTCGGAGAGCTGCACCCAGTTGAGTCGTTTGCCCAACGTCAGGATATCGAGATAGAAATCCTCCAACTCACCCATGTGACCGGATTGCACCGCCGCCTCGGCCAAAGCGCGCACTTCGCGCTGCACCGAGGCGGACAGACGCTCCGTCTGCCACAAATAGGCCGTGAGCAAGATTACCGCATCCAGCGGCTGGCCGCCGGGCCGGTTGGCCGGGACGAAGCGCTGGGTCGCCGCCAGCTCCGCCGTCTTCAGGAGCGTCTGCACCGCGGGCAGCCGCGAAACCGCCAGATAACGGCGGAGATTGTCGCGCGCCTGCTGGGTCACCATGAATTTCAGCACCGGCTGGGACTCGGCCGAAGTCGCAGCGTTGCGGCCGACCAAAAGCGGCTCCAGGGCGACATCCCACCCACCCCACGGCACCATCTCCCGATGTTTCTTTTCAAAAGAATCGACGATCACCCCCAGGGCATTCGCCCCGGTATCACCCGTCTTGCGCGCGGCCTCGAGCACGAGGGCCGCCGGACCGGGCTTGTCGAGCTCAAGCAAGTCGCGGCCGAACCCGGCCACCGACGCGGTGTCGCGCCCGGCCTCCCGGAGCAGCGCCGCATTCAGCGACTTCACATTGACGGGCAGCAGCCAAGCCAGCGCCAGCAAGCCGCCGCCCAGCGCCAGCCAGAGCTGCCAGGGGACCGAACTGGCTCCGGCGGAAGAGGTGGAGCGGGACATGGGTGGACGCATAACGATTTGGCGGGCAGAAACAAATTTATTTGCCGCGCTCTTGCGCCAGCAAGTACTGTGAATAGGTACTACGAGACCCATGCCCCTCACGATTGTTCAATTCAACGATCCGATTCTCCGCAAAAAAGGGGCTAAGATCACCGCGTTCAATGCGGCGCTGAAGAAATTGGCGGACGCGATGATCGAAACCATGCACGACGCCGAGGGCATCGGCCTGGCGGCGCAGCAAATCAACCAGGCCCTCCAGCTTTGCGTGGTCGACCTGCGGCCGGTCGACCATGATTTTGACTGGGAGTATGACGGGGCGCGACCGCCGCTGGAGCTGTTCATGCCGCTGGTGCTCATCAATCCCGCGGTGACCGTGGTCGCCGAACCCGACTGGGTGTACGAAGAGGGCTGCCTGTCCTTTCCCGGAATTCGCGGCGACGTGGTGCGGCCCGACGAAATCACTGTCACGTTCAAGGACGCCGCGGGCCATGCTCATACCCTGCGCTGCAACGGCCTCCTCGCCCGCTGCGTGCAACATGAAGTCGACCACCTCAACGGGGTGCTCTACATCGACCGCATGACCAAGGAAGTCCTGGCGCTGTTGGACCCGGAGCTGAAGGCCCTGAAGAAACGCACCCGCGAGGCCGCCGGGAAAATCTAACATGGCCGACGCCCCGCCGCGGAATCGCTTCTCGATCGCCACCCGCAAGGGCGACGACGGCACGACCAGCCTGCTTTACGGCCAACGCGTCCCGAAAAACCATCCGCAGATCGAGGCCGTAGGGGCGCTCGACGAATTGAACGTCGCGCTCGGTTTCGCCAAGGCCACCCGGCCCGCCGGCGCCGATCTCACCGAATTGGAGCGCATCCAAAAAGAATTGGTCGCCCTGATGGGCGAGATCACCTGCGCCGAGAGCGATGCGGCGCGCTACGCCGACTCCACGTTCGCCAAGATCGGGATTGATGACCTGAACCGAATCGACGCCGCTGTCGAAGCCGTCGAGGCGCGCCAGCCGAAGTTTGACGGGTGGGCCACGCCCGGCGCCAACGTGCATGCCGCCGCTCTTGACCTCGCGCGAACCGCCGCCCGCCGCGCGGAGCGCCGCCTCGTCGGGCTCGGCGCCCACGGCCGGATCCTCCGACCGGTGCTGCTGCAGTACGTCAACCGAGTATCCGACCTGCTCTGGCTGCTGGCCCGCGAAGCGGAAATGTAGGAGCCTGCTTGCAGGCGCTCCAGCACGCCCACCTTCGACTCCGACCCTGCCCCGCCGGCCAACCGGCTCCAACAAAAAGTTTGTCCCCGCCTCACCCCTGGCTTACTTTGCTCCTCATGCTCGTCGCCGTCATTCTCATCGTCTTTGCCGCGCTCTCCCGGCTTCTGCCGACGATTGATCCGTCACTCGCAAACTTTTCGCCCGTCATGGCAATCGCCTTCTGCGGGGCGGTCTATTTCCGCAGCCGCTGGATGTGGCTGATTCCGTTTGTGGCGCTCGGGCTGTCGGACGCCTACCTCAACCACTACTACGCGCGCGAATACGGATTCACCTGGTCGGCCAGCGGATTCTTCATCCGCACCGCCTGCTTTGGCGCGGCGCTGTTGCTCGGGGCGTGGGTGGCCCGCCGCAAATCCTGGCTCAACCTGCTGAATGGAGCCCTGCTGGGCGCGATCGTCTTCTATCTCGTGACCAACACGCAGTCGTGGGCCGCGGATGCATTCTATGCCAAGACCCTCGCCGGCTGGTGGCAGGCGCTGACCATCGGCCATCCGGAATATCCTCCGACCGTGTTTTTCTTTCGGAACACCCTCTTCGGCGACCTGATGTTCACCGGGCTGTTCGCCGGCGTCCTGGAATGGATGGCCCACCGCAAGGGAGTTCCGAGCCTGCTCGATGAAGAGCCCGAGGCGGACGCCAAGGAGCAGCCCGCCGAAGCGGAAGTGCAGGAGTGAAGTGGAGCGCGCCCTCCGGGCTCCTCTGTTCCGCGAGGGAAATCGGTCCCTTTGATTGACATCGTGGTTGTGTTCTTCCCAGCCGCGCGCCTCGCCCGCGTGGCAGGTGTTCCAGCAGCACTGGCCCTCCTTCCTCGTTCGACCAGAAACCGCGGACGTGGCTAAACCAGAGCCATGCAGCTGGGTGGGCGGCGATGTCCCCATCGACGCCAGTCGCCGGGGTGTCCTGTTGTTCGCTGCTGCGAACCTAGGACCAGTCGCGCAGCCGCCGCTGCGGCTGGGGGTATGATGGTATGATCCGGAGTGATAGGGGTATAATACCAACGTCCCTTAGCAATTAGACTTTAGGTTGGTGCGCCACTGTTTAAGCCA
>CAZAOI010000122.1:0-9977 GCA_964486705.1 uncultured Oleiharenicola sp. | reverse complement strand
CATCCTGCCGCAGCAGCACCGGCGTGTTCTCGGGCGGGCCCTCGGTGAAATCCTTGAAGCCGGCATGCGGCAGCTTCGCGAGCGCGAGATCCGGCTCCCGCAAGCGCTCCGCCAAACCATCGACCAACTGAGCGAGAGTCGCCGCCGGCAAGGCGACCGCAGGGAACGAGCCCAGATCCGCCTCGCTCAGGTGCCGGAAGTGCAGCCGGAGATAGTCGTGATCAACCCGGTCACCCAACCGCGCGAGCGAAATTTCGGCGCGGCGGCGGAACGTCGCCTCGTCCATTTCGCCCATGCAGTACTTCATGGCCGCCGTATACAGATCCAGGCAAAGCGTATTCGGCGTGAGATGGTTGAGGTGATGGGATTCAAAGCAGGCGATGTCGGCCGCGATCTTGAAGCCGGCGGCGCAAAGATCCTGGTAGAGCCCATGATCGCGGGCCCGGCCCGTCCATTTGAAAATCTGCGTCACGCCTTCGCGGATCAGCCGGTTGGCGTCGTCGGAGTCGAGCCCGCCCTGCTGTTCGTTTTTTTCCAGCAAAGCCTTGGCCGCCGCGGAGAACACCTCCCGGGGCGCCAGCAAGGCCTCGATCCGGGCGCGCGTCGCGGGGTCGAAATAGTCCGTCATCAGCAGCGAGCAGAAGACCCGGTGCTCCGGATTGAGCCGGGAGCGAAACGCCGTGGCCACCACCGGCTGGCTCTTCGGACCGAGATCGGTCATGTCGTAATAATTGTGCGGCTCCATGGCGAAAGCCGCAAAGAAGCGGCCGACCCACCGGTATTCGACCGGCTTGCCGATGCGGATGGCCCCGTGCCGTTCGCCGCTCGTCCGCTCCAACTGCGCGGCGGAGACACCAAAGCCGCGGAACATGGCGGCCAGCTGCGCGACGACCGTCTCGTTGCAGACCCGATTCACGAGCAGCGATTTGTCGTAGAGCGGAACCTCCGCGCCAAACATCGCCGAGAGCTCGGAGAACAGCCGGTGCTGCATGGCAAATTTGTCGACGAATCGGGCGGTCATATCCGTCGGATTCCGTCCGAAATTTCCGTGAAGACGATGCAAAAAAACCGCCGACCGGCCCTCGCCGGACCAAGCCCAATCGACGCAAACCGCTCTTGTCGGCTAATGGACTAAAAAAAACCAACCCGGATGCGTCGTAATTTCCCCAAGGTGACGCCTCGGCCTTCCCCGCTGGTTGCGGACGGAAAGTCGACGTGGGCGCGAAGGAAATCGCCCGCCTGGATGCCGTCACCACCCCGTTAGCCCGAATATTTCACACTCGGAAGGGTGAAATCTCCGGGTTAGGCGTGACGGCGGCGGGCCAATGATAGGATTGAAAGCCCCGGAAGACCTTCCATTCTGGATCCATGAAAAAGCGCCCGGGTCCGGCCCTCAACTCCCCTGCCTTCTCCATCGCGAGTCAGTTTACCGGTCCGCCTTTCTCGGTCATGCTGGAGAGCGCCGAGCTTCGGCGACACCTGATGGAGGAAATAGTGGAGCCGCTGGAGCCCAAAGTCGCTCAAGCCCGGGCGCGCAAGGCAACCGCCAAGAAATCCGTCGCCGCCCGCAAGGTGCCGGCCAAACGTCCGAAGCGGAGGTCAAAAAAGTAGGCGCCCGACCAGCCCGCCGGCCCATTGCCGCGCCGACCGCCGTTCAGCCCGGCCACGGATCCGGCCGTTTTTTTGCTTCACTGGATTCTTTTTCCCGTTACGCAGGGAGTTGAAACGGATCTGTAGCTCAATTGGATAGAGCACTTGGCTTCGAACCAAGGGGTCGGGGGTTCGAGTCCCTCCAGATCCGCCATCCGCGGCAATTGGGTGGGCGTCGGTGTCCCTACCGACGGCCGGTCGCCGATGGGTCGGGTTGTTCGCGACGGCGAACCCGGGTCAGTCGCGCCGCCTCCGCTGCGGCTGGGAAGCCGACGATCCCCTGGTTGCTTCCGGTCACGGCAAAATGCGTTTTGCGGCGCAGGCTGCAGCGGTACGGCTATGCATCCCGGATGGCCGCATCCCAAGAACGCAGCGCCCGGGAGTGGCCGCAGTCCAGGCACTTGGTGAGCTCAAAACTAGTCTGGCAATGCGGACAGACCGCACCGGTCGCGAAGGGATCGAACGTTTGCCGACAATGGCTGCACAACCAATACGCACCGCGGGGCGGGGCGGCGTGGCAGACGGGACAGGCAAACTTTGACCGGCGGGGCAATTGCTCGATCTGGCGCAGCGCCCGGGCCTGCCGAAAGCTCCCCCAACAATTCACCAGGAGAAAGGCCGCCATGATTCCGATCCAGATCGACTGCCACCACCCCGCGAGCGCGATGAGGGCTACGCCGCCAAGAAAACCAATCACGGCGGCGACCATGAGGCTCCGCGCGGGGCCCAGCGGATACCACAGCAGCGACCGCAGGATCTGCCCACCGTCGAGCGGGTAGACGGGCAGCAGGTTGAAAAAAAGCAGGTAGGTGTTCATCAGGAAGACGGTCCGGAGAAAATTGTGCAGATCCGGATGCGCGAGGCGGCCGCCTGACCGGCTATCGAGGACGACCAATCCGTAAAGAACGGGAAGCAGGATCACGTTAACCAGCGGCCCGGCCGCAATGCTCCAGAGGGTGGCGCCGGGTCGGGGCGGCGGGGCCACATAGGCGACGCCGCCCAGCGGCCAGAGCACGATCTGGTCGGAGGAGCCTCCGACTTGGCGACAGGCCAGCGCGTGCCCGAATTCATGGATCAGCACGATCAGAAACAGCGCCAGGTATTCCAGCGCACCCCAGACGGGCGACGTGTAGTTGGGCACCCGGGTGGAGATCGAATAAAAGGCCACGACGAACCACGACCAGTGCAAGTGCACATCAATGCCCCAGAGGCGGAAAAGGCGAAAGGATCCCTGGCGCGTCGGCATCATGCGCGAGGGCAACCGCTCCATCAGCAAAGCGCAACCCGGCAATCTTGTGCCGGGAGAGTAAAGCTCCTCAGGGCAAGGCCGGAAGCATTGGCGGCAAATCCCATTGATTTTGTGGGAACGAGCTCGCTCGCGACTCGGTGGCCCACTTTCGCGAGCAAGCTCGCCCCCCATTTTCCATCCAAGCCGAAGCAAACTTCGCAGGATCGAACCCGTCTCGAATGAAATTCCCCCAGGAAAAGCGCGTCCGGAGGCCGCGCTCCACCTCATTCAACCGCATGATCCCGCCTCAGAGTTCGCCCGGCTTGACGGCCAGCAGGCGCGATTGCTCGCAGCGTTTCTTTGCCTTCTCCACACCGAGGGCATCCAAGCCGAGGGCGTTGGCCACCGCGAGCACCGTGCCCACGCCGCAAAACGGGTCGAATATCACCCGCGCGCCCACGTGGTCGCGCGCAAAGCGCACCGCGTGGGCGGCGGCCCGGATGCCCATGGCCCGCACCCACGGCTGCCGACCGGCATCGGTGATGATGTCGGGCAGCGGCAGCACGTCCGGACATTGCATCGTCCGCGAAACGGCAATCAAATGAGTGTATCCCGGACGCCCCAAAGTCAGCAGGCCCGGCGGACGGCGACAAACGATCTTGTGGAAGAGCACCCGCGCGCCGGCGTCCTCCGCTGCGCGGATCACCAGCGCCCCCTTGTCGATCCAGACGCCATCACGCTTGATGTCCGACTGAAAGAAAACGGCCGCACTTTCGTCCGGGACAGCCCCGACGACCAGGTCCACCGCCTCCAGAAACCACGTCCGCCACACCGGCAGCGCGAGGCCAACCTCGGAAACATCCGGCAACGATGTCACAGCACAAGCGCCGGCGATCTGGCCGCGCGCTTTCATCCACGGGATCGCGTCGGCGCAGTCGACGATGCGGCTGGGCGCGGAACAGGTCGCGTTGGTCATGGGGCGGGCGGGCACGGCTAGTTGGCGCCGAAATCCCACCCCGCCAGGACCGGAAACAGCACACTCCGCCAGACCGCGTAGCCCGCCGGGATCAAGTGCAGACGGTCCGGGGAATAGCTCTCGGGTTGCGACGAGCCGTCCGGAAGCGCCAGTGGAGTGAAGGTGTCGCAAACGGTGATGCCAGGATCGGCGGCCGCGATTTCCCTGATGAGGGCATTGAGTTCCTGGATCCTTTCCGGGTAGGTATCGTCCCCTTTGCGCGGCATCACGAGACACCACGCGATCGGAATTTTTGGAAACGCGGCGCGAACCCGTTGGTGAAAGACGCGGAGATTATCGGCAATATCAGCCGGGGGCGTGTGTTCGCCCAGATCATTGGTGCCGATCAGAACCACCAGCGCCCGCGGGTGGAGAGCCAGGACGTCAGCCGGCAAGCGGTAGAGCAAGTTGGGCGTCGTATCGCCGCCGATGCCGCGATTCACGACCGGGAGCGGCAAGCCCGCAAAATCCGACGCGAGCGTGTGCCAGCCCTCGGTGATGGAATCGCCCACGAACACGATCCCGCCCTGATCCTGTGCCTGCCGCTCGGCAAAAAGGGTCCGGCGGGCGACGTTGTTGGCGCGGAACCCCGACCAGGAAGAGGTGCGACCCTTTCCTTGAAAAACCCCGTCCGCCGGCCAGAAGGGATCCCCGCTCCCCACGGGAGCCAAAACGGCGGTCGGTGGCGCGGTCGGAGTGGGCTGCGGCGCCGTCTGACAACCAGCGAGCACCAGACTCAAAACCGCGACCGAGAGAAAAAATTTCATAACGAGGAGTAGGCGGATCCGATCAGGAAGACCCAAACGCCAAGCTGCAGGATGTCGCCCGCAGCGCAAGTCTGCGACGGCATCGGCGGCCTGGTGGCCATCTGTTCCGCGGCCCCCACGCCCCGAGCGTGACTGTCGCACCGCGCCGGCCCGGTAATTTCGACGCGGTGCGGTCCCCTGAACATCTCACCCCTGCGGAAGCGACGTGTTCGCCCGGTCGCAACGGCCGGGCCCGGGTTAGCAGTGCCGGACAAACTCCCCGATAAACCGGTCGACGTTCTGTCCGGAAACTTCCGCGACAATCTCCCGATGCAATCCGTTGATTTTCTGCTGCAAATGCACCGTCACGCCCACGCGCCGGGCCAACCGCTGAATCGCCTGGCCCCGGTCCCACTCCCACAACCAGCAGGTCAAACCAACACAGATTGGCTTGGCCAGCGGGGCTGCATCGCGGGGAACGGGCAGTTTCATCGATTCTTCATCCAGCAGCTAGCGAGCCAATCCGGACGGCTTTCTGTCGCGAATCGAAAAAAAGCCCACGAGTCGCCGGGCCACCCGTCCGGACGAAAAAAGGAACGCTCGCCCCCCGACCGAGGCTTGCTTTGACCCTGGTTTGCGCCGGTCAGAGCGTGGCTAGAATCGACGGCAACGCGCGAAGGTGCCAGGGCACGTGCTAAAAAATGCGGGCTTGCATTGCGGTCCCATGATTTCTCCAGTCAGCTCAACGCATGTATTCTCCGTCCTATTTTAACCTCAAAGATCTGGCTGCGGCCGTGACGATTATCCGGGCGAACAGTTTTGGCATCCTGGTTTCGTCCAGCGTCAATGGGATGATCGGAACGCACCTGCCGTTTCTCTACACTGAGCCCTCGGAAGAAAGACCGCAGGGAACGCTGTTCGCCCATGTCGCCCGCGCCAACCCGCAGTGGAAGTCATTCGAGCAAGCAGGCGAGGTTCTGGTGCTGTTTCAGGGCGAGCACGGCTACATTTCCCCGCGATGGTATCAGACCCTGGGTTCTTTGCCGCACGTGCCGACCTGGAATTACGAGGCGGTGCATGTGTATGGAATACCACGGATCATCGCGGACGAGACGGCCGCGGTCGAATTGCTCCACCGCACGACGGCCGCATACGAACCCGCCGGTTCCGCTTACAATTCCCGAGCCATGCCAGGGGATTACCTGGCGATCAACGCCAAGGCGATTGTCGCTTTTGAAATCCCGATCACGCGATTGGAAGCCAAGTTGAAGATGAGCCAAAATCGGGATGTAAGCGATGTTCTCAGCGTCTTGACGCAGTTTGAAGGGGCGGGCGATCAGGCCTCGCTCCGCTTGGCCAAATCGATTCGGGCGGCAAATCACGCGCGAATGCAACAGATCTGATCGCCAGGCCAACGCTTGCGCCCGTCGCCTGACTCCTGGCCCTGCCCGCGTCCCGCGTGTCTGAAGTGAGGCGGGCCGGCTCCAGAAATCGCCCGCGACCGCCGGCCAACTCGCCCCCCGCCGCGAGCCCAACCTCCGCCGCACCCACCGGCGCCCCGGGGGTCCCCAGCGACCTTGACATCAAGGGCCGCCGGTTTGAAATTCGCGGCCTCAAATCGCCATGCAAACCATCGCCTTGCGTCAAAAATCCGGAGCTTTTTGCGCCGTTGTGATCTGCCTCCTCCTCGGGCAGGCGGGATTGCACGGCCAGCCCAACGCCGCCGTCCCGACTGCCAGCGCGGCCAGGCCCGCGGATCTCGCGCAGGTCGAATTGCGGGAATCCTTCGAGCGCATGCAGGAGCAATTGCACCTCACACAGTTGGCGATCATGAAAAACCGCCTCGATGCCGAAACCCTCGCCGTGGCGCAAAACGCGGCCTTCGCGGAAAAATTTGATACCATCCGAACGCAAATGACGGCGGAGCAAAAGCGGCAGCAGGCGGTGACCGATCGCGCCGACTACGTGCGGGCCCAACAGCAGGCGGAGATGCAAGAGTCCCATCACACGGTCGTGGGGATCGCGACCGTGTTTGGCGTTGTCGGCTTGCTGGCGATTCTGTTTTCCATCCGCTTCCAGCGGCGGACGATGACTCATCTGACGGAGATCGGCGACCGCTTGCCGCTCCTGCCCGCTCCCGCCCAAGCCGAATTGCTGGTTTCCGGAACGGATCTTTCGTCCGGCCCGGCCGTGACGCAATCCAACCAGCGCATGCTGTCGGCGATCAGCCGCATCGAGCAGCGGATCATTGATCTGGAAAGCTCCCTTCCGCCATTTCCCGCTCCGCCCTCCAATCCGGCGACCGCGAAGGACAAGGTCGTGGCTTAGGCGCGCCGCGGTTTCATCCATCCGACTCATCCCCACTGGTAACCCTGCCCTGCCACTCTTGCCGAGCTAAGAGCAGTCGTTTCTCCTCCGCGTCGATTTTCCCCATGCGCAAAAGTCTTCTCGTTTTCTCTGCCTTTGCCGTCGCAGCCCAGGCGGGTTTGGCGGCGATCGTGCCCGTCGATTCGATCGCGGCGCTCAAGTCGGCGGTGTTTTCCGCCGCACCCGGCGACACCATCATCCTGAAAAATGGCGTCTATACGACTGAAGCCATGATCACGGTCCGCTGCGTCGGCACCGCTGAACAGCCGGTCACCATCGCGGCCGAAAGCATCGGTGGCGTCGAACTCACCGGTGTGGGCGGCTTCAACCTCGTCGAGCCAGCGGAACACGTGATCGTTTCCGGGTTTAATTTCACCCACGTTTCCGGCAAGAACACCATCGCCGTGGGCACAAGCTTCGTCCGTTTCACGCGCAATACGTTTCGCTGCCCGGGCGCCGGCCCTTATCTTTCCGTGAACGGGGACGACGCGCAAGTCGACTACAACGAATTCGGTGAAAAACCGGGCGCGGGCAGCATGATCGCCGTGGGCGGCGTGGGCAGCCAGGTGGCGCGGCGACTCTGGATCCACCACAATTATTTCCACGACTTAACCACCTCCGGCGGGAGCAACTCCGAGATGATTCGCTACGGCCTCACCGCCCTGAGTGCCTCCACCGGCTCCGGCCTCGTGGAGTTCAATCTCTTCACCGGGTGCCGCGGGGAGAACGATCTGATTTCGAACCGCTCGAGCGGAAACACCTACCGGTACAACACGCTGCTCGATAGTCCCACGGCGCAACTCACGTTGCGCCAGGGCAACGACTGCGTCGTCTACGGAAATATCCTGCGCAACACGGAAGGCCTTCGGATTTTCGGCGATCGGCACCTAATCTGGAGCAATTATTTTGAGGGAAATTACATGGGCGTCAACCTGGGCAATGGGGACGTCGCGAATGCGGACGGCCCCGGCGGTTCCATCCACGACCGCCCCGACGATTGCGTCATTGTGTTCAACACCTTCGTCGACAATCGCACGCACTATCAAATGAGCCGCCGGGGTTCGGGCGCGCTCGGCGCCACCAACACCGTCTTTGCGAACAACCTGCTCCAGGGAGGGAGCTCGGCGGCGAAGATCGAGGGCCCGAACGTCGGCGCGATCTGGAGCGGAAATTTGATCTGGAACATTGCGAGCGTTGGCGACTTTCCGACCGAAACCTCCACCACGGCGGATCCGTTGCTCACCACGGGATCCGATGGCGTCAAACGGCTGGCCGAGGGCAGTCCGGCGATCGGGGCGGCCGGTGGCGATTTCCCCGCGGTCGCATCCGATCTGGAGGGCCAGGCGCGGCCGGAGAAAAAAGCCATCGGGGCGGACGAGTACGGCTCCGCTCCCTTCATCGCCTGGCTCCTCACAACCACCGAGGTCGGCCCCCATGCGGCTCCGCCCATCGTGTCGATCCCTTGACATCGTCTGGCAGCAATTTGACCCTGTTGTTTCAGGCCGCCATGCGCAATTTTCACATTCCCACCCGCTTAGCTCCCCTTTGGGTCGGCCTGCTCCTCCTTGGTGCCGGGATCGCCGGACTGCGGGCGCAGGATCCCAATCAGCCAGCGACGCCGGCGCCGGTGGAAGACCATTCAACCAAGCCCGCCGGTCCCGGTGAATTTAGCCAGGTTGAGCTGTTAAAGTCCTATTTGCGGGTGCGCGAGCAACTGCACGCCGCCGAACTGGCGATCGTGAACAGCCGGGTGGAGACCGAAGCCACCAACCGCGCCCAAGCCGCAGGCATCGCGGAGAAACTTGACGCGATCAAGTCGGCGATGACGGCTGAGCGCGAACGCCAGCAGGCCGAGGCGCTGCGGGCGAACTCCGAAATCGAGCGCCAGCAACGGGAGGCGCAGCAAGCCAACCGGGCCGTCCTTTGGATCGCGGCGGCTTTCGGCGGCACCGGTCTGTTGGCGATTCTCTTTACGGCGCTCTTCCAGTGGCGGGCCATGAACCGGATCACGGAAGTCCTAACCCCGCCGTCGCAATGGGCCGCGCCGACCGCGCCGGGTTTGCTGGCCGCTGAGGCCGGGGGCCCGTCCGGATTGGCGGTCGGACATTCCAACCAGCGCATGCTGGCGGTGATCGAGCGCATGGAACAGCGTATTTTCGAACTCGAACACACGGCCCAACCGAGCGCCGTCGCCACCGCCGAATCGCCGAAGCCAGCCGACGCGTCGCGCCGCCCTTCCGCGCTCGCCGAGAACATGGCGCGAGTTGACACCCTCCTGACCAAGGGCCGGTTGCTGCTCAACCACAGCAAGCCCCGGGAAGCGGCGGCGTGTTACGACGAGATCCTGGCGCTGAAACCGAATCATCCCGAGGCCCTGCTCAAGAAGGGCGTGGCGCTGGAACGCCTGCAGCTGGATCTCGAAGCCCTCCGCTATTACGATCGGGCAATCGAGGTGGACCGGGACATGACGCTCGCGTATCTCTATAAGGGCGGCGTCTGCAACCGCCAGCAGCGCTTCGAAGAAGCGTTGGCCTGCTACGAGCAGGCCTTGCGGTCCGAGGAAGCAGTCAAACAAGTAACGGTCGACGGTCGCAGCTAAGCCGGGATCAGAAAGTTGGCGGGCGTCGGAGTCCCCGTCGACGCTTGTCACCAGAAGCAAAAGGTGAAACCCGACCTTGGGCCCACTGCCGTTTAACTAGCGAAACTCGCGCAATCGCCAAACACTGGTGGAGCGCGTTGCCCCCAACGCGCTGAGCCGATCCGGGATCATGCAGCAGAAACGTATTCTCGAATGAACGTAGAAACCGCAGTTAAAACGCGGAGGTCGCGGAGAACATAGAGGAAAGAACAATCCCATGCGCTCAAGTGCGGATTCACCCGCCGGGTGAATGTATTTCTGTGATCAATCTAATCCGTATCGATGCAGGTGGGTGGGCGTCGATGTCCCCATCGACGCCTGTCGCCGGTGGGT
>CAZAOI010000121.1:0-9978 GCA_964486705.1 uncultured Oleiharenicola sp. | reverse complement strand
CCCTTTCGACGGGGACAGCGTGGAGTGGGCGCGTGCCCTCATCGATCCGACGCTGGCCGCGGAACCACCGGTGCTGGGCAGCGATGTCAGCCCGGGCAAGGGCTATGTCGTGATGCGGAGCGGATTCGATACGCCCGACGAAATCTGGTTTCTCCTGCGCTGCGGCAACTCCACCCGCTCCACCAGCCACGACAACGCCGACTGGAATGCCTTCAACCTCTACGCCTTCAACGCCCCGCTGGCGCTTGATTCCGGCTCCGGCGCCTACAGCGACCCACGCCACAAGGCCTGGCATGACAAGGCCGTGGCCCACAACACCGTGGTTTTCGGCGGACGCTCGCAGGAACGCAAGGACGGCCGGATCCTGTCCTGGGTCACGAGACCCGAGGCCGACTATTCCGTCAGCGATGCCTCGGCGGCGGCGGGCGTTACCCGTTTCATCCGTCATGTGCTCTTTGTTAAGCCCGGCTATTTCGTCATCTGGGACCAGATCAGCGCGGATGAGCCTGCCGCCTGGATGCTACACACCCCGGCGACTAAATTCACCTGGTCGGAGCACATGGTACGATGCATCACACCTTGGGAAGCGGCCTTGGACGTGCAGGTCGTGTGGCCACAGACTCCGCTTGTACCGGGCACGGAAAAAGGGAAATACAGCGACTGGAAGGAAAACCAAAAGCAGCGCGATCCCCACCCCTTCCAGTACCAGGATTACTTCGGGATTCCAAACCGTCCAGGCCGGGATTTTCTTGTCGTCCTGCATCCGACCAGACCGAACGCACCTGCGCTGACGATCCGGGACCTCGGGAGCGCCGGCCAGCCTGTGCTTGAAATCAGCGATGGCCAACGCGTCGACCGCATCGAACTGGGTGCCAATGGCGCAACCTTGCGCCTGGGCCAAGGCGCGCCGATCCGGCTCAGCAACCGGGCCCAACCCTGAATTGATCCGCACAAACGGGGAAACCCGCTAGACCTCCGCCCGATTCTCTTTTTCCATGCCTCCTATTCCAGGAGTGCCAAAATACTGTTTCTGCTCGGCACCGGTTGCCTCGCCCTCGCTTCCTTGGCCGAAGCCGCGACCACTGATCTCTTTAACGGCCGCGACCTGACCGGCTGGGTCCAGCGTGGCGGCAAGGCCACCTACACCATCGAAGGCCGCGATATCGTCGGCACCTCGCTGCCAAGCACCCCAAACACCTTTCTCTGCACCGAGAAGACCTGCGGTGATTTCGGGCTCGAATTTGAGTTCAAGGCGGACGCCAGACTGAACTCCGGCGTGCAGATCCGCAGCGAATGTCGCGACACCCCACCACCCTCGAGTGGCAGGGCAAGACCATCACCGTCGCCGCAGGCCGGGTCCACGGCGACCAGATCGAAATCGATCCGGACCCGACCAAGGACCGCTGGTGGAGCGCCGGCCTTTACGATGAAGCCCGCCGCGGCTGGCTTTATCCCGGGCTGAACGGTGGCGACCCCACCGCCTTCACAGCGCAAGGCCGCTCACTCTTCCGCCAGAACGACTGGAACCACATCCGCGTCGAGGCCCGGGGCCCCTCGCTCCGGACCTGGCTCAACGGTGTCGCCTGTGCCGATATCACGGACGCGATGACCGCCCGGGGATTCATCGCTCTCCAAGTCCACGGCATCGGCCAGGATACCACCAAGGCCGGGACGCAGGTTCGCTGGCGAAACCTGAAAATCACCGAGCTCGAAGCCACGCCGGTGGCCGCCGCCGCGAACACGCTGACCGCTGGCTGGCGGCTGTTGTGGAATGGACAGACCACGGCGGGCTGGCGCAGCGCCAAGGCCGACCACTTTCCCGCCAAAGGCTGGAAGATCGAAAGCGGGGTTCTCTCCGTCAGCAAGGGCATCGGCGCGGAATCCGCCGCCGGGGCGACATCATCACCTTGGATCGTTATGCGCAGTTTGAACTGTCGGTGGACTTTCGCCTCACCGAAGCCGCCAACAGCGGCATCAAGTATTTTGTCCAGCCGGCGCTCGCACCGATCAGCGGCACCGGGAAGCAGGCGGCAGTGGGATCGGCGAGCGGCCTGGAATTCCAGCGCCTGGATGCCGCCCGTCACCCCGACGCCAAACTCGGACGCGACGGCAATCGCACCCTCGGTTCCGTCTACGATCTGCTGAACGCCGCGAGCGACAAGGCACCCCACGCGATCGGCGAGTGGAACACCGCCCGGATCATGGTGACCGGCAATCACGTTGAACACTGGCTCAACGGCAGGCAGGTCGTGGCCTATGATCGCGACCGTCCTGTGTTCCCTGACGTGATCGCCCGTAGCAAATACAAAAATATCCCGGGCTTTGGCACCTGGCGCGACGGGCACATCCTGCTGCAGGATCACGGCAACCAGGTGTCCTTCCGCAACATCAAGATCCGTGACCTGACCGCCCGCTAACCCCCAAGCCTCTTCTTCTGGTGAAACCCACCACGACCCGGCTGCGGAGCCATCAGCGCGCGAGGGGCAAGCGGTCGTCCCCGGGATGGAAGGGTGCGGGCAATAGTTCGAACACCGGCTCGGCGGTCCCAGGAAACGCCGCCCGGTAATCCTCGCCGAGCAGGGCGGCCACGGTCGCGGCGACCTGGGCCTGGTACACGGGCGCGGTGTCATGGCGCTCTCCGAGAGCGCGGGTGTCCGGACCCAGTGCGATCAGCCACGTCTGTTCGGATCCGGGGATGTTTTTGTTGTGGCCGGTCCAGTCGGTGCCCTGCACGCCGCGGCCGTGGTCGGGCGTGATCAGCAGGGTCGTCGAACCGCGGTATTCGGGCCGGGCCTGCAGGAACTCCCAGAGCTGGCGGATGAAACGGTCGCAGCGGCGGATGGATTCAAGGTAGCGGTCATAACGGCGCGCGTGGGCCCACTCGTCAGGCTCGCCGAGCGCGAGCAGGAAAACCCGCGGCTGCTGCCGGGCGATCATGTCGAGCGCCGCCTCGTAGGCAAAAACGTCGTAGCTCTCCGTGTTCGTGATGGGCGGGATGTCCTGCATCCACCGTTCGATTTCGGCGATCCGAGGCGACACGCGGCCCGGATCCGACACCTGCAGGGTCACGAACAGCGGCAGTCCGTTGCGCTCCACATTGAGAATCGGCCCGAAGACGTTCCACGCAGCCGCAGCTCCGACTCGTCCGGCGAAGCCCGGCCGGCCATGCAGCCACTCCAGCACGTTGACGTTGGGATTAGGCCGCGGGGTGTTGTTGACGATGAGCGGATCGGGGCGACCAGTGAGCAGCTCGTTGTAGCCGGGATAGGAAACCCGCGACTCGTTGAGCACGCTGACCGGGCTCCGGAGGTCACGGTTGCCGAAGAGCTGCCCCTGCGCCACGACCGTGCACCAGAGGAAGGGCATGAGTTTCTGCCGGCGCGCTTCGGCCGTGCGCGCCCCGTAGGCTCCGCGCAGTTCCGCAGCCACATTCTCGCTCACTCCGCCGTGTTCCTTGTCGAGCAACCCCTCGTCCATCCCGCCAAAAACCTCCTGCCAGCGGAGGCCGTCGATGGTGACGAGGATGACATTCTTCGTGGCGGGCTGGGCCAGCAGCACCGCAGCGCCGAGCACGAACCACAGCGGGATGAAAAGCTTCATAGGGTTTCCGTAGCGTAGGATTGGTGACCGCCCGGAGCAGGCCCGTGGCAGGTCGGATCCAGGCGCGGGCTCAGGATTTCCCCGCCGGCCACACCCGGATCATCACTGTGCCGTGACGGGGAATCTCGCGCTCCAGGCCTTCCGGCTTGATCCCGAGGTCCTGCTGGCGCCAGAGATCGCGGACGCGCTGCGGGCCTTCGAGCCCGAGCCGGGCCCACGTGATGGCGACCGTGTCGGGCGTGTCGGAGAGGTTGAACAACCCGATCGCGCGCGAGCCATCCTCCATCCGTTTCGCCCAAACCTGACGGCGGCCGTCATTGACGACCTGCGCCGCCTGCTCGCCCAGGGGATCCTGGTTGACCTCAAGCACCTCGTCGTTGGTGAGCAGGTTCAGGGTGAATTCGTCGAGTTTCTCGAGATCGCAGCCGATGAGCAGCGGCGCACTCAGCAGGCACCAGAGCGTGATATGGGTGTATTGCTCGTCCGGGGTCAGGCGCGTCGGATGCAGTTTTGGCCCCCAGCCAACATGACCGACCACCAGCATGTCGGGGTCATTCCAATGGCCCGGGCCGCTGAACGGCCGCCATTTGTCCTGCGTAAACCCGATGCGCACGAGGTTGCCCCACGTGTCGTAGATGTCTCCGGTGGTGCGCCAGGAATTGGCCAGGTGGGACAGCTGGCCGGCATTCCGGATCGGCGCGGAATTCGAGAGGCTGTAGACGATGTCGCGGCCCGAGATCCGCAGGGCACTGGCCATCTCGGCGGTTTCCGGAATCTCGTTCGGGCTCCAGTCATACTTCAGATAATCGATCCCCCAGGCCGCCCACTGCTTTGCGTCGTTGGCGGCGAACGAATGGCGGCCGTGGATGCGGCCCAAGGCCGGGCGGTCGCCCGGCCCGGCGGGTGGCGGTGTCCAAGCCCCCGCGGGGTGGTCCGCGCTACCGCCGTTGTAGCGCGCATACGAGGTGATCCAGGGCGTCGAATAGATGCCCAGTTTCAAGCCGAGCCCGTGTACCGCCTCGCTGAGCGCGTGCATGTCGGGGAACTTCGCATTCGACTGGATCGCGTTGAACGGCCCGCCCCGGGTGCCCTGCCAGGCGTCGTCGATGTTGATGTAGCTCCAGCCGTGATTGACCAGGCCGCTGGCCACCATCGCCCGGGCGGACCGCAAAATCTTGTCCTGATCCACCGCGGCGGCCCAGCAGTTCCAGCTGTTCCAGCCCAAGGCCGGCGTGAGCGCAATGCGTTCGCCCACCTCGATGCGCAGCTTCTGTTCCGCCGATCCGTGCTCGTTGGCCACGCGCAGGGTGACGAGATGCGTGCCGGGTTTCTCCACACCGCCGGTGATCCGACCGGTGCCGGCATCCAAGGCCAGTCCGGCTGGCAGGCCCTCTGCGGTGAACTGCATGGGCCGGTCCCCGGTGACCGCCACCGTGAAAAGGAAGGGATGCCCCGGCCGCACGCCGAACACGCGAGGGCTGTTGATCCGTGGAGCCGGGCCAGGTTTGGGGGTCAGGATGTAGGCCGGTTCGGTCACAACCGGAATCGAGATCAAATGGGGCGCGGTCCCTTCATATTCAAACTGCGCCTCCGCCCAGTCGGCGAAGGCCTGTGAGAGCGCCCGGCCGACATCGCGAGTGCGCAACCGCAATTCCCGTTTGCCGCGCAGGTCGATCGTAACCGGAACCGCCCGCTGCCCCTGGCGCAGCGCGCCGCTGTGCCACAGGGTCTCGCCGTCGGCCAACACCTCGAAAATCACGGCATCGTCGGTTAGGGTCGCCTCGTCCACTCCAGCCAGAGCCGTGAAGCGCGTGGCGCCGTTGACCGCAATCCCGATGGTTGTCTCCAGCTGAGTCTGGACACCCCAAGTATGGCTCTGCCCGGCGATCTGCATTCGCTGGCTGGCCGCCCCGTCGGCTTTAACGGGACGGGGCCGCGCGAATTCATAGTCCGTTTCTCGCAGGTCGCCGATCGCACTCAGCGGAAGCGTCTCCCCCACTAGGTTCAGGCCTCCTGCCAGCAGGAGAGAGATCAGAAGGGAGGAAGTGGCTTTCATAAAATGCAAACCGTCAAATTGTGATCGGTATTTTGGCCGCAGGGTCACGGGACAAGCTTCCTGGACCGCCAATCAGAGCCGCTCGACGAACAGGTGGCGGAACGCGATGGTCCCGCCGTGATCCTGGAGGCCGATCCGACCGGCCCGGGGCATGTCCTTGTAGGCCGTCTTGAACTTGTTGGGCGCGCCGTCCGGGTTGAGGCCGGCTTCCGTCCACTGGTCGAGGTTGACCTTGTTCACCTGCTCGCCGTTGAGCATGACCGTGATGATGCTGCCCTTGGCCGTGATGACGTAGCGATACCATTCGCCGGGCGTGATGGGCACCTGCCGCGCGGGCGCGGCGACATCGAAGACGGCGCCGACCAGATGCACGGGTTTGTCCTGATCGCCCTGGAGGATCTGGATCTCGAGGGAGTTCTGCAGCCACTTGACGGTGTCGGTGCAGCGGAGGAAGACGCCGCTGTTGGATGTTTCCGCCGTGCGAAACTCGAGGGAGACCACGAAGTCGCCGTAGCTCTCCCGGGTCCAAAGATCGCCGGTCCCCTTGGGGGCGCTGGTCGGCCGGGTCGGGGCGAGCACGCCCTCCGCGTTAAACGCCCAGGTGCCGGGCCGCATCTCGGCGTTGCTCAGGTCGTGGGCGAAAAGCGGCTGCGGGGCGGGCCAGCGGGCGGAATCCTGGCCGCGCCCGGCGGCGAAGACGGCATGCACATCGTTGCTGAAACCGGCGGGGGCGGCCGGCCGGGTTTTGGGATCGCCGAGATCGGTCGCGGTGGCCGGGCTGACGGAGGAACAGGCGCTGGTCAGCAGGCAAGCGACGGTGATGAGGCAGAGGGAGAAAAAAGGTTTCATGGGAAAAATCGTTGCGGGCCGGGATTAATAGACGCGGTAGGCTTTGCGCACGAAGCGGTCGGCCGCGGGCAGATTGCTGCACGTCATGCGCGCGGCGTCCCACTCGATGGGCTGGCCGCTGCGGATGGCCACGTTGCCCAAGAGGCAGAACTCGGTGAGGTCGACGGCGTGGTCGACGAAGTTGGAGCCGGGCGCCGGACCCTCGCCTTTGCAGGCGGCGATCCATTCCAGATGCGGATTCGACTTGGGCACGCGGGGGATGGTGCGCTTCGGCCGGTCGGTGAAGGCCTTCATGCGCTCCTCGGGCAGCAGTCGCGGGGAGGCGTTGTAGGTGTCGGCATTCAGGAGGATGCCCTTGTCGCCGTAATAGAGGGAGCCGCCCTCGGCGGGCAGCTTGCTGTCCACTCCGAGTTCCTTCGGCACCGGCGGACGATTCTTGCCGTCGTACCAGACCACCTTGACCGGGGCCCGGTTGCCGCGCTGCGGAAACTGGTAGGTCACAATTGACGAGGTGGGCGCGCTGACATCGGTGCCACCCTCCGACTCCGCGGTCACGACGACGTCGCCGCGGAGGTCGAGCGCCCAGAAGGCGGCGTCCATGACATGGCAGCCCATGTCGCCAAGGGCACCGCAGCCGTAATCCCAAAACCCGCGCCACTTGAAGGGCATCAGGTCGCCGCTGTAGCCGCGGACCGGGGCGGCGCCCTGCCAGAGGTTCCAGTCGAGGGTGGCGGGCACGTCCTGCGCCGCCGGCAGCGGCACGCCCTGGGGCCAGATCGGCCGGTTGGTCCAGAGGTGGACCTCGCGCACCGGGCCGATCACGCCGGCATCGAGCCACTCCTTGGTCAGGCGGGTGCCCTCGTTGGCGTGGCCCTGGTTGCCCATCTGGGTGACGACGCCGGCCTGCCGGGCGGCAGCCTTGAGCTGGCGCGCCTCCTCGATCGTGTGCGTCAACGGCTTCTGCACATAGACGTGCTTGCCCAACTCGATCGCCATCAGCGCCGCGGGAAAATGCATGTGGTCGGGGGTGGAAACCGTGACCGCATCGATGCGATCACCCAGCTCCGTCAGCATCTGGCGAAAGTCCCGGTAACGGGGAACCAGCGGCAGCTCGGAAAAGGAACGAAGGCCGCGGGAGAAATCCACATCGCACAGCGCGACGATCTCCTCGCCGAGGCAGGCCATCGAGTCGGAGTAACCCTTGCCCCCGACGCCGATGCAGGCGACGCGCAGCTTGCGGCCGCCAGTGACAAGATTCTTGAAGCGGGCCGGGCCGGTGGCAGCCGCAAGCCGGCGGGGAAATAAGCCGGTGGCGAGGGCCGCCACCGAAGCGGTTTGAAGAAATTGGCGGCGGGTGACAGGGTGTTTCATGGGGAGGGAAAATCGAAAGGTCAGCGCAGGAAGGCGGCAGCGGTCCACAGGAGCGGTGCCTGGCCGTGGAAATCCCCGGCGCGGCGCGGGCGCGCCAGGTAGAAATCGTATTGGATCTTCAGGTCGTCGCTGCCGGTCACCATCCGGGCCTTGTTGGTGCCGATGCAGACTTCCCTGACATTGGCCGCCGCGTCGAGGTAGCCGATGAGCGCCAGCCAGGCCCGGCGGGCGGCGGGCGCATAGGCTGCCGGTTCGAGCCAGCCGTTTTTCACGCCCGTGACGAAGGCAAAGGTAAACATGCCGGTGCAGGAGCTTTCCGCCCACGATTCCGGCTTGTCGATCAACTGGCGCCACATGCCGTCGGCCCCCTGGTGGGCCAGCAGCGCGGCCATCATCTTCCGGTAACCGGCGAGGACGGCCGGCCGCTGCGGATGTGGCGTCGGCAGTTCGCGCAGCAACTCGGCCATGCCGGCGGCGACCCAGCCGTTGCCCCGGCCCCAAAAGAAAGGCGAGTCCGCGGCGTGAAAGAAAAGCCCGTTGGGCTGCTGCAGCTTGTCGAGGTAGGCGACCATCATCAGCGCGGACCGGTCGAGATACTTCACCTCCCCGGTCGCGCGCCACGCCTGCAGCTGCAGCAACGGGCTCATGTACATGTCGTCAATCCAGTAGCGGGCCTCATGCGTGATGCCATCCGGCGTGGGCGAGGCCCATTGCGCGTCGGCCAGCTGCAGGCCGGCCGGGAGAAACTTCGGGTCCTTCGTCTGGCGGTAGATCTCGAGCGGCACGGCCCCGAACACGCGGTCGTCCACATGGTCCCGCGGGGAGATCTTGGCGGCCCCCTCCGTCGTGAGCAAAATATCGTACTTGGCGACGAGCCGCTGCCGGAGGGCCTGATTCCCCGCCAGTTCGGCATAACCCAAGGCTCCGTACCAGGCGCACACCTCGCGGTAGATGACGACCTGCCGGGAAGCGGGGTCCGTCTGCCAGACGAAGGGTCGGATCACAAAATTTTCGGCGACGCGGCGCCCGATTTCCTCCGGCGATGCTCCCGCCGGCCAATCGGCAAACTCGGGCGGCATCGCGGCCCCCAGGCGAGGCAGCAAGCCGGCGACGAGGATCGCGAGGGCAGCGGTTTTGAACCAGCGGCGGCGGGTGACAGGGTGGTGCATAGGGAAAATTAACCGGCAGGGAAGCAGCTGACCCCTCTTGGTAGTGGTTCGGGCCGGTGAGTCAGCCCTGGAAGCGTGCAAGCGTTACAACAGACCGGCCAGAGCTAACCGGTCTTGGCTCGCCGCGTGAAGGCAAAGACGCGTTCGGCGGCCTCCAGCGCGGCCCTGTCCTGGTGCGCCAGCCCGTAGCAGGTCAGTGCGAGCACGACCTCGTGGTAGTTAACATTCTTCGGTTCGCCCGTGTAGTTGAACTCCTTGCCGACACCCGTGCGCGTGTTGCCGGTCACCTCCACCTCGCCGCTGGGAAGGATGCGGGTGAGCTGCCACGCCACTGCGGCGGGCAGCGCCGCCTCGAACTCGGGCAGCGGCACATGGAAGGCAAGCACCTGGCCAAAGAGGATGGAGACGACATTGTAGCTGGAATCACGGCCGCCCTTCTCCAGGAAAATCCCCCCGGCGTCCCGCAGCGTCAGGGCGTGCGCGATGAGCCGGCGGGAAATGGCCACGAGTGAGTCGTCGCCGAGCACGAGGCCGCAGGTGCCAAAGGCCTTCGCGGCGATGATGATCCGGTTCACGGCGCCGCTGCTGTGCGCGATGATGGTATCGTAGCCAGCCGTGATGAAGCCGACGGCGCGACGGATCCTCGGTTCGAGCGCGGTGATCCGGGTGCGAAAGTGCGCCTCGTGCGGCGACTCGCGGATCACCAAAATGGCCCGGCCCAGTTCCTGTAGAAAGAAATACGCCGTCTGGACGGCCAAGGCGGGCGACCGGGCGCTGGTGCCGTCCGGCCGGATCTCGGCGTCGAAGCCGCCGTCGTCCCGCTGGTGCGCGAAGGCGGCGTCAATGCCGCGCCAGCAGTCGTCCGCCGCGGCCAGGTCGTCCGCCACCACGGCGGCGATCACCCGCGGCAGCTGCCCCGCTGCGGGCCGGCCT
>CAZAOI010000120.1:0-10026 GCA_964486705.1 uncultured Oleiharenicola sp. | reverse complement strand
GTCGTCGATGTCCCAGCCGCAGCGGAGGCTGCGCGACTGGCCCCGGGTTCGCAGCTGCGAACGACAGGGCACATTGGCGACGAGCGTCGGTCTGGAAACCGACGCCCACCCCACCGGCGCGGCGCGCCGGTGGCTAAGCAATCCTCCGACCAGGTGGTCGTCGATGTCCCAGCCGCGGCGGAGCGGGCCGCTCCGCCCTACCCCGCCCGGATCGGGCTGGAGGATCGATTCCCTTTCGCGTTCCTTCGTGGGCTTCGCGGTTTAACTCCGCCGTCTTTCTCCAGCTCACTTTCGTTTTTCTATTCCCTTCGCCTTGGCCTCTATCCCGATCCCATCCGTGCGATCCGTGGTAAAAAATTCCGGGAACCAGGGAGGCTTCGCTCATCAGGCTGACAGGTAGTCTGAAAGGTAAGGCGCACCGCCGACCAGCGTCGGTCTGGAAACCGACGCCCACCCAACTGCATGATCCCGCTCAAAGCAGTTCCAGCCGCCAGACCAGCGGCCGGCCGGGCTCCAACAACAGCCACGCAAAACTTGAACGTGCGCCCCGATTGGGCCGGGTGATGCAACCGGGATTCAACCAACGCACCCCGGCTGCATCGGTCTCGTCGCGCGGGACGTGGGTGTGGCCGTGCAGCACGATCTGGGTGCCCGGCGGTACCCGCCCCGGCGGGATATGCGTCAGAAAGAATTTCTGGCCGACGCGCTCCAACTGCAACTGCAGCGGCCAGAGATCGTGGGTCTCATTGTTGCCGAGCACGACGAAGAGCGGTTTGCCCAAGGCCTCGAATCCCATGAGGATCTCCGGCGCGCAGACATCCCCGAGATGCCAGATCTCATCCGCCCCCTGGAGCCGCGCGGGAAGACTCGGCGGATACCGGTCGTGCGTGTCGGCGATAACGGCGATGCGCATCACTGGGCAGAAGCCGGGCGCGGCCGCGACACGTAGGGTTCTTCCTGCAAATCGGCCGCCCGTTTCCCCCCGAGCAGCTGGACCCAGACCCGGGCACAGGCGCCAACCACCGTGACCACCAACAGGAGAAACACGCCGGTGACGACCGCGTCCACGCGTTGGTTGAACAGTTGGGCGCCCCACTGCGCCAGCTCCGGCGCGGTGCCCCCGGCCGCGATCTTCGTCTCGAGGCCGCGGGCCAGGGCGAGAAAACCCAGGGGCGCGGGACTGAAGATCTTCATGATTCCGGCGGTCATGGTCACCGCCAGCAGCCAGCCCAGCGGCAGCAGGGTGACCCAGAGATAGCGCACCCGGCCCATCTTGATCAGCACGGTCGTGCCGAGCGCCAGCGCCAGGACCGCCAGCAACTGGTTGGCGATGCCGAAAATCGGCCAGAGGGAATTGATGCCACCGAGCGGATCGATCACCCCTTGATAAAGGAACCAGCCCCACAGCGCGACAAACAGCGTCGTGGCCAGCGTGCCCGCTGCAAACGAACGCGTGTTGCCCAGGGGCGCCCAAACCGTGCCGAGCAAATCCTGCATGAGAAACCGGCCCACCCGGGTGCCGGCATCGAGGGTCGTCAGAATAAACAGCGCCTCGAACATGATCGCGAAATGATACCAGAGCGCGAGGGCCGCCCGGCTGCCCATGACGCCCGCAAACATGTGCGCCATGCCGACCGCGAAGGTGGGTGCGCCGCCCGTGCGGCCGACCATTGTCTTTTCTCCCACGCTCGCGGCGAGATCGGCCATCTGCGCCGCCGTCACCGGAAAACCCAGCGCCGTGATCTTGGCCGTCACGGCCTCGGCCGTGCCGGTCATATTGATGGCGAAATACTGGCCCGGCTCCATCGCGCAGGCGGCGATGAGGGCCATGATGCCGACGCACATTTCCGTGACCATCGCGCCGTAGCCCACCATCCGGATGTGCGACTCGCGCGTAAGCAGCTTCGGTGTCGTGCCGCTCGCGATCAGCGAGTGAAAGCCCGAGATCGCGGCGCACGCGATCGTGATGAAACAGAAGGGAAACACCGGCCCGGCAAACACCGGCCCGCTGCCGTCGATGAACCGGGTCACCGCCGGCATCTTCAATTGCGGCGCGAGCACAATCACCGCGATCCCCATCGCCGCCATCGTCCCGATCTTCATGAACGTGCTCAGGTAGTCGCGCGGCGCGAGCAGCAGCCACACCGGCAAAATCGAGGCCAGCAACCCGTAGCCCATCAGCCACCACGCCAGCGACGTCCCTTTGAGCGTGAGAATGCTCTCCAGACCGGAGCCCTCGAGGAATTGCCCGCCCCAGACCGCGGCCAGCAGCGCAACCACCCCCAGCCCGCTGACGATCGCGAGCCCGCGCCCGTGCGGGCCGACCGCCTTCATCCCCAGCCCCATCGCGACGGCGATGGGCATGGTGGCCGCAATGGTGAACAGACCCCACGGACTCTCCGCCAGGGCCTTCACCACCACCAGCGCGAGCACGGCCAGCAGAATGACCATGATGGCGACAATGCTCACCAGCGCCACGCCCCCGGCAAACGACCCGACCTCGTCGCGCACCATCCGGCCGAGGGATTTTCCACCCCGGCGCGTCGAACAAAAAAGAATCACGGAATCGTGCACGGCGCCGCCGAGGGTCGCCCCCACCAGCATCCACAGCAGACCGGGCAGATAGCCGAATTGCGCGGCGAGCACCGGGCCGACCAGCGGCCCCGGGCCGGCGATGGCGGCAAAGTGATGCCCGAAGACCACCCATTTGTTCGTCGGCACATAATCCTTGCCGTCCTCGCGGACCTCGGCCGGCGTCGCGCGCAGTTCATCGAGCGTCAGCACCTTGGCCATCAACCACGCCGAGTGAAACCGGTAGCTGACGGCAAACACGCAGACCGCCGCAATGACCATCCAAAGGGCGTTGACCGGCTCACCCCGGGACAACGCGAGCACGCCGAGGGCCGTCACGCCCAGGGCGACGACCAAAATCCAAATGCCGGCACGCAGCCAGAGCGGAAATTTCATGAAGAAAACTGCGATTACCTATGCACATCCCCGCCGGCCTCCAAGCGCGAAATCATCGGCCGACTGGATCGGATGGGCCCGGTGCGCCGTGAACATGCGGTAGCCCTCGCGGCGGAGCCCTTCGACCGGCTCAGGGTCTTGAGCTTGTCGAAACGGCGGGCCGCTCCGCCCTCCCTCAGGCAATGCAAGCATGTGTCCGCCTCATCCCTTCGGGAACTTCACCCACTTCGCCCCGCGTTTGCTGCTCTTCACGACCGTCTCGATGAACGCCATGCCTGCGATGCCGTCCTCGACCGTGGGAAAATCGTAGCCCGCCTTCGGCGGTTTGCGCCCCATCACCGCATCGGCGATCGCCGTCGCCGCGGCGCGGTAGACATTGGCAAACGCTTCAATGAAGCCCTCGGGGTGGGCGAAGGGCGTGCGGGTCGCGTCCTGCGCGGCGGCGGAAAGATAATTGTTGCCGCGGCGGGAGGTGACGGGCGGCGCATCGGCGCGCTTGAACACAAGTTCGTTGGGATCCTCCTGATGCCACTCCAGCGCGCCCTTCGTGCCGTAGACGCGGATGGTGAGGTTATTTTCGTCGCCGTGGGAAATCTGCGAGGCAAACAGAATTCCCCGCGCGCCGCCGACGAAGCGCAACAGACAGTTGCCGTCGTCGTCGAGCGGGCGCCCCGGAACAAACGTCGAGAGCTCCGCGCAGATTTCCTCGATTTCGAGGCCCGTGATGTAGCGCGCGAGATTGTGGGCGTGGGTCCCAATGTCGCCCATGCAGTTGGAAACGCCGGCAATCGCGGGATCCATGCGCCAGTTGGACAGCGCCCCGTCCGCCTTTTCCTCGAGCGCGGTGATGGCGTAGCCCTGCGGGTACTCGACAACCACCTTAAGCAGGCGGCCGAGTTTGCCGCCGCGCACCCAGGCCCGGGCCTCCTTGACCATCGGATAGCCGGTGTAGTTGTGGGTGAGCGCAAAAACCAGGCCGCTCCGCCGCACGATGGCGCGCAGCTTCCGCCCTTCGGCGAGCGTGAAGCAGAGCGGTTTGTCGCAGACCACGTGGATGCCGGCCTCGAGGAACGCCTTCGCCACGGCAAAATGCAGATTGTTGCGCGTGACGATCGAGACGAAGTCGATCCGCTGGTCCGCCGGCCGCGCGCTTTCCCCCCGCACCATTTCTTCGTAGGTGGCGTAGACGCGCGCCGGATCGAGGAAGAAATCGGCGCCGGAGAGTTTTGACTTGGCGGGGTCGGAGGAAAAACAGCCGGCCACGAGATCGATTTCACCGTCGAGCCGGGCCGCCATCCGGTGGACCGCGCCGATAAAGGCGCCCCGCCCGCCGCCAACCATCCCCATGCGAAGCTTGCGATTGAGTTTCATCGGAGGGAAAAAGGAGTTGAAAGTTGAGCGGAGAGGGTTGGGAGACGGGGCGATGAGGATCGATGCCCCGAATGCGACTCCGGGGCCCTCAACTGTGGCCTCAGAGCGCGACCGCCCGGCCGGTCGCGGCCGACTTGTAGGCGCCGTCGATGATCTTCATGAGGGAGAGCGCCTGGTCCGGCGTGTTGAGCGGAGCCTCGCGGCCTTCGAGGGTATGGATGAAATTCGCCGCGGAGCGCGTGCGACCCATCGTCTCATCGGCCGGCACCACAATGTCGCGATTCACGTGGCGGCCGTTTTCGACCGTGTAGAGCTGGCACGCATCGATGGCGGTCTGGTCGAGGCCGTCCACGCCGAAGAGCCGGCGCACGAGACCGCCGGCCTTTGAGCCCTGAAACGTGACGGAGACTTCCTCGCGCTGATTCATCTCGGCCCACGACACGGCGAGCGACATCGACTGGCCGGTCTTGAAGGTCACAAACCCGTGCGCCGCCGCCTCGACGTCGGTCGTGCCCTTGACGACATCCGGGATGCCCCACGGGCCCTTGAAGGCCTTGTTGTCGATGTGGTCATGATAAGTGCACGCGAGGATTTGCGCCGGCTCGGGATAACCCATGAAATAGAGGCCGAGATCGACCATGTGGAGCAGATCGATCAGCGGGCCGCCACCCGACAGGGCCTTGGTCGTGAACCAGCCGCCGAAGCCGGGAATGCCGGCGCGGCGAATCCATTTGGCCTGGCAGGTGTTGATGGTGCCGACGGTGCCGGCCTTGATATATTCCATCATGGCGAAGCTCTCGGGGCGCGCGCGGTTGTTGAAGTTGAACATCAGCGTGCGTTTCGCCTTGGCCGCAGCCGCCTGCATCCGCGCCATTTCCTTCGCGCTCATCGCGGGCGGTTTCTCGCAAAACACGTGCTTGCCGGCCGCGAGGGCCTGCAACGCCACCGGCGCGTGGAATTTATTCGGCACAATGACCGACACCGCGTCGATCTCCGGGCACTCGCGCAACATCTGGCCGACGTCGCCGAAGGAGCGGGCGATGCCTTCGCGGGCCGCGACCTTCTGGGCCGCGACGGCGTTGACGTCGGCGACCGCGACGATTTCCGCGCCGGCTGATTTAAAGCCGGCCGCGTGATAGCGCAGCATGCCGCCGGCGCCGATGATGCCAATTTTGATGCTCATAAATTCAAGGTGCCCACGGAACACACGGAATACACTGAAACTCCGGTTGGTTCTAATCTTCTTCCGTGTATTCTGTGTGTTCCGTGGGCCAAATTCTTACTGGTTCTTCTTGTCGAACTGCGCGTCGAACACAATCGCGCTGGAGGGGAAATCGACTTGGCGGACGAACGCCGCGGACTCGGTCGCGCCATGCACCCGATCCATCCGGCTATCCTCCCACTCCACGGAGAGCGGTCCGCGGTAGCCGGTGTCGTTCAGCGCCACGATGATCTCTTCAAAGTTGATGTCGCCATGGCCGAGCGAGCGGAAATCCCAGCAGCGGCGCGCATCGCCAAAGGTCACATGGCCGCCAAAGACACCGACCGTGCCGTCGCCGTGACCCCACCACACGTCCTTCATGTGGACGTGGAAGATGCGGTCGGGGAACGTGCGGATGAACTTCACGTAGTCCACGCCCTGATAGCCGAAGTGCGAGGGATCGTAATTGAAGCCGAAACGGCGGTGGCCCTTCACCGCCGCCACCGCGCGCTGCGCGCTCGCGATGTCGAAGGCGATCTCGGTGGGATGCACCTCGAGACCAAAATTCACATTGAATTTCTCGAACACCTCAAGAATGGGCCCAAAGCGTTTGGCGAAATCGACAAACCCCGCCTCCCAAAAAGCCTGCGAGGTCGGCGGGAACGCATAGATCGAATGCCAGATGCTGGAACCGGTGAAGCCGTTGACGATCGCCGGAGTCTGGTCCCCGCTCTTGCGGCCGGGCCGGGCATCGAAGAAGGCACGCGCGGCCTTCGCCGTCAGGGCCAGCTTCTTGGCCGCGCGCTTCCGGACGCCTTCAGGCTCGCCGTCGCCCCAAACATCACCGGGCAGAATGGCCTGGTGCCGCTCGTCGATCAGATCGCACACCGCCTGGCCGACGAGATGGTTCGACACGGCGTAACAGGAAAGACCGTGGTCTTGGAGCAACGCCCATTTGTCCTGGACGTATTTTTTGGAGGAGGCAGCCGCATCCACATCGAAGTGATCGCCCCAGCAGGCGAGCTCGACGCCATCATAGCCCATCGACTTGGCGAGCGGGGCGATTTTTTCGAGCGGCAGATCGGCCCACTGGCCGGTAAACAGGGTAACTGGACGGGGCATGGTGAAACGGAGTTAAGTGACGATCAAAAGAAGCCCCAATATCTGACCGCGCGCGACTTTAGCCAAGCCTGTTCTGGCGAATCGTGTGTCATCACACACAAAGACAGAGGTTGGCCACGAAAACCAGACCCGAGAATCGGCGTACCAGGCACCTCGGGACGCCCGGAAAATGGACGAGCGCATGCCAGGCCAGTTTTGTACTTTTTTGGGCTAACCCAGAGTGAGCTACTTCGCCACCGGAATGTGCGCCGCCTGCTGCAGGACCTCGTTCTTGGAGGTGCCGAGGCGGGACGCGATCGTGTTGAGCCGGACGACTTCGGTCTGGGTCAGCGTGGTCAGGCGGTTGCTGCCATCGCGGTCGACCCACTTCACCGCGTGAACTTTTTGCCGGGACACTTTGATCAGGTCACGCAGGAAGGCTTGGTCGTCGGCGGGTAGGTCCATGATCAGTCCAGTTGGCCCGTCCGGCGCCGGAGGTCAAGGCCGGGCATGCGCGCAGCCTCGAGACTCCTCGGGCGGGCCTCAGCCGGGCTCCTGCAGTTGAGAAGCGACACCTCTCGGAAGGCGGCTGCACTAAAAGGGGGTCGCCGATTTCCCAGCCGCCGCGGAGGCGGCGCGACTGGGCCCGGGTTCGCAGCAGCGAACAACAGGCCACATCGGCGACAGGCGTCGGTATGGAAACCGACGCCCACCCAACGGCATGACTCCGTATCGGTAGTCTGCCGAAGGAAACCAAAGTTTTGGCTCAGGCCGTCAGTCGCCGGGCGGCGGCTTGGGCCTTCAGACAGAGCTCAGCGGCCTTAAAGGCGTGAGCCTGGCTCATCGCTTTTTCCGTGCGGTTAAGGCAATCGAGGATGAGCTCCCCAAAGAAACGAAAGCCGACTTGGCCGCTGACGTTGATGTGCTGCTCGCCCTTGTCGTCCACCAAGTAGAGATGGTCGCCGGTTTTCTCGCGCCCGACATCGATGTATTTCCGCAGCTCGATGTAGCCTTTGGTGCCGAGAATGACCGTGCGGCCGTCGCCCCAGGTACCGAGGCCGGGCGGAGTGAACCAGTCCACGCGGACATAGTTGCTCGTGCCGTTGTTGCCGACCAGCGAAGCCTCCCCGAAATCCTCGAGCTCGGGCGTGTCGGGATTGGCGTAGTTGCCCACGGCCGACTGTGACACCGTGGCATCGGTCGCGCCGCTGTAGAACAAAAACTGCTCGAACTGGTGGCTGCCGATGTCGCAGAGAATGCCGCCGTATTTGGCGCGTTCATAGAACCACGCCGGCCGGCCGGCCTTGTCGCCGATGCGGTGCGGCCCGAGCCCAAGCACCTGGATGACCTTGCCGATGGCCCCAGCATGCACGAGGTCGCCGGCGTGCACCGCGCATTCAACGTGCAGCCGCTCGCTGAAATACACCATGTACTTCCGGCCGGTCGCGGCCACCACGCGCTTCGCCTCGGCAAGCTGGTCGAGGGCGGTGAAGGGTGTCTTGTCGGTGAAGTAGTCCTTGCCGGCCTGCATCACGCGTCCGCCGATTGCCCCGCGCTCATTCGGAATGGCGGCGGCAGCCACAAGTTTGACCGTTGGGTCGCCGAGGATTTCGTCGAAGGAACGCGCCACCTGCGCCGAGGGACATTTGGCGCGGAACGCCTCCACCTTCTTCGGATCCGCGTCGTAGACCCACTTCAGTTCGGCGCCGGCCTCGATCAGCCCGTTGCACTGGCCGTAGATGTGGCCGTGGTCGAGATAGGCCGCAGCAAAGATAAATTCGCCGGGTTTGACCACGGGACGGGCCTTGCCCTGCGGGGCGTAGTTCATGCCGTCGGATTTTTGCGTCATGGGCGGCGGAATTTGGGCGGAAGCGGAAGTCAGAACGCTGGCGGCACCAAGACCGAGTGTTTGCAGAAACCGGCGGCGGTCGGGAGCGGACGAGTGAGGGGAAGTCTGGGGAGCTATGGATCGACGGCGAGGTTGAAGTGAATCGGCACGAAACGCAGACTGAAGTTGTCCGGGTCAGGCGCCAAAACTCATTTCACAAAAGAACCCATTGCGCACGGCGAATCGGACCGGAAAAATCGTCCGAAGTCCGGCGGGCCAAAGCGAAGAGAGGGGTTCTCAAAGCGGAAGCGCTCGACAAACCAAAGCCGCGCGCAGAGCTTTTCCGCCAGTCGGGGCCGCTTCCCCCGGCACACCGAGGCGGCGAAGAGATTTGCCGCCCGACCTCTTGAATCACGCCCCCACCTCCGCATGGCTACAACTCCCTTAGGTTTCGGCCTCATCGGCACCGGCATGATCGCCGGTTATCACGCCCAAGCCATCCAGCACGCCTCGGGCGCCCGTCTCGCCGGTGTCGCCGGCCGCTCGTCGGACAACGTCCGGGCCTTCGCGACCAAGCACGAGGTGCCTTTCGCCACCACCCAAGTCGCGGCCTTGCTGGCTCGGCCGGACATCCAGGTGGTGTGCATCACCACGCCCAGCGGCGCGCATCTTGAACCTGCGCTGGCCGCCATCCGGGCCGGCAAACATGTCATCATCGAGAAGCCGCTCGAGATCACCCCGGCCCGGGCGGATGAAATCATCCTCGCGGCGGAGACCGCGGGGGTGAGGCTCGCGCCGATTTTCCAGGCCCGCTTCGGCGCGGGCGCGCAGACGGTGAAGGCCGCGCTCGACGCCGGCCGCTTCGGCCGGCTGGTCCTCGCCAGCGCCGACATCAAGTGGCACCGCACCGCCCATTATTACACCGGGTGGAAGGGCACGCTCGCCCTCGATGGCGGCGGGGCCGTCATCAACCAGGCGATTCATGGGCTCGACTTGCTCCAGTGGTTTGCGGGAATGCCCAGCGAGGTTTTTGCATGGAAGACCCGCCGCGTTCACACCGCCATCGAGGCGGAAGACACCGCGTGCGCGTCGCTGCGTTTTCCCGACGGCGCGCTCGGCACCATCGAGGCCACGACCGCATCGTGGCCCGGCTGGTCGCGCCGGATTGAAATTTGCGGCGAGCACGGTTCCGTTTCCCTCGAGGATGATCACATTGCCCGCTGGGACTTCGCCCGGGCAGAGCCGGGTGATGAAGCCATTCGTGCCGCTAAACTGGACCCCACCCTTGGCTCCGGCGCCGGCGCACCCAACGCCATTTCCTTTGCGGGCCACCTGCGCCAGATCCAAGACTTGATCGACGCCCTGCGCGAGAACCGGCCGCTCGCCATCGAGGGCCGCGAAGGCCGCAAGGCGGTCGCGCTGGTCCACGCCCTTTACACCTCGGCCGCTTCCGGTATGGCGGTGAAGTTATGAGGCAGTGGTATCCCCAACGGGTAGGGCGCACCGGCCCGGTGCGCCGCGGCGGAGCCCTTCGACTGGCTCAGGGCCTTGAGCTTGT
>CAZAOI010000119.1:0-10182 GCA_964486705.1 uncultured Oleiharenicola sp. | reverse complement strand
CGGGCAAGCAGGCTCCTCCAAAAACGAAAGGAAAGGGGCAGGGTGGGTTTGCTCAAATGCCCCGGAGCTTGCTCCGGGGATTTTTATGGTTTCCTTTTTTCGCTTGCTGAAGAGCCCGTGCTGACTCCCGTGGCGTCTTTCCATGATATCGACTCCCTCTTCTGGCCGCCAATTTCTCTTTCTCGTTTCCAGCGCCCGCCGCGAGGGGAACTCGGAACAACTCGCGCGCCGCGCCGCCGCGGCCTTGCCCGTGTCTTCCTCCCAGACCTGGCTCAATCTCGCCGATTTGCCGCTGCCCGCGTTTGATGACCGGCGGCACGTTTCGGCCGAGAATTGGACGCCGACCGTCGAGGGGCACGCGCGCACGTTGCTCGCGGCCACGCTGGGGGCCACGGATCTCGTGCTCGTGGCGCCCGTCTACTGGTACTCGCTGCCTGCCGCGGCCAAACTCTATCTTGACCATTGGTCCGCGTGGTTGCGCGTGCCTGGTTGGGATTTTAAGGCGCGCATGGCGGGCAAGACGCTATGGGCCGTGTCCAGTTTCAGCGACACGGACCCGCGTTTCGCCGAGCCGCTCAAGGAATCGCTCCGGCTGTCCGCCGAATACCTGCACATGCGGTGGGGTGGGCAATTGCTCGGCAGTGGCAATCGCCCGGGTGACGTGTTGAACGATCAAGCGGCGCTCGCCGCCGCCGCCCGCTTCTTTACTGGAGCGAGCTGAGCCGGGCGGGCAGTTTCGGCCCGGTTGCGCTTCGTCGGCCGCCTCCCCTTTCGGTCGGGCGAAAATCGCCCGCGCCGGCCGCCTTCGGGGTTGCGGCGGCCGCGCGGGGGCGCATGGTGGCGAAATCCCATGCCGCTGCCGCCCGTCCTTTTTGAAGATGACGCCCTGATTGCTTTCGACAAGCCGAGCGGGATGCTCGCCGGCCCGGACCGCCGGGTGAAGGGCGGGGAAAATCTGCTGGATCTGGTGCAGGCGAAAATGGGCAAGGGCGTCGTCACGGTCCACCGGCTCGACGCCGAGACCAGCGGCTTGGTGCTGTTTGCGAAAACGAAGCCGGCGCTGGATTTTGTCAGCGGCCAGTTCCAGTCCAAGACGGTCGTGAAGCTCTACCACGCGCTCGTCGCCGGCCTGCCGGAGAAAGATGAATTCACGGTGGACCTGGTGATGAAGGAGGACGAGGCGAAGCCCGGCACGATGTGCGTCGTCAAGAAGCACGGCCTGACCAGTCTGACCGAATTTTCCGTGCGGGAGAAATTTCCGCGGCCGGCCGGCCGCGCGAGTTTCGCCTATGTCGAGGGCCGGCCGCTCACCAGTCGCACCCACCAACTCCGGCTCCATCTCGCGGTGGCCGGCACGCCGGTCCTCAACGATCCGCTTTATGGCGATGAGACGGCCCTGATGCTCTCCGACCTGAAGCGCGGCTACAAGGGCCACACCGATGAGAAACCGCTCATTACCCGGCTGGCCCTGCATGCGGGCGCGCTGACCTTCACCCATCCGCTCACGCGGGAGAAAATCACGCTGGTGGCGCCGCTGCCGAATGACTTTGAGGTGGCCTTGAAATACCTGCGGAAGTTCGGCGCGGGCCCGGCCCGACGTTGACCCGGCCGGCGATCGGCGGCTCGGCTCGCCCGGGATCCGGCCGTTGGGTGGGGGTTGGGCTCCGCAACGGCGCTTGTCGCCGATAGCGAAATCGGCGACCACGTTTCAGATTGCACCCCACGCGGGCGGATCCGGAGTGCCACGGCCCGGTCGCGGCTCAGACTTCAATTTCACCGCGCAGGTAAAGCACGGCGTGACCGGCGATGCCGACCCGGTCGTCGCGGAGTTCGCAAAATAATGCGCCGCCCCGGGCGGAGACCTGGCGGGCGTGCAGTCGGGTTTTGCCCAGCCGGCGGGCCCAATAGGGAATGAGCGTACAGTGCGACGAGCCGGTGACGGGATCTTCCGGCACCCCGCAGTTGGGCGCGAAGAAACGCGAGACGAAGTCGACGCCGTCCGTGCCCGGGGCGGTGGCGATAATCCCGATGACGTCGAGTTGGTTCAGGGCGGTGAAATCCGGCCGGAGGGCCAGCACGGCTTCGGCTGTCGGGTAGATGCAGAGAAAATCGCGGGCTTTCCCGATCCATTCCGGCGGTGGCCCGCCGAGACCCGCGGTCAGCATTGGCGGGACTTGCGCGGCTGGCAGCGCCAGGGCGGGGCGGGAAGGAAAATCCAGTTCCCACAAGCTTCCGCGTCGCACCACGGTGAGCGGACCGCTCTTCGAATCGAACACGATGCGGTCGCCGGCTTGCCCAAGTTGGGTGAAGACCACGAAGGCGCTCGCGAGGGTGGCGTGGCCGCACAGGTCCATTTCAAGTTCCGGCGTGAACCAGCGCAGGTGGAAACGATCGGGGCCGGTCCGGATGAAAAAGGCGGTCTCGGCGAGGCCGTTTTCGAACGCGATCTGCTGCATCAACGTGGCGGCGGGCCAACGGTCGAGGGGCACGACGGCGGCCGGGTTACCGCGGAAGATTTTTTCCGTAAAGGCGTCTACCCAATAGAGCGGGAGTTTGGACATCTTCGGTTTTTGATTCAGGCGTATTGCGTGAGCGCGGCCCCCGTCAGCCGGCAGACCTGCCAGTCGAGCATCCGGCGGGCGCCGAGCGATTCGTAGAATTCGATCGCGGGCTGGTTCCAGTCGAGGACGGCCCATTCCATGCGGCCGCAGCCACGGGCGTTGGCGATCTGGGCGAGATGCAGCAGCAGAGCCTTGCCGATGCCTTGGCCGCGGAATTTCTCCGGCACAAACAAGTCCTCCAGATAGAGGCCGGGCCGGGCCAGAAAAGTGGAGTAGTTGAAAAAGTAGAGGGCGAAGCCCGCCGGAACACCGTCGGCAAAGGCGACGATACAATGGGCGGCGGGCGGCGTGCCGTCGGTGGGGAAAAGGGTCCGTTCCAGTCCCGCTTCGGTCGCCTCGACTTCGGCCGCGAGTTTTTCGTAGGTGGCGAGATCGCGGATGAACTGGAGGATGAGGGGGAGGTCAGCGATGGTGGCAGGGCGGATGGCGGGAGGCATGAGGAAAAAGGGAACGCAGGCGCGGCGGGGGCGCCAGCGCAAAGCGGCGGGGCGGGCTTCTCAGCAGTGGCATTTGTGATTTGCTTGTGATTCATTGCCGCATGCGTCCGTTGCCCCGCGCATTTTTTCGCCGCTGCCCCGCGGTGGTTTTGGCCGGCTTCAGCCTGGTCTGGCCCGGGATGGCGGCGCTTGGCGACGAACCGGAGCGGTTGATCGTACTGCAGTTGCCCTATACGCCCCAGTTCCAGTTTGCGGGCATCTATGCGGCACAGGTGCACGGATATTTTCACGACGCCGGGCTGAAAGTTGAGTTTCGCCCGGGTGACGCGCGCCGGCGACCGGTGGAGGAAGTGCTCGCGGGGCGCGCCCAGTATGGCATTGCGGGCAACAGTTTGTTGCTCGGCCGGTTGAACGGGAAACCGCTGGTGGCGGTGGCGGCGATTTTCCAGCATTCGCCGTTTGTGCTCTTGACGCGGCCCGGCATCAGCACGCCGTCGGCTTTAATCGGGCGGCGGATCACTTCGGAACCCGCCAGCCGGTTTCCGGAACTGTCAGCGATGTTTTTGGCGGAAGGAATCAAGCCGAGCCAGTACGAGGTGGTGCCGCAGCAGTGGGACGGCTTGACCCTGCTCGATTCCGGGGTGGATGCGATGGCGGGATTCGGCACCAACACCCCTTATGATCTCGAGCGGGAGGGGGTGAAGTTTGGCGTGATCCGGCCGGCCGACTACGGCGTCGATTTTTACGGTGACACCCTGTTCACAAACGAAGACGAGGCGCGGCGCCATCCCGAACAGGTGGTCGCCTTGCGGCATGCCTTGCAGCGAGGCTGGGAATACGCGATCGAACACCAAGCCGAGATGATCGATTGGATCCTGCGCGAGTTGCCCGACCGGCCGGCGCGCGTGACGCGGGAGAAGTTGCAGTTCGAAGCCGCCGAGACCGCGCGGCTGGTGAACGCCAATCTGGTGGGGGTTGGACACATGAACCCGGGCCGTTGGCGTCGGATGGCGGAGACCCTGGTTCAGCTCGGGCTCGCTCCCGACACGCAGCGACTGGAAGGATTCCTGTTTCAGGAGCCCGCGTCGCACTGGCAGGCGCTCGGCTGGTGGCTCGGCGGCGGCCTCGCGGTGGCGACGCTGGCGATTCTTGCGGGCTTCCTGACCAACATCCGGCTGAAAAAACTGGTCGAGAAACGCACCCGCGAACTGCAGCGGGCCGAAGTGGTGCAGCGCGAATTGTTCGATCTAGCGCCCGTGCCGATCGTGATTGAGGACTACGTGGCGGTGGAAGCAATGCTGGCCCAGCTGCGGGCCGACGGTGTCACCGACTTGCGGGGCCATTTGCAGGCCCAGCCGGAACGGGTGAAGGAATTTTTTCGCGCCAAGCGGATCGTCGACGCCAACGCGAACATGCTGGCCCGCACCGGCTGTGCCTCCGTCGACGAATTGGATCGCCAGTTGCCGGAGGTCATGACGCCGCCGGGGCTGGAAATGTTCATCGAGGAACTGGTCGCGCTTTGGGAGGGGCGCGAGGCGCTGCAGGTGGAAAAAACCTACACGGCGAAAGACGGCGAGACGGTCCATACGTTGCTCAATTGGTCGGTGGGGATGAGGGAGGGGCGGCGCGATCTGTCGCGGGTGCGGCTGGCGTTTACAGATATCACCGGGCTGAAGCTGGCCGAGGCCGAGCTGCGCCTGAGCGAGGAGCGCTACCGCCAGCTTTTTGATCTGTCGCCGGTGGCGATGCTCGAGTTCGATTACCTTGAGGTGCGCCGGTGGTTTCAACAGCTGCGGGCCGAGGGCGTGACCGACCTGGCGGCGCATTTGGCCGCGTATCCGGCGCTCCGCCGGGAGGCCCTCAAGTACTCGCCGTTGTTGCAAGTGAACCAGGCGACAGTGCGGCTCAGCCGCGCCCGCTCGAAGGAGGAATTGCTGCAGCGTTTCGCGGAGGTGTTCACGCCCGAGGCCATCGAGGCCCGGTGCCAGAATTTTGTGCGGCTCTGGGCCGGCCTGGACGAGGCGTCGGGCGAGATCCCGCTGCGCATGCTGGATGGCGAAGTGCGGCATTTTTCCTTCACCTGGAAAATGCCGCGGCAAAACGGCGAGCTGAGCTTCACCCGGACGCAAACCGCGATCGTCGACATTACGGAGCAGCGCCGCGCCCAGGAGGCGCTGCGCGAGAGCGAGGAGCGTTATCGCAGCCTGTTTGAGACGACGCCGAATCCGATGTATATTTTCGACGTGGCGTCGCTGGGGTTTGTCGCGGTGAACGAGGCGGCGGTGCGAAAATACGGCTATTCGCGCGAGGAATTCCTCGCGATGAGTGTGATGGATATTCGCCCGGCGGACGAGGCCGACCGGTTGCGGCACGCGATTGCCACCCAGTCCGTCCCGGGCGCGAACCCCGCGCGGGTCTGGCACCACCGCCACAAGGATGGGACGATCATCGACGTCGAGGTGGCGACCCGCACGCTCTTGATTGGCGGGCGGCAATGCATGCTCGTCTTGCCGTTCGACATCACGGAGCGGCTGACCGCCGAGCAGGCGTTGCGGGAAAGCGAGACCCGCTATCGCGAGCTGTTTGAGAAAGCGCCGGCGGGGGTTTACCGGTCATCGTCGGACGGGTTTTTTCTCGCGGCGAATCCTGCGCTCGCGAGAATGCTGGGCGCGACCACCACCCAAGAACTGGTGGACTGGGACGCCCGGCATCGTGGGGCGCCGTTCTATGTGCAGCCCGGCCGGCGCGCCGAGTTTCTGGCGGCCATCGCCGTCAGCGGTCAGGTGGAAAGCTTCGAGTCGGAGGTTTACCGAATCGACGGCTCGAGCATCTGGATTTCGGAGAATGTCCGCCAGGTGCGCGACGCGGGCGGGCGCATTCTGTATCACGAGGGATTCGTCACGGACATCACGCTGCATCGGCGGCTGGACCAGGAGATGCAGCGCGCCTCCAAGCTGGAGGCGGTCGGCATTCTCGCCGGCGGCATCGCCCATGATTTCAATAACATCCTGACGGTGGTGCTCGGCAACGTCGCCTTGGCGGAAATGGATCTTGGGGCCGAGGCGCCCGGCACCCGCCTGTTGCGCGAGGCGAAGCGGGCGACGCTCCGGGCGCGCGACCTGACCCAGCAATTGCTCACTTTCGCCAAGGGCGGCGAACCGGTGCGGGGCGCCGTGAGTCTGCCGGAGTTGCTGCGGGAGTCGACCGACTTTTCCCTGCACGGAGCCAAGGCGCGGGCGGATTTCCAGATTGCGGCTGATCTTTGGCCAGCCGACGCCGACAAGGGCCAAATTGGCCAGGTGATCCAGAACCTCGTGATCAATTCGGTGCAGGCCATGCCCGAGGGCGGGAGGCTGAAAGTCGGGGCCGAGAATGTCAGGCTCGGCGACCTGCCCGGGGCCGGGCCACTGCGGGCCGGTTGTTATGTGCATCTGACGGTGGCGGACACCGGCACGGGAATTGCCCCCGAATACCTGGCGAAGATTTTCGATCCCTATTTCACCACGAAACAGCAAGGCAGCGGGCTTGGTCTCGCCACGGTTTATTCCATCGTCAAGAAGCACCAAGGGCATATCGAGGTGGAATCGCAATTGGGCCACGGGACCACGTTCCACCTTTGGTTGCCGGCGACGACGCAGATGGTCGCCGAGAAATTGGAGGGAAAGGCCGTCGCCCGGCCGCTCGCGGCCCGCGTGCTCTTCATGGATGACGAGGCCCCGATTCGCGAAATGGCCCGGTTGTTCACGAGCCGCCTGGGCTTGGAGTGCGAGTTGGCGGTCGATGGCGCGGAGGTCATCCGGAAATACCAGGAAGCGCTCGAGGCGAACCAGCCGTTTGAGGTGGTGGTGATGGACCTGACCGTGCCGGGCGGAATGGGTGGTCGCGAGGCTCTGGAGCGGTTGCTGAAAATCGACCCGGCGGTGCGCGCCATCGTTTCCAGCGGTTACTCGCAGGATCCCGTCATGGCCAGCCACCTGGCGCATGGGTTTCGCGGCATTTTGCCCAAGCCCTACGATCTTGAGCAGTTGCGCCAGGCGATTGCGGATACTTTGGGCGACGGTTCAGTCCAGCCGGAAAACAAGTAATCACAAGAGATGGACCCAAATCGACTAAAGCCTGTCTGCATCGCTACCTCCTCACATTTATGAAAACCGTTTCCGATCTTCGTTCCCTTTCAGCGCGTGCCTTGCTCGGGCTGGCGCTCTTGCTCCTCCTTCCCGGGCTGACCGGTTGCATTGTGGTCGCGGCGGGAGCGGGCGCCGGGGCGGTGGCCTATGTGCAGGGAGCGCTCGAGACCAACCTCAACGAAGATTACAACCAAGTGGTCGACGCGACCCGCGGTGCGATCAAGGAGTTGGAATTTGCCAAGGTCAGCGAGAACAAGGACGCGCTCACAGCCGTCCTGGTCGCCCGGACGGCCCTCGACAAGAAGATCGAGATCACGCTCACAAATTCCGGCAAGCGGCTGACCAAGATCAAGATTCGCGTGGGTGTGTTCGGCGACGAGCCGCTGTCCCTGGCGATTCTCGAGAAAGTCCGCGCCGGCCTTTGAGCCGTCCGGACCCGGGGTGAGATGCAGGGTTGCAATATGGGCGGAGCGACCTGATACAACAGGTTCACCATTCCATGCTGCGTAAGTTCATTTCCAAAATCCGGCAAACCTTCAGCAAGGACGAGAAGCGTCCCGAGACCAAGCCGGCTCATAAACCCAGTCGGCCCGCTGCGAAAGGCGAGCCTCACCGTCACGAAAAATCCGGTGCCGCCCATCCGCCCCGGCCGGCCCAGGCCGCGCACCATCCTGCGCCCCGTCATCCTCATCCGAAACCAGCCCAGCCGGCGCGACCGGCGGTGCACGCGCCCCGGGCTTCGCACGCGCCCAAGCCGCTGGCCGAAGTGCCCAAGATGGACACTCCGTTCACCGCGCTCGGGCTCAACGACCGGCTCGCCTACGGCGTGCAGCAAATGGGTTATGAGAACCCGACCCCGATCCAAGCGCAGGCCATTCCCATGATTTTGGCCGGCCGCGACGTCATCGGTTCCGCGCAGACCGGCACGGGCAAGACCGCCGCGTTTGCCCTGCCCATCCTCCAACGCCTGGCCGGCCATGGCTCCATGCGCTGCCTTATCCTTGAGCCCACCCGTGAGCTCGCGGTGCAAGTCGAGGAGGCGTTTAAGAATTTCGCCAAGTATACGGACCTGCGGGTGACGGTGGTTTACGGCGGCGTCGGTTACGGCAAGCAGCGCGAAGACCTTGCGCACGGCATGGACGTGCTGGCGGCGACTCCCGGCCGATTGCTCGATTTCATGGAGCAGGGCGAGGTGCGCCTCGACCAGATTGACATCCTCGTGCTCGACGAGGTCGACCGGATGCTGGACATGGGCTTTTTGCCGGACGTGAAACGCATCGTGGCCAAAGTGCCGAAGACCCGGCAGACGCTGTTTTTTACCGCCACCCTGCCGCCCGAGATCGAGCAGCTGGCCGCCTGGGCCCTGCGCGATCCCTTCAAGATCGCGGTCAGCCGCGAGCGCTCCACCGCCGAGACCATCTCGCACGGCTTCTATCCCGTCGTGCAGGCGCAGAAATTCGACTTGCTCGTCCACTTGCTTGAGCAGACGCACTACAAGAGCGTGCTCATTTTTTCGCGCACCAAGTCCGGCGCCGATTATGTCGCCAGCCGGCTCAAGCACGAGGGCCACACCTGCGCGGTGATGCACGCCGACCGCAGCCAGCAGGAGCGCTCGGATGCGTTGAAAGGTTTCAAGTCCGGGCAGTTTGAGGTGCTGGTCGCCACCGATGTGGCCGCCCGCGGCCTCGACATCGCCGGCGTGTCGCACGTGATCAATTTCGACGTGCCGGAGAATCCCGAGGATTACGTCCACCGCATCGGCCGCACTGGCCGGGCGCAGAACACGGGCGACGCTTTCACGCTCGTGACCGAGGAGACGTGGCGCGATGCGCGTTCGATCGAGCGGTTCATCGGCATGACGATCGAGTGGAAGAAGGTGGAAGGCTTTAACTACACCTACTCGGGCATCTTCGACGGCGGCGGCATGCCGCAGCTCGCGCCGGAAAAGAAGGCCACGAGCCGTCTCACGCGCGGCATGCGGCGCTGAGTGGGTAGCGTTCCGGCGGCGGCGTCAGCAGCCGTAGATGCCGCCGTTGATATCGAGCGTGGCGCCGGTGATGAAGCCGTCGAATTCGCTGGCGAAGAAAACCGCGGCCCGGGCGACATCGTCCGGGCTGCCGCCGCGACCCAGCGGAATGCCCGCAACGGTAGCGCGGGCGGATTCGGGCGTGGTGTGGGTCGAGTGAAAACTCGTGCCGAGAATGAGGCCGGGTGCGAGCGCGTTGACGCGCACGCCGTGCGGACCGAGTTCGCTGGCGAGCGAGCGGGTGAACGTGAGGACCGCGCCCTTGGCCGTGGAGTAGGCGAGAGAGCCGCCGTGGCCGCCTTTGCGGCCGGCGAGGGAGGAAAGGTTGACGATGCTGGCGCCACCCCCGGTCCGGGCGGCAGCCATAAGATGAGGCGCGGCGGCGCGGGTGACGCGGCGGAGGCTGCCGACGTTGAGCGACATCACCTGGGTCCAAAATTCGTCATCGGCCTCGGCCAGCGATTTGCGGGCGACCAAGGAGCCGGCATTGTTGATCAGCACATCGAGCCCACCGAGGAACGTCACGGCTGCTGCGACCAGGCGCTCGCATTCGGCGGTCGTGGTCAGGTCGGCACCGGTGTGCGCATAGCGGCGGCCGAGTGACCCGGCTTCTGCCGCCAGCGCCTGGGCGGCCTCGGCGCTGCGGTGATAGTGGACAAAGACATCGCATCCAGCGGCCAGAAGCTGGCGCGTGATGGCGCGACCGATGCCTTGGGCGCCGGCGGTCACGAGGGCGCGTTTGCCCTGAAGCTTGGAAGAGGAGGCGGTCATACGCGCAAGCGTTCAACGAGCCGCGCCACGGGTCAATGCCGGGGTGAGAGGACAGAAGATTCGTTTGCCAACCGGCAGGAGGGCCGCACCGTGACGGTTTCGCATGAAACTAAGCATACCCGCGGGTGATTTTGCCGGCTATATTTTCGATCTCGACGGCACCCTCGTGGACACGATGCCGCTGCACTACCGGGCGTGGA
>CAZAOI010000118.1:0-10189 GCA_964486705.1 uncultured Oleiharenicola sp. | reverse complement strand
GGTATCGGGAAGGACTTCCCTTTCCGCGGCATCTCCTACCCGCGGAAACCCCCCGACGAGATCATCACGGCGCTGAACACCTACAAGATCCCCGGCATCAAGCTGGTCAAGAAGCAGGGCCTCGCCACCGACGGCAAGTTCCGCACGGGCGTTTATGTCGAAGTGAGCGACTGGGAAAAATGGAATCCCACCGAACTGTCCTTCTACATGCACAAACAGGCCGCCCGGTGGGAGCGCCTCAATCCCTTCGCCGGTCTGACCACGGCCGAGCAACGCACCTTCAAGATCCACGTCGGCTCGAACGCCTGGTTCGCCGAACTGCAGCGCGCCGGCGCGCAAGTGGACGTGACGCCCTTCCTCCAGAACTGGGCCCAGCGGGCCGCGGTCTACCAGACGCAGACCCGGAAATTCTGGCTGTATCCGTAGAGGTTGGCGGGGCCGACTCCGGCGCTTCTCGTCTAGGGAGGAGCCGGCTCCATTCAAAAGGGACCGACCGCGGTTCCTGTTTACGCCGCCCACCCAGTGCTGGTTGCAACTTGCCATGGGGCAACTACCCCGCCTGTCCCCCGCCCGGCTTTTGCCCTGGCTCTCCCTGGTGTTGGGTTTCGTCACCGTGGCCTGAAACTCTCGGAATACCGCAAGCCCGCCCCCGGCAAGTGGGAGGAGATTTTCCTCTTCGACCACCCGAGCGGCCACAACCGGATTCTAATGGCGATGCAGTGGAAGGCCGAGCATCTGGCGGAGACGGCCGCCGCCGCCTCACCGCCGACGAAATAGTCCGTCCGCGCCCAGCGCCATTTGCAGCCAGCCGCAACGGCGCGTGATGACTGACCCAGTAAAGATGCCACGGAGCAAGCTCCGGGGCATTTGATCAAACCCACCATGCCCTTTTCCTTTCGTTTTTGTAGTAGCCTGCTCGCAGGCGATGCGAACGCCCGACACCGGCCCAATCGCAGAATCGCCTGCAAGCAGGCTCCTACACTCCCACCAAGCCGGAGCCGTTCGACGGGCTCACGGTCCACGACAAGCTCCGGGGTATTGGACCCACCGGGAATAAACCCGGGACTTACCTCAAGCCGGTTTGTCATCTATTATATGACGAACTGGCTTTTGTCGGCTGGGAATTCAACGGGGCCAAACGGTGGGGCGATCTCGGCCGGCGGGGCCGCGCCATAAACTACCGATACGGGATCATCCAGTTGGTGGGCGTCGGTTTCCATACCGACGCTTGTCGCCGATGGGCCCGGTTGTTCACGACTGCGAACCCGGGGCCCGTCGCGCCGCCTGCGCTGCGGCTGGGAAAACGGCGACCCCCTTTTAGTCCGGATGCATCACAATTATCCAATCTGACGCATCCGCTTTCCGCGCTCGACGAGCGCGGAAAGGCGAGTGAATTCGGCCCGACAGGGTGCATCCGTCACACCTCTGGGGATGATGGATGGAGGTTAGCCCGACCTGTTCACGAGCGGAATCGACGCGCACCGGCTTTTGACTCCGGGATCATTTCCGGCAGGGTTGCACCGGCAACCCCGCCGCCAGCCAATCGTCGAAGCCGCCCATGTTCAGGGCCCGGCAGCCGTCATCGACCATGACCTTCGCGGCCCGGCCCGCCCTGACACCCGCAGCACAATAAAAAATCAGCACTTTGTCGCGGGGAACCTGTTCGCAAAACGCCGTCCACTTGGGGGATTGCTGCTGGATTTCTGTCGTCGCGATGAACCAGGCGGATTGCGCCATGCCCCGCTCGAGTTCGTCGGCTTCCCGGACATCAACCAGGATCGCTTCGCCGCGCAGCACCCGTTGATGCGCCTCGGCGGGCGAAATCGGTTCTACGGACCGGGCCGTGGATCGGCCGAGACCAAGCTTGGCGGCAAACTTGAAAATCCCCATTTGGAGTTGTCGATATGGATTCATAAAAATTCAGGGCGAAAACAGGCGTTGATTCAGAGCGGGGCCGCTCCCGTTTGTTCTCATGGTCAGAGCGCCTGGCCGATGCGCAACAGATTGCCGTCGGGATCAACGACGGCAAACTCTCTCATCCCCCACGGCTTGTCGCCGAGGGTGTCCATCCGCGGAATACCTTTTTTCGGCAACTGCGCCAAAGCAAAGGCGCGGTAAATACTCTCCACGTCCAAAACCCTGAGGTAGCAGCCCGCACACGACTCAGCAGGGCTAAGCTCACTGTGAGTAAAGAAGTGAAGCTCCACGGTGCCGCGAGTCAGGATGGCGTAGGAGTCGCCGACGCCAAGAATCTTGCCGTCGAAACCCAGGCGCCGAAAAAAGGCCAGCGTATCCCGCATTGACCGACTCGGCAGGATAGGAATTGCGATGTCGTCTGGTTGCATGATGCGACCATCCAACCGTGTCAGGCGGTAGATGCCACCATGGAATTGCTTGGCGGCCGAGTCGTGAGCGGGCGGGGATCCAGGAACGGTGTCGCAACAAATGGCGGGCCCGTCGATCGACGCCGTTGACGGTTTCGGCCGCGGAAGCGAAGAAGATGCGGCCCGCGAAAAGCGTGTTCGGAGACCGCGCTCCACCCGCCGACGGCCGCTTCAAGCGCTCACTTGCCGCGCTGTGCGACCCACGCCTCGTAGTCGGCGCGGGACATGAATTTCAGCGAGGCCGAGTTGATGCAGTAGCGCATGCCCGTCGGGGCCGGGCCGTCGTCGAAAACATGGCCGAGATGCGCGCCGTCCACGTTGCTGTGGACCTCTACGCGCTTCATGCCCCAGCTCGAATCGGTCGTCTCCCCGACGAAGGCTTTTTCGATCGGCTTGGTGAAACTCGGCCAGCCGGTCCCGGATTCAAACTTGTCGCGACTGTCAAACAAGGGCGTGTCGCTGCACACGGAGAAATAAACGCCGTCCTCATGGTTATCCCAGTAGGCGTTCCGGAACGGCGCCTCGGTCCCCTGCTTGCGGGCCACTTTAAACTGCTCGGGCGTCAGCACGGCCTGCCACTCGGCGTCGGTGCGCTGCACCTTGGTCTTGCTCATGTCGATGACGACGTTGGACGGCAGGCCGCAGGCTAAGATTTCACCGGGCTTGCACTCGAGGGCGTCTTTGGTGGCGGAGGTTTTGGAGGATTTCATTTCAACGGAAAAGAGGGAGCCGGCGGCGGCGGCCAGAGCGATTGTCAGAGTGAGAAGGCGGAGATTCATGAGGAGGTGTTACGCTGCAATGGGGTGGGCGTCGATGTCCCTATCGACGCCTGTCGCCGATGTGGAAATCGGCGACCACCTTAGATTGCAGGCATGAGTGCGAAGACAGGTCCAATGGGTTGGTTCCGGATAAGAGTAGCCAACTCCGCGAATTATTCCACGCGCACCTTCACCTGGCCGTCATGGAACTCATTTACGAGTGATTGGCCGGGCTGAAGGCCCTGGGCCCGGGCCACGGGCCGGTCTTCCGCATCGCGCACAATGGCATATCCCCGTTTCAGCACCGACGCCGGGCTGGCGGACTCCAGCCGCTTCCACAGCGCCAGCAAGCGATGGGATTCCTGCTGAACGCGTTTTTCGGGCGAAGCGCCGGCCAGGCGGGACCGGGTGACAGCCAGCGCCCCGCGCCGCGATTCGCCGGCCGCCCGCCAGGCCGAACCCAGACGGTTGCCCAGATCGTCGAGCCGCAGGTAGTTCTGTTCGATCGCCGCCACCGGCGTCAGGAGCCGCAGCCGGCTGCGCGCGTGGTCCAGTTTTTCCTGCAGGCGATCCAGCGTGCCGTCGAGCGTGGCCGCGAGCGTCTCGCCCGCCCGGTTCACCCGCTCGGTGACGGCCAGGTAGCTGCTCGTGATCAACTCGGCCGCGCCGGTCGGCGTCTCGGCGCGCACATCCGCGGCAAAGTCGCACAACGTGAAGTCGATCTCATGGCCGACGGCGGAGATCAGCGGCACCCCGCACGCCGCGACCGCGCGCACGAGCGGCTCTTCGTTGAAAGCCCACAGATCCTCAATGCTGCCACCCCCGCGACCGATGACGAGCAGGTCAAAAATCTCCAGCGCCTCAGCCCCGCGCAACATCTCCACCATCTCGGCGGCGGCACCCTCGCCCTGCACCTTGGCCGGCAGGACCACCAGCCGGCCCGTCCAGCCGCGCCGTTGCAGCACCCCGATAAAATCCCGCACCGCGGCGCCGGTTGGCGAGGTGATGAATCCGACCGTGCGGGGCCGCAGCGGCAGCGGCTTTTTTCCCGCCGGTTCAAACAACCCTTCGGCGGCCAGCCGCTGTTTGAGCTTTTCCAGCTCCTGCTGGAGCCGGCCGGCACCGTGCTCGATGACCGCGCGCACCACGAGCTGATACTGACCGCGGGCCTCATAGACGCTGACCTCGCCATAAACCAGCACCTGCAGCCCGTCGCGCAGTTGCGCGGTCTGGCGCGATGCATCCCCGCGAAAGAGCACGCATGACAGCTGCGCTCCCGCGTCCTTCAGGGAAAAATAGACATGGCCGCTGGCCTGCGCGCGGAGGTTGGAAATCTCGCCCCGGATCCACGTCGGGCGCAGACCGCCCTCGAGCAACGCTTTGACCTGGTGGGTGAATTCCGTGACGCTCTGGACGCGACCGGCGTCGTCGAGCGAAAGTTCAGGCGCGCTTTTTGCCATAATGCCGCCGGAGGAGATGAACGATCAGCGCCACTGCGACCAGCGCACTCAGGCCGAGAAATGCGAGCCGGCCCTTGCCGTGCAAAATGGCGTCGCCAAAGACGATGAAGCCGCTGGCGTAGGCCATCGCCACCGTCCACGAGATCAGCAGGTAGGTGCGGAAGCCGATGCCCGCGAGGCCGAGCAGGTAGCTCTGCACAAAAAAGGGCGGGCCCGGCGTGATGCGCAGCAGCAAGGTGATCTCGGCCTCCTCGGCGGGCGCGACGACCGGGATTTGGTATTTGGTCTGACTGATCATTTCTACCAGCCACGGACGGAGGGCGTAGCGCGCGAGCCAATAAGTCAGCGCCAGATTCACCAGCACCGCCAGACCGGTGGCGGCGATCACTGCGCCCAGACCCATCCGCTCGGCGAACGCGGAGCCGGCCACCAGATAGAAGGCCGCGATCGGGGCGCCAACGGCAGGCAAAATCGCCATGGCGCCGAAGAAAACCCCCGGGCCGGCTTCGCGCAACAGCGTGACCCCGGCGTCGATGGACTCACGCACACTGTAATGGTGCAGTTGGAACCACCACAGGCCCGCCCCGGCCGCGGCGAGCACGACGAGGACGAACCCAATAAATTTCAGAGACAAAAGGCGTTTCGCCATGGAGGTGACGATGCGCGGGCCGCTTCCTCCGCGTCAAGGCCGGAGGCGTGCCTTCCCGTCCTTGGAGGAGCTTGCTTGCAAGCGATTCGAGATTTGGTCGTCAATCTGCGTCCGGCATCGCCTGCAAGCAGGCTCCTACATTCCGATCAAGATGAAGCTGGTGGTGCGGGTTTAAGCCCATCGCTGATGGATCCAAATCAGGCTCGCGCTTCCCCGTGCGCAAAGCTGCAATGCCGGGTCGCGCATGTCCTCCGCCCGCCCCAACGCCGCCGCTTGGTTGAATCGCCTGTTGCTGCTGACCGGTCTGGCCGGTTTGGCGGCCATCACCCTGCAGGATCGCGGCGCCTCGCTGATGTATGCCTGGCCGTGGAGCCTGTGTTATTGGGCTGCGGTCCTGGTGCCCCCGCTCGCCTTGCTGTGGCGGGCCCTTGATTCCGGCGCCCCGCTGCGCTGGCCCGCGCCGCCGTGGCTGGGTCTGACGGGCGCCGCGCTCGCCGTGCTGTTGGCGGCGGCGGCGACGAGTCCGTATCGAAGCACCAGTTTTCTCTGGGCGGCCACGCCCGTGGCCGGACTGGCGGCGTTTCTGTTGCTGCACGACTGGCTGCAGACTGCTCCGACCCACCCGGCCCGTCTCGCCCGTTGGTCCGGGTTTGCCGCCGGTGGGCTCATGCTCGCCAGTGCCGGCTACTGGCTGGTGGACCTCGCGTCGTTGACGCGCGACCAGATTTTCTCCGCGACGGTCTTCGAAATGCGCAACGCCCATCCGCTCGGGCACTCCAACTATACGGCGGGACTCGCCCTTCTCAGCCTGCCGTGGCTGGCCGAGACCGCCATGCGGCAGCGGGGCCGACCGCGTTTTCTCGCCGGCTTTGCAACCGGCCTCGCTCTGCTGATGTTGTTCACGAGCGGCAGCCGGGGCGGATTGCTTGGGCTGGCGGCACTCGGCGTCACCGCTCTGGCCGGCGCCCGGCTGGGCTGGAAACGCTTCCTGTTACTTGCCGGCATCGCCGTCATCGCCGCAGGTGCCCTGGCCCTCGCCAATCCGCGGATTCGCCACCTGCTTGGCCCGGCCGATCCCGCGGCCGCACCGAACCTCAGTAATGTGCAGCGTCACGCCATGCTGGACGCCGGGTGGCAGATGGGGCGTGACCGGCCGTGGCTCGGCTGGGGTCTGGGCACGACGCCACTGGTCTATCCGCGTTACCGCGCCACCCTCGCCGGGGGCGCGGAAAACGTCCTGCAGCTTCACTCCACTCCGGTCGAGCTCTGGGCTGGACTGGGCGGAGCGGGCGTGCTGCTCCTCGGCGGATTTGTCCTGCTTGCCGCCCGCGGCTGGCAACGCGCCCCGACCGCGGCCGCCGCGCTGGCGGGTTACGGCGTGTTTGCGCTCACCGACTATCAGCTCGATGTGCCGGTGTTTGCGTTGGCGATTGCCGCCTTGGCTGCGCAGTTGGCCCCACCCGCACCGGCTCCGGCGGGACCGCGTCTGCGCCGGGGCCTCGCCGGGGCGATTCTCGCAGCGCTGGGACTGATGGCCTTTCTCGGCGCCACTGACCCCACGCCGCGTATGAACGCGGATGCGCTCGTCCTCGCCCGCACGCCCGCGCAAAGCGCGCGCGCCATCGCGCTGCTGCGGGAGTCGCTCGCACTCAACCCCGATCAGGAAATCGCCCACTTCAATCTTGGCTGGCTGCTGCTCGTCCCCGACCCGACCAAGGCGGAGCGGCACTTCCGCGCGGCGGCGCAACTGGTCCCCGACAAAGGCGGCGTTTATTTTGGCCTGGGACTCGCCTGCCTCAACCAAGGCCGCAACTCCGAAGCCGCCCACGCCTTCGCCCTTGAATGCTTGAACGACCCGCGCTTTCTCGCCTCGCCGTGGTGGCAGGAACCGGCCATCGCCACCGCGCGCGCCGCCACGCAAGAGGCCTTCGGGCGGCTGGCGGCCCGGGCCGGGGCCGCGGCGCCCGCGGGCACCTGGCTCGCCCGGCAGGCCAGCCTCGTCGCCAGCCTCGCCCCGCGCGTTGGGATTGTATCGCCCGGGCCGGAAACACACTACCGCCGGGAGCGCCTTGGCTATCCCGTGCTCATGCGCAATCTCGACCTCGCCCCGCCGCTGGACCTCTACGATGTGCGCGAGGATCCACGCTTCCCAGATAGTGTCCCGTTTGAACTGCCGGCGAAAGGCTGGTTGCCCGCCCCGCTGCTGCGCAAGCTGCTCGACGCCCCTCCGGCCAGTCTCCAGTAAGTTCCCATGCCCGGCACCTCCGCCAACCCCCTGCGCGAAACCACGCTCCCCGCCCTGCTGCTCGGCGGCGACACGCTCGTGGCGTTTGCCGGACTCACCCTCGGCTACTGGCTGCGCTACAATTCCGCGCTCGGCGCGCTCGGCCTCGACGTGCCCGATGCCCGTTTCAGCAGTTATCTCCCACTGCTGCTCGTCGGCGTGGGTTTTCTCGTCGGCGCCTTCGCCCAGCAGGGACTTTACGACGGCCGGATGCTGCTCCGAAAACAGCAGAGCCTGAATCTGCTCGCCCGCGGCACGGTGTTCTGGGTCGTGGTTTATCTGGCGTTCTCGCTCGTCACCAAATTCGACCCGCCGATCTCCCGACTGTTCGTCGTCATCGCCGCCGTGGTCACGCTGCTGCTGCTCTGGTTGTGGCGAGAGCTCTTCTATCGCGTGATCACGAGCACGGCCCTGTTGCCGCAGCTCCAACGTCGCGTCGCCCTGCTCGGCTGGAATTCCGCCGCGCAGGGCCTCGTCCGGGAGATCCAGAAAAGCCGCGCCCATCCCTATGCGATCGTGGGCAGCATTGATGACGGCACCCATCCGCCCATGAACCCGCTCCGGGGCCTCGGCTCGGTCGAAGCCCTCGGCACCATCCTGCGCGATGAGCGCATCGACGTGCTGATCGCCGCCCATCTCGACATTCCCGCGGAAAGACTGCGCGCCATCACCGCGGTGTGCGAACAAGCCTATGTGGAATGGAAGATCGTGCCCGCGGCCTTCCCGATCTTTCTCACCGGGCTACGGCTTCAGACCGTCGGCAGCATCCCGGTGATCGGCGTCGAGGATCTGGCGATCTCCCGCCTCTTCAACCGCACCGCCAAGCGGATGGTCGATCTCGCTGGCGCATTCGTCGGCCTGATCGTGTCCGCGCCGGTCATCGCCGTCCTCGCCGCTGTGATCAAGGCCGAGTCGCCGCACGGCCCGGTGTTCTTCGGCCAGAAGCGCATCGGGGCCGGCCACCGCGAGTTCACGCTCTACAAGCTCCGTTCCATGCAACCTGATGCCGCCGCGAGTGACGACGAGCATCACAGCACCAAGGCCGGGGACCCGCGCCTGCTGCGCATCGGTGCCTTTCTCCGCCGCTGGAATCTCGATGAGTTGCCCCAATACTGGAATGTGCTGTGCGGCGACATGAGCCTCGTCGGCCCGCGCCCCGAGCGGCCGCACCACGTCGCGCAGCTCTCCGCCGTCATCCCGCATTATCTGCCGCGTCACTTGGTCAATCCCGGCATGACCGGCTGGGCGCAGGTCAACGGCCTGCGCGGGGCCACCGATCTCGCCGAACGCATCCGCTACGACATTTACTACATCGAAAACTGGTCGATCTGGTTCGACTGCCAGATTTTGCTGCTGACCTTTATCCGCTGGCGAAATCCCTCCTGAGCCGAGCCAACAAGGGGTGGGCGTCGGTTTCCACACCGGCGCCGGCGTGCGGACTGCAACCCTAGCATAGACCAGTCGCCGATGTGGAAATCGGCGACCACCCGTCACACCGGCTGCACGCGTCTATGCCCGCGCCAGCGCGCCCGCCACTGCGCCAGGGTCCGCCACAGGGCGAAGGTCAGCTGCCATTTCCACCGGACGAGCCGGGAATTCCGCGGATTGAAGTGCTTCAGGTAAACGTCGCGGTTGGCATCGAAGATCGCCCGCGACATCGCCTCGTAGTCCTTCGCCACGCTCTGCCCTTTCAGATGGGTGATCCGCACGCGGCCGTCATAGACGATCTTCCAGCCGGCCCGCGCCACGCGGATGCACAGGTCGAGGTCATCGCCGTACATGAAGAATTGTTCGTCGAACACCGCGCCGACTGGTCCGGCGATTTCCTCCAGCACCGCGCGCCGCGCCAACATGAAGGCGCCGTTGATCGCGCCGACGGCGTAAGTGTCGGCGGCCGGCAGGTGGGTGAGATTGTAGCCCGAGAAAAATGCCGTCCGCGGAAAGGCCGCCGCCAGACCGCAGGCGCGGCAGAATCCATCCCAGAGGGTCGGGATGCTCCGCCGGCACGCGAGGTCCATCGTCCCGTCCGCCAGTTCCAGGCGCGGAGAAATCAGGCCGAGGTCCGGCTCCGTCCGCGCCCGCTGCACGCAGTGTTCGAGCGCCACCGGGTTGCAAACGGTATCCGGGTTCAGAAACAGCACGCATTCGCCAGAGGTCGCCCGGTAGCCGGCGTTGTTGGCGCGTCCAAAACCCAAATTGGCTCCCGACTGCAGGCAGCGCACGGCGGGAAATTCGCGGGCCAACCACTCCGACACCCCGTCGCCCGGCGAATTATTTACGACACAGACCTCGACCGGCCGGCCGGACAACCGAGCCGGCAGCGACGCCAGGCACGCGGGTAATTCGTCGCGCGAGCGATAGGCGACAATGATGATGGAGAGGACGGGCAAATCCGAAATCGACACGCGCGGACGCTGAGTGATGCTTCGCCGAAACGCAATGCCCGCTCCCGCACCGTTCTTCAGCATCATCCTCGTGTGTCGGAATCCCGGCGCGCGCCTGCCGGTCGCGCTTGCCAGCGTGTGGGCGCAGCGCGGGGCGGACTTTGAAACCATCGTGATCGACGGCGCCTCGACCGACGGCACCCGCGAATGGCTGAATACGCAGCGGACTCGGATCAGCACGCTCCGCTCGGAACCCGACCGCGGCGTCTA
>CAZAOI010000117.1:0-10234 GCA_964486705.1 uncultured Oleiharenicola sp. | reverse complement strand
GCATCGACGGCATGGTGCATGTCTCCGACATGTCCTGGACCCGCAAGATCAACCATCCGTCCGAGATGCTCAAGAAGGGCGACGAAGTGGACGCCATCGTCCTCGACGTCGATCCGAACCAGCAGCGCATCAGCCTCGGCATGAAGCAGCTCGCGACCGATCCATGGACCGACATCGACAGCTTCTTCCGCATCGGAGACGTTGTTCCCGGTGTCATCTCGAAGGCCACCACCTTCGGCGCCTTCATCGAACTGAAGGACGGCATCGATGGCCTCGTGCACATCAGCCAGATTCAGGAAGATCGCGTCGACAAGGTGAAGGACGTGCTCAAGCCCGGTCAGGAAGTCCAGGCCCGCGTCATCAAGATCGACCGCGAACAGCGTCGCATCGGCCTGAGCATCAAGGCGGCGAACTACTCGGCTGAGCAACTCGCGCAGGAGACCGCGACCTACGACCAGTTCACCAAGAACACCGGCGGTTCCGATCTCACGAACCTCGGCGATATCTTCGACGAGGCGTCGAAGAAGGAGTAATCTCCCCGGTCTCAAAAAACTTCAAAGGCGCTCGCTTCGGCGAGCGCCTTTTTTTTTGGAGGAGCCTTGCCCTTGAATCCCGCGATCGCGCTCCGTGGTTCTGTTCCGGCCGATTTGCCGGGACTAGCGCAGCTGTTTCGCGCGACCATCCACGCCGTCAATCGCCGGGACTACACCGCGGCGGAGTCGGAAGCGTGGGCCCCGGTGCAACTTGACCAAGCGCGGTGGCGGCAGCAGCTGGCGACGGAGGAAGGGATCGTGGCGGAATGGGCCGGTGCGATCACCGGCTTTTGTTCGTGGACGATGGACGCATAGGTGGATTTTCTCTAGGTGCACCACGCTCACTAAAGGGAGGGCATCGCGCGGCAGCTTTACCCGGTTTGCGAGCAGCGCTTGCGGCGAACTCGGGTGCCGGCGCGTTCACACGCAGGCGAGCGTCACTGCCCAGGCATTCTTCTTGCGGCAAGGTTTCTCCGTGGTGTGGCATCAGACGGTCCACGGGCGCGGGGTCGATCTACCCAATGCCGTCATGAAGGAATTTCTCTAGTCGCCGTTCGCGGGGCCAAAAAAGGCGTCCCGGGTTGCGGGACGCCGGAAGAATTTAACCGCTCGGCTGCTTATGCCAAAAGAGGCTGATGCTTTGCGACGAACCCGCGGATCACCTCGGCGCGATGCTCGGCCAGGGTTTCCTGCTCAACCTCGTCCGCCGTGCGTTGCTTGTTGTGGTACTGCATCTGGCGGCGGATTTTCGCGAGGGCCAGATACTCGAGCTGGCGGATGCGCTCTCGGGTGACTTCAAATTTCTTTCCGACTTCTTCGAGCGTCATCTCCCGGTTTCCTTCCAGGCCGAAGCGCAGCTTGATGATGCTGGCCTCGCGGGGCTCGAGTGAATTGACCATCGCGCTCAGGTCTTCCTTGAGATTCTTGTCGCCGAGGCCCTCATAAGGACTGACCGCCGCTTCATCGCCGACCAAGTCGCCGAGGGTGGCGGAGCCATCGTCTTCTCCGACCGGGGCGTCGAGGGAGGCGGGACGCACACTGACGGTCTTAAGCAGTGCGACTTTCGCGGTTGGAATCTGCAATTCCGCGGCAATTTCCTCGTTTTCCGGTTCGCGGCCGAGCTCGTCGGTAAGCTTGGCGATCATCTTCCGCATGCGGGAGATCTTGTCGACCAGGTGAACCGGCAGGCGGATGGTCTTGGACTGGTTGGCCAAGGCCCGCTTCATCGACTGTTTGATCCACCAGGCGGCGTAGGTGGAAAGCTTGCCGCCCTTGGCGGGGTCGAAGCGTTCGACGGCCTTGATCAGGCCGAGATTGCCTTCGCTGATCAGGTCCATGAGGGGGAGTCCCATTTGATGGTAGTCGTAGGCGATCTTAACCACCAGGCGCAGGTTGGCCTTGATCATGTGATCGCGCGCCGCTTTGTCGCCGCGCTTGATGCGCGCCGCAAGTTTGATCTCCTCCTGCACGGTCAGCAGAGGCGTCAGTCGAATCTCGTTTAAGTAGAGCTGGAGAGTGGAGCGTTCGTCGCGGCGGTCGACCGGGGCTGCTTGATCAAACCGAGAAGTCGAGGCGGGCGTGATTTTGGGGCTGACGGCGAGACCGAGGTCGGCGGACGGCATGGCCACGGAGGTCGAGCGATCCATGGGCTGCGCGACGGTCGTGGGCGTGGAGCGGAGAGTCTTTTTGCGTAGAGGCATGTTAAGATTCCTTGTTTTGAAGGGCACGGTGGTTGTCCGATGCTTCCCTGCATATAAGATGCCGGGACGGGGTAAAAATTCCCGACCACCGGCGTTCGGCCCGAATATTCTTCTCTCTGTGCCTGTCGGTCGCCTCAGCTGGCGAATTTTGCGGCTAAGCTGATCGCCTTGAACAAGGCAGAGGCCTTGTTGATCGTCTCTTGATACTCGGCCGCCGGTATGGAGTCAGCCACGATGCCCGCGCCGGCCTGGATATGGACTCTACCGTCTTTAATCAATGCCGTCCTTAATGTTATGCAAGAATCCAGATTGCCGTCATAGCTAAAATAGCCGAGGGCTCCGGCGTAACTGCCGCGTTGGGTCGCCTCTTTTTCGGCAATGAGTTGCATCGCGCGGATTTTCGGCGCGCCGCTGACTGTGCCGGCCGGAAAGGTGGCGCGCATCAGATCAAAAGCGGATCGTTCTGGCGCAAGTTGTCCCTCTACTTGGGACACAATGTGCATCACGTGCGAATAGCGCTCGATGGTCATGAACTCCGGCACCTTCACCGATCCGAAGGCGCAGACGCGGCCGATGTCATTGCGCGCGAGGTCGACAAGCATCAGGTGTTCGGCGCGTTCCTTGTCGTCAGCGAGCAACTCTTTTTCCATGACGCCATCCTCCGCCGGCGTCTTGCCACGGGGGCGGGTGCCGGCAATGGGGCGGATTTCGACCTTCCGGCCGGTCAGCCGCACATGCACTTCGGGCGAGGCCCCGACCAGGGAGAAATCGGCGGTTTCCAACAGGAACATGTACGGCGACGGATTGACCGTCCGCAAGGCCCGGTAAAGATCGAGGGGAGTCTTCGTGAATTCGCGGGAGAACCGTTGCGAGAGCACGATCTGGAAGATATCGCCGGCGCGGATGAATTCTTTCGAGTCGTCCACCATCTTCTCGAACGCCGCCTTGGAGAAATTACCCGGTGGGACCTGAACCGGGCCGGGGTCGGCGAGGGCAGCGGAAACGAGCAGGGAAGGCTGGGCCAAGGCGGCCTGCATGCGGGCCAGCTCCGCACACGCCGTCTCGTAGGCGCCGGCAGGGTCCGCGCCCACGTGGGCATTGACGATGAGCCGCATGGTTTGGTGCGCCCGGTCAAAGGCGAGGACGGAATCGCAGAGCATGAACCACATCATCGGTACGCCCAACTCGTCGCGGGCGGCGAGGGGGACGGATTTCTCCACGCTCTGGATATATTCGTAACCGAGGTAGCCGACGGCGCCGCCGGTGAATGGGGGCAATCCCGGCACCGTGACGGGATGATAGTTGGCCAGTTCCTTCTGCAACTGCGCCAGCGGATCCGCGTCCCCCGGCTGCGCTTGGAGAATCATGCGCGGATTGCATCCGATGAAGCTGTAGCGGGAGACGTTTTCGCCGCCCTCGACCGATTCGAGCAAGAAGGCGGGCCCGGCGCCGCGCAACTTGGCGTAGGCCGAGACCGGGGTTTCCAGATCGGCCAGCAGGTCGGTCCAGACGGGCACGACATTGCCCTGCTGGCAGAGGCGCAGGAAGTCCTCGCGTGCGGGGGAAACTTGCATGGGGGTTACTCCACCGTCACCGATTTGGCCAGATTGCGCGGCTTGTCCACGTCGCGCTTCAACTCGACCGCCATGTAATAGCTCAGCAACTGGACCGGCACGGTGGCGATGATCGGCAGCACGGCTTCGTGGCAGTCGGGGATCAGGATCAATTCATCGACCAAACCCTCGGGCAGGTCGCAACCTTCAGTCGCGATCGCGATGATCTTGCCCTTCCGGGCTTTGATTTCCTGCATGCTGGACACGACCTTGTTGAACATCTCGCCCGAGGGGACAAAGAAGACCGAGGGGCACAGTTCGCTGATCAACGCGATCGGGCCGTGTTTCATTTCGGCTGCCGGGTAGCCTTCCGCGTGGATGTAGGAAATTTCCTTGAGTTTGAGGGCTCCTTCCAGGGCGACGGGGAAAAGGGTCAGCCGGCCCAGAAAAAGCATGTCGTGATAATGGGCGTAGCGCTTCGCGATTTCCTTGATCTGCGGCGCCAGCTTCAAGGTCTCCCGCATGAGGTCAGGAGCGCGCTTGAGGGCTTTGACGTATTCGATGCCGCCACTAAAACTCATGTCGCGCATGCGGCCGATATAGAGCGCCAGCATGGCCGCGACCATCAGTTGCGAGGTGAAAGCCTTGGTCGAAGCGACGCCGATTTCCGGGCCGACGTGCTGGTAAACGCCGCCATCGGCTTCGCGGGCAATGGATGAGCCGACGACATTACTGATCGCGAGCACCTTGTAACCCTTGCGCTTGGCCTCGCGCATCGCGGCGAGAGTGTCGATCGTCTCCCCGGACTGGCTGATCGTGAAAAAGAGGGCGTTCTTGCTGAGCGGGATGTTCCGGTAGCGAAACTCCGAGGCGTAATCGACCTCCACGGGCACCCGGGCAAAGCGCTCGATCAGTTGTTCAGCCACCAAGCACGCGTGCCAGGCGCTGCCGCAGGCAATGAAATGGAAGCGGTCGACCTGCCGGAAATCGATGGCGGAGATGTTGAGCCCGCCGAACTGGGCGGTGCTGCCGTCCTCGGAAAAACGACCGCGCATGGTGTTTTCCAGGGCGGCCGGTTGCTCGAAAATCTCCTTCTCCATGAAATGCGCGTAGGTGCCCATTTCCGAGTCCTCGATATTCCAAGTGATCTTGTCGATGACGGCCGAGACATCCGCCGAGTCCAGCGTCGTGATGGAGAAATTATCGGCCGTCATGTGCACGATCTCGCCATCCTTGAGGTAGACGACATTCTGGGTGCGGCTGATGATGGCGGAGACATCGCTCGCGAGCATCAATTCGCCGTCACCCACGCCCAGGATCAGCGGCGAGCCCTTGCGCGCGGCCACGATCTCCCCGGGGGCATCCGCGCACATCACGGCGATGCCGTAGGTGCCCTCGACGTGACGCAGGGTCTTGCGCACCGCTTCCACGAAGCGGCTGCCTTCCAGCGCCACCGGCTCTTTTTGGTAGTGATAGGCGATCAGGTTGCAAAGCACCTCGGTGTCGGTTTCCGACTGAAAGGTGAAATCCTTGGTCAGGAGGAATTTCTTGATGCTCGAGTAATTCTCCACGACGCCGTTGTGGATGAGCGCGAATTTCTGATCGCTGCTGATATGGGGGTGGGCATTGGCGTCGGTCACGCCGCCGTGGGTGGCCCAGCGGGTATGGCCGATGCCGGTGGTTCCGGCCAACGTCAGCGCGGGCGTGCTTTTGATCAGGCCGTCCACCCGGCCGATCTTTTTGGCCAGGCCGAACCGCCCGGCAATCTGGGTGGCGACTCCCGTGGAGTCATAGCCGCGGTATTCAAGGCGTTTGAGCCCCTCAAGGATGATGGCTGAGGCCTTCTGCTTTCCGATGTATCCAACGATTCCGCACATAGTGGTAGATTTTTGGGTTTGTGCTGGAGATTTTTGGACGTCTTCCAATGCTACGCAAGGAATTATCCCCATCCAATTATGTCCGATCTCAAAAGAGTGTTGTCGGTGATCATGGGCGGCGGCCGCGGTACGCGGCTCTATCCCTTAACCAAAGAACGCTGCAAGCCCGCGGTGCCGCTGGCGGGCAAGTACCGCCTCGTTGATATCCCGATCAGCAACTGTCTTAACTCGGGCTTCAACCGCATTTTCGTGTTGTCCCAGTTCCTCACCGCCTCGCTTCACCGGCACATCCAAAAGAGCTATCAATTCGACCCGTTCGGCGGCGGATTCATCGACATTCTTTCGGCCGAGCAAACGGAAAAAAGCAACGCTTGGTACGAAGGAACGGCCGACGCCGTCCGGCGCAATCTGGTCCATTTCCATCGGCACGGCCATGAGTATGTGCTCATTCTCTCCGGCGATCAGTTGTACCGGATGGATTTCACGAAGATTGTGGACCAACATATCGCCACCGGGGCGGATGTGACCATTGCGGCGATTCCCTTTCCCGTCTCCAAAGTGGAAGGACTCGGGCTGATGCGGGTTACGGACGACCTTTCGATCACCGAGTTTGTCGAAAAGCCGAAGGACCCCGCGGTCATTAAAGGCCTGACCATCAGTGCGGCGCTCGAGCAGACGCTCCAACCGGCGGCCGAGAAGCGGTGCCTGGCCTCGATGGGCATCTATGTTTTCAGTCGCGAGGTGCTCCGAAAGGCGCTCGACAACAGCATGAAGGATTTTGGCAAGGAGGTCATCCCCGCCCTCCTCGGCAAGTCGAAGCTCTGCAGCTATATCTTCGAGGGCTATTGGGAGGATATTGGAACGGTACGGGCATTTTTCGAGACGAACCTGGCGCTCGCCCAACCGTTGCCGCCATTCAATTTCTTCGATCGCGATGCACCGATCTATACGCATCCCCGGTATCTGCCGGCTTCGAAGATCAATCGCTGTAACATCGACCATGCGGTCATTGGCGACGGTTGTCTAATCACGGATTCCACCCTCAAGCATTGCGTCATCAGTATCCGTTCCATCCTCGGGGAAAATTCCAATCTGGAGGATGTGGTCATGATGGGCGCGGACTTTTATCAGACGGAAAAGGAAATTCTTGCCGACAAGGCGCAGGGCCGGCCGTCCATCGGGGTGGGCCGCAACTGCCGTATTCGCGGCGCGATCGTCGATAAGAACGCCCGGATTGGCGATGATGTGACACTTTCGCCTGAGGGGAAACCGGATGGCGACTACGCGCACGAGGTCGTGATTCGCGACGGAATTCTCTGCGTCTGCAAGGGCGCGACGATTCCCTCAGGCTTTAAGCTTTGAGTCTCGGCGGGCGGCGAACGCGATGAGCGCGAGGCCGCTGCCCAAAAAGAAAAGGGAATAAAACGTGCCTCGGCTCAAGCCGAGCACGAGCGCGGCGTCGGGCTCGCGGAACATCTCGCCGATGGTGCGGGCCAGGGCGTAGCTCAGGAGAAACTCGCCCGAAAGGCGGCCAGGTTGTTTTTGCGCGGGGCTCATCCAGAAACGCCATTGCATGAGGGCGAACAGCAGCAATCCCTCCAGCCCCGCCTCATAAAGCTGCGAGGGATGGCGCGGCATGAGCGGGTGGGGGCTGCTGGGGAAAATCACCGCCCACGCGACGCGGGTCGGGGTGCCCCAGAGTTCGCCGTTGATGAAGTTGGCGATGCGCCCGAAACAAAGCCCGAGCGGGGCGACGGTCACCACCAGATCGGCCGCCGACAGAAACCCAAGCGTCCGTTTGCGGGTGAACCACCACAACGCCCCAGCGACGCCGATCATGCCGCCGTGGCTGGCCATGCCTCCTTTCCAGACCTGCACCAAGGCGAGGGGAGCACGCAGGAAATCCTCGAATTGATAAAGGAGGAAATAGCCCAGCCGTCCGCCGACGATGACGCCGGCAATCAGCCAGGTCAGCAGGTCGAAAATGCCCGCCGAATCCAACGGGGAACGTCCCGCCTGATGATAGAGATGGAAGAGCCAGCCGGCGGCGGCAAAACCAGCCAGATAAGCGAGGCCGTAATAACGAATGCCGAAATTCTCGCTGAACTGGATCAGGAAAGGGCTCAAGTCGTGCACCCAGTAGGAGGCGTTGGCGGCGGCGGGCATCAGGACGGGCTCGGCGGTCGGTGAAGGAATCCGGACATGCACCGTGTTGCTGCCGCTGGACCCGGCGGAACACAATATTTTTTAGCCCGAACATTTTACACCTGCAGGCGTGAAATGTTCGCCCGGTCGGGCCGACGTGGTCGGGGCGGGCTCGCGACCAGGTCGCTTTTCCCCGACGCGCCGTCGGGGAAGACCGATCTCTTTCTGCTCGGTTTGGATTCCAGGTGTGAACCATCCGGGTTAGCAGTTCGCCGGGGTAATGCGCGGGGGTGACGGCAGAGTTTCCTTGCCGGTCGCCTCGCCACCGCGCTTAGTAACGGCATGAGTGCCCCGCAGACCACCCCTCTCAATGCGTTTCACCGTCAACATGGCGGCCGCATGGTCGATTTTGCCGGCTGGGACATGCCGGTCCAGTACCGGAGCATTCTGGAAGAGCACAAGGCCGTCCGGCAGCGGTGCGGGATGTTTGACGTGAGCCACATGGGCGAGGCGGACGTAAAGGGGCCGGAGGCGTTGAAGTTTTTGCAGCACGTGGTGACCAACGACTGCAGCAAGCTTTTTCCCGGCCGCATTCTCTACACCGTCATGTGTTATCCGCATGGCGGGGTGGTCGACGATCTGCTGGTTTACATGCGCGGCGCGGATGACTATTTTCTTTGTATCAACGCCGGCAATATCGCGAAGGATATCGCGTGGCTGCAGGAGAACGCGAAAGGTTTCAACTGCACGGTCGTCGACCGCTCGGCCGACTACGCGCAGCTCGCCATCCAGGGGCCGCGAGCCGTCGAGTTGGTGCAGGCCCTCACGTCGAGCAATCTGGCCGGGATAAAGTACTACCACTTTGCGGAGGGCGAAGTCGCCGGCGTGCAATGCCTCCTCAGCCGCACGGGCTACACCGGCGAGGATGGGTTCGAGCTTTACTGCGCGGCGGGCGACGGGGCGCAACTGGCCGCGGCGGTGGTGGCGACCGGCGGACCCTTCGGCTTGGAATTGACCGGCTTGGGCGCCCGCGATTCGCTGCGGCTGGAAGCCGGCTTTCCGCTCTACGGCCACGAAATCACCGAGCACATCACCCCCCTCACCGCCGGCCTGGGCTGGGTCGTGAAATTCGACAAGGGGCCGTTCATCGGTTCCACCGTCCTGCAGGCGGAAAAGGCGGCGGGCTCCGCCAAGAAAATCATCTTTTTCAAGACGGGCGATCGCCGCATCGTGCGCGCGGAAACGGCCGTGGAAAACGCCGCCGGCACCGTGGTCGGTCGCGTCGTTTCCGGGACGCTTTCGCCGATGATCAACGAGGCCATCGGTTCCGCCCTTGTCGAGGCGGCCGCGGCCAAGGAGCCGATGCTGGTCGACATTCGCGGCACCAAGCTGAATCTGCAACTCGTCAAGCCACCCTTCGTCCCTCTGAAGAAAAACTAATTTTTCGATTACCATCAGCCTTCAATCTCGTGTCCAGCTTCCACCCGCTTAAAATTTTCGCCTCCTAACTCCCCATGAGCAACGTTCCCGCCGATCTCAAATACGCCAAATCCCACGAATGGGTCAAAGTTGCCGCTGACGGCACCGCCTTGGTCGGCATCACCGACTATGCGCAAAACAGTCTGGGCGACATTACCTTTGTCCAGGTGCCCAAGGTGGGTGCGGTCCTCAAGGCCGGCGAGACCTTCGGCGTGGTTGAGTCGGTGAAAGCCGCCTCGGATGTCTATTCGCCGGTCGCCGGCACCGTCCTCGAAGTGAACCAGGCCCTCGACGCGAACCCGGAAAAAGTGAACCAGGCGCCTTATGCCGAGGGCTGGATGCTCAAGCTCAAGCTCGCCGATGGCGCCGGCGCCGCGACGCTCCTTTCGCCGGAAGACTACGCGAAGTTGATTGGTTAGTCGGGCGTTCCCCGGTTCCTTGCGCGTGGAGTTGAGTGCAGCGGGGCCGACCTAATCGTATTATTCTCATGACCTCTTTCAAAACCGTGCTCCGTCTGATCGTTCTCGCGGGCGGCGCCCTTGCGGTTGGGTTTGCCTTCGGCTGCGTCAAGAAACCCGCCGCGACTGCCACCGCGGCCGCGATCGCGCAAAAACAGCCGGTTGAGGTTGCCGCCATTACCCGCCGGGACTTGGTCGAAGCGCTGTCCCTGGTCGGCTCGCTGGCGCCCAACGAGACCGCCCAAATCCGCGCCGAGATTTCCGGCCCGGTGCGGGCCGTTTTGTTTGCCGAGGGCGGGCAGGTGCAGAAGGGGCAGGTGCTGCTCAAGATTGATGACGCCGAACTCCGGGCCCAACTCGCGCAGGCCGAGGCCCGGTTCCATCTCACCGAGCTCAGCCTGAAGCGGAGTGAGAACTTAACCGAATCCCGCTCCATGTCCCAAGCGGAGGCCGACCGGACCCGCTCGGAGTATGCTTCCGCGGAGGCCG
>CAZAOI010000116.1:0-10284 GCA_964486705.1 uncultured Oleiharenicola sp. | reverse complement strand
TGGCTCGATCCGCGCAGAAGAAAACGCGTCCGGAGGCCGCGTTCCACCAAAATCATCTGCATTTTTGCTTAGAACAGCATCCGGGCCGAAAGCCCCCACTCGCGGCCCGCGCCGACCCGCGCATTGCTCGCCAGCAAATCGCTGGCCAGGGCATTGCGCAGGCTGAGTCCGAGCGTGAACTGCCGCGCCCCCACCTTCCAGCTATAGCCGGTGCTGAGCGCGAGCAGGCCATAGCCGGGAAGGTCCCGGTAGCCATGTTTGGCGTCCTCGTAGTTGGTGACGTACGGGCCGATGTAGCTGGCACTCGCGCCGCCACTGAAACCCGGCGCTCCCTTGGCCGGCCCATAACGCACCTGCAACGTAGCCGTGTCAGCCGGCAGCCGGGTGAGCGGTTGGCCGACCTCCGCGTCGAGCGTGGGCGACTTCGTGGTGATGGCGTCCAGGTGCACGCCGCGAAAGGAAACATTCACGAACTCCGACACCTGGTAACGGAATTCGACGCGCCCGCCGGTGAAACGTTCCTCGCCGGCCGCGACCAGCTGCGGCTGGTTCTGATTGGCATCGAAGATTGGGTCGTCGTAGAGCGGGTTGCGCCGGGAGATGTTGCGGTTAAAGAGCACGAACGCCGAGACGGAGTAGTCGAGCCGTCCGGCGAGCGCCCGGCCCTTGATCCCGCCCTCGTAACCCAAGGTGGTTTCGTTTTCCTGGATCCGGCCCGTCCGGGCATCCACCGGTGTCGAGGGATCGAACGCCGTGCTGACACTCGTGAAAAGCAACACGCGGTTGCGCACGAGCTGGTAGTTGACGCCCGCGTGATAGCTGAGCTGCACGCTGCGATTGTCGGTCCGCAGGAAATTTGCCCCCGGCTTGCGATCCTCGATCGCCAGCTCGACCGCGTCCCAGCGCAAGCCGGCCGAGACCACGGTGCGACCGCGGTCAAAGGCGGCGCGGTCGCCGAGTTCCACCGACGTGTAGCGTGCGGTTTCGAGCCGGTCGGTCACAATCCGTGAATACAGCGCGGGGTCGTAGGCTGGAAATGAATAGTCCGGGGCCAGGGGGTTGAAGCGGCGTACGGACTCCGGCAAGGCGTCGCGCATGGCCGTCGGCAGCGCCCGATCCGTGCGGTCGTATCGGCCCCACGTCACCCCGGCGTAGCCCAGCAGCTTGTGCTCGATGCCGGCGAGGCGGAACCGGCCGGTCAATTCCAGATGAGTGGCGAGTGCCTCCTGCCGCTGCTCGCCGTGCCGCGGTTCGCGCGTGCCCTCAAATCGTCCCGTGTCGAGGAGAAGCTGCGAGGCCGTGAAGCGCTGTTGGTCGATCGCACGCCACCAGCCTTCCACCGCCGCGCGCAGCGCCAGGTGCCGGTTGAGCTGGCCCTCGAACTGGCCCCCGAGCACGAAACTCTCGCGCACCACCCCGGCCCCCGGACCGTTGGCGTTGAAAAACGCCAGCGGCAGGTACGGCCCGATGAGTTTTTGCCGGGCGGCAGTTTTGTATTCGGGGATGCCGGGCGACAACACGCCTGAATACCGGCGGTAGTCCAGGCTGACTAGGCTGCTGGCCGCGCGGCTATGCTTCAGCGTCAGGGCGCCACTCACGGTCAGGTCGTTCTCGTGGACAAATTCCTCCGGGCCGATCTTGCGGGACGATTCGACCGCCCAGCGCTGCCAGACCTTTTTGGGGAGGAGGGCGCCGGTGGATTCCCAGCTGACGCGCTGGCGATTTTCGCTCGTGGCGGCAGCTTCCAGTTTGGTCCGGTCTTTGGCTTGGGGCCGGGTGGTGATGAAGTTCTGAATGCCGCCGGGCGCGGCGCGACCCAGCACCGGGACCAATGGCCCTTGGCTGACGATCGTCCGGTTGATGTTGAGGGTCTCGAAAATGCCCATCTGGATGAACCCGTTGCGCAGCGTCGGCGTGGGAAAGCCCCGGAGATTCAAGCGCTCCTCCCCGGCCGCCGCCGCCGCCGGGGACGTGCTGCTGATCGCGGACAATTCCGTGGAGATTTCTGCCCCCAGCCCTTGCTCCATTTCCGGATCCACCATTGTCAGATCGTTGGCGAAAGGGGAACTGCGCAATTCCTCCTCCACCGCTCCCAGGCCGGTATCGTCAAACTGGTCGTCGCCGGTATGCTCGTTCACCGAGAATTTCGGTAGCGCCACGATTTGGTCTCGCCCGGAATCGATTGCGGTCGGCGCCGCTCTGCCGCCCGGGGCGCCCTCGTTGACCGGGCTTCGCAACCCGGCGCCCGACCGCGGGTCGACGGAAACGGCCGAGTCGCCGACCAGAACCAAGGGTGGAGGTTCCGGCGCAACCGGGCCGGTCGCAATCATCACGGCTGGAAGCACGGCCAGCAGGCCAAAAGCGAAACGGGCATTCATGGCTGAGTTGGATTCCAACCATCGCGGCCGGCGAGCACCTTCGCCGGCGTCAGGGCTGCCGCTTCGTCCGCGCTCAGCGGCTTCGCCCACGGGACGCGGGTCGTAGAGCTGGCCCCCGGACCGTGGCTCCCGAACTCTGCATAGTACGCGGTCGGCTCCGCCTCGCGCTTGTTCCAATTGTGCCACCCGGCCGGTTGCACCGCACCAGACATCTCCGTGCGCAGGAAGACCGTCCGGGCATGGTTGCGCCACGGCCGGCCGAGGTAGGTCTTCACTCCCTCGACTCCGGTGATTTTGCAGTCGGCAAAAACAAGTCCGAACGGCTCGCCCTCCGGCGTGGAGGCCGCGGTGAGATAGCCGTCCTTGAGACAATGGAGGTGACAGCGATCGAAATACGCCGCGGCGGCGCCGAAGACGAAGTCGACGCTCCCCTCAATATAGCAGTCCTCGAAGTAGTGCCGGCCGCGATTGACCAGAATGGTGTCCTGCCAGCCGAGGAAACGACAGTTCCGGAATATCACCCGGTCGCCATCGACGCGCAGGGCCAGAGCCTGGGCCACAGGTGGGCCTGCCGGGCGAGGCCCGGGTTCGCCGGCGGCATTTGCGATGGTCAGGTTTTCCCAGATCATGCCGTCGCCGTCGACCTGCACCGTGGGCGTGCGGAACGTGCCGATGGGTTTACCGTCCTCCCCGGGCAGGTTGGCGTGGAGCCCGAAGGTGATGCGCGTGGTGGCCGCATCTTCGCCCCGCACATGGATGCGCCCGCGTTCCCGCTGCACGTAGATGCGCTCGTGGTAGGTGCCGGGCCGGACCAGAATGACCCAGCGCGTCGCGGCCGAGTCCGTGCTGAGCGGCGCCTGGCTGATCGCCTCCTGCAGCGAGGTGTACTGGCCCGTGCCGTCGGCAGCGACGATGGCGTCCGGTTTGGACGCAGCGACGTTCAGGGTCGAAGCCAGCAGCGCCAGCAGAAAAAGCCCAGGTGGAACGCGACCTCCGGGCGCGTTAGGGGCACGCGAAGCGCGCCCGGAGGCCGCGCTCCACCCATTGCTGAATTGCTTCACGGCAAGGTGTGTTTCTGGCGCCAGCGAGGAAATTCCTTAGCGAGCAATTTGGCCGGCCAGTCGCCGAGATAGTCGTAGCTGGTGCGCCGCTCGCGCTCGATTTCGTTGTGATCGTAGCGGACGACCTTGTCGCGCCCGATGTAAATCGGGCGGTTTGTACCCAGTTCGTAGAACCGCGCCCAGAGCAGCGGTGCCGCCGGATCGGCGACGGCATGCCGGTCTTTCTTGCCGTCCGCCCCGGCGGACTCGTCGACGCGGAGGCCGTGAATAGGCACGGTCTGGAACCACGCCACGGCGCCCTCGACGGCCGCGACAATGTCTGGACTGGGGTTTTCCACTCCCATCAGGAACTTGATGATCCCGACGCTTTCGTCGCCGGAAAGCGAGGGCGGCTCGAAGTTGCGGGCCCAGGCAGGCGCCAACGTAGTCTCGTCGTGCTGGGCGCACCAGGCGGTGAGCTTGCCCTCCTGCTTCACCTGCGTGCGCATGATGCAGGCGAGGCCTTTCCGGACGGCCGCCGCCGCGCGGGCGCGACGCTCTCCGTCCACAAAGGAAAAGGGCGCCTTCGCCTTTGCCGTCTCGCGGAGCAGCGTGAGCACGTTGACCATGGCGTTGTCGTTATAGGTGATGTGACTGTAGTAGCCCTGCTTCAGCGGGAAAAACTGCGGCCAGCCTCCGCTCTCATATTGGGACACGAGCAGGTAGTCGAAACCGCGCTGGAAGGCCGCCTCCAGCGTCGGATCTCGCCGGGCGCTGATGACCGTGGCGAAAAACCGGAGCGGGGTGGTCGTGCCGCCGTTGTCGATGGTGGGCTCGCCAAACCAGCGCTCAGCGCGCTGCCCGTCCGTCGGCGGCAGGGACAGGTCCGTGTTCTTCGGCCAGCCGCCGCTCGCATGCTGCCAGAGCAACACGTGGGCCGCGACAGCCTGCGCCTCGGCGCCGGCATACCATTCCGCCGGCTGCCGCAGCGCCTCATTCCACCGCACGGAGCCGGCCGCGAAGGCCGGCGTCAGGGCGGCGAGCAGCAGGAGGCCCCGGATCATTCCGCCAGTTTGACCGTCTCGAGCTTGGGCGAGAGGATCTGCAGGATGAGCAGGGCGAGGAGGTAAGCCGTCGCCGCGATGGCGAAGAGAGGGACGTAGCCGCCCGTGTTGATGATGAAACCGGTCTTGGCGGCGAACAGGGCGCCGCCGAGGCCGCCTGCCAGGCCGCCGATGCCCACCACGCTGCCCACGGCGCGGCGGGGGAACTGATCGGACACCGTCGTGAAGAGATTCGCGCTCCAACCTTGGTGCGCGGCCGTGGCGAGGGCAATCAACCCGATCGCGATGACGATGTTGCTGGTAATGGAAGCAAAAATGATCGGCACCACGCAGACCGCGCAGATCAGCATCGTGACCTTGCGGGCCTTGTTCACCGACCAGCCCATGAAGATGAACTTGGTCGCGAGCCACCCGAAGAAGATGCTGCCGAAATCCGAGACCAGGTAGATAACCAGGAACGGAATGCCCACCTGTTTCAGGTCGAGCTTGGTGGTGAAGGCGGGGTTGCTGTTGAAGAACGTCGGCAGCCACGTGAGGTAGAACCACCAGACCGCATCGGTCATGAATTTGCAGATCGCAAAGGCCCAGGTCGCCTTGTAACCGAGCAGCACCCGCCACGGCACGCGCACATCGGGCTCGGGCGGACCGTCCTGCCGGATATAGGCCCGTTCCTCGGCCGACAGCGAAGGATGATCCTCCGGTTTCTTGTAGATGGAGAGCCACCAGAACAGCACGAAGGAGCCGACCACGCCGGTGATGATGAAGCTGGCTCGCCAGCCCCAGTGCAGCACGATCATCGGCACGAAGATCGCGGTGAGGATGATGCCCACGTTGGCCCCGGCGTTGAAGATGCCGGTGGCGAAACTGCGTTCCTTCTTGGGAAACCACTCCGACACGGTCTTGATCGCCGCCGGGAAGTTCGTGGCCTCGCCGATGCCGAGCGCTCCGCGCGCCCAGGCCATGCCGGGCACGGAGTGCACCAACCCGTGGAGGACCGCGGCGACGCTCCAGCCGCCGATGCCCACGGCATAACCCCGGCGGATGCCGATGCGGTCGATCAGGTAGCCGGCCAGGAGAAAGCCGAACGCGTAACAGTACTTGAAAATCGAATCCAGGAAGCTCATCTCCAGCCGAAATTTCGCCATGTCCGCCTCGGTCAGCGGCTGGCCCAGCGGAATGTCCAGCATCTGGTGGCGAAACGTGTCGTCCAGCATTGTGAAGGAAAAGACATTCCGGTCGATGTAGTTGATGGTGGTCGCCATGAAGATCACGGCGCAGATGCGCCAGCGAAAACGGCCAATCACAGTACCGGAGGGGGACGGGGCGGGGGTTTGCATGAGACGGGAGGTTGGGATCGGAGACGGGGTTTATTTCTTGGCAGAAGTGGCGCGCGGGCTGGCGGGTGAACCGACGGAGTTGAGGCCACGCACCAGCTTGGCGGGCAAAATGGTGACGTTCTTCAAAGTGATGAAACCCGTGTGGGTGACAACCTCCGTCTCAGTTACACCGTTGAATACGGAATTACTGATGCGGATGTTGTCGATGATGGCGCCCTCGAAACCGCGGATGAACAGCACCCGCGGGCTGGCCGCGCTCGTGATGTTATCCAGATGGACGTTGCGCACGATGGGCTGAAACGCGCCCTTGGCACCCTCCTCATAGAGCAGATCGATGGTGAGGACCGCCTCCCCCACCTGGCCGATCTTCACGTTGCGCATGAAGACATTCTCCAGAATGCCGCCGCGCACAGCGTTGTTCTTGAAGCGCAGGGCCCGGTCGAGATTGGGACTGTCCATGGTGCAGTCCTCGATAAAGATATTGCGGATGCCGCCGGAGCACTCGCTGCCGAGCACGACGCCGCCGTGACCGTCCTTCATCACGCAGCGGCGGATGACCATGTTTTCGGTGGGCACGTTGACGCGGCGGCCGTCGCCGTTGCGGCCGGACTTGATCGCGATGCAGTCGTCACCCGTGTCAAAGAAAGTGTCCTCGACCAGAATGTCGCGGCAGGACTCGGGGTCGAAGCCGTCGTTGTTCGGGCCGTGGGAGTTGATCTTCACGCCGCGCACCGTGAGGTTCGACGACAACACCGGGTGGAGCTCCCACATCGGCGAGCGGAGGATGGTCACGCCCTCGATCAAAATGTTTTTGCACTTGTAGGGCTGGATGAAGTTCGGCCGCAGGTAGCTGCCCTCGCCAAAGACGCGCTGCTCGACCGGCACGTTGGTCTCGCCCATTTCGATCAGCCGGTCGCGGGCCGCCTTCTGCTTCACCGCCCCCTGGCTCTTGTTGTTCCAGGCCCACCAGGTCTCCCAGGTGGCGCCACCGTCGAGCGTACCGGCGCCGGTGACGGCGATGTTTTCCTGCTCGAAGGCGTAGATGAACGGCGAGTAGTTCATGCATTCGACGCCCTCCCAGCGGGTGAAGACGATCGGATACTTGGCCGGGTCGAAGATCCAGCGCAGCGTGGCGCCGGCGCTGACGTGCAGGTTGACGTTGCTCTTGAGGGTGATGGCGCCGGTGAGCCATTCGCCGGCCGGCACGACCACGCGGCCGCCGCCGGCCTGCGTGCAGGCCGCGATGGCGGCGGCGATGGCGGCGGAGGCATCGGTGCCGGCCTGCGCCCCGTAGCTCGTGATCGGGAAATCGCGATCCGGGAAGACCGGCGCCTGGATGCGGGCGAGGACCGTCTCGTAATCGCTCCAGCCGCGGGCCATGAAGGTCGTCGCCTTCGCTGCGAGGAGCTGCTGCAGCTCGAGGCCAGCGAGGATGAACGGGCCGACGCCCTTGAGGTCGTTGTCGACGATGGGCTCGCCGACGTAGTAGTTGAACGAGCCGTCGCGCAGCTGGCCCTTGGCGTTGGTGTAGTCGAGCCCGGCGACCGAGCAGCACTGCGTCAGGCTGACCGTGTTGTCGGCTTCGAGGCGGATGAAATTCCGCAGGATGCCCTCGTAGCCCTTCAGGACGGCGGGCAGGTATGTCTCGCGCGGCAGGTAGCCGCGGTTGATGCCCTTCGCCAGCGTGTAGACAAACATCGAGGAGGCGGTGGCCTCGAGATAGTTGCCCTCGCGGCTGCCCTGGTCCGTGACCTGCCACCAGAGGCCGGTCTTCGGGTCCTGCCAGCGGACGATGCCGTCGGCCACGCGGCGGAGCACCTCGTTGAGGTGGTCCACCTCGGGGTGCGTGGGCGAGAAGAAGTCGAGCGAGTCGACGATGGCCATGCCATACCAGCCGATGGCGCGGCTCCAGAAATTGGGCGACTGGCCGGTCACCTTGTTGGCCCAGGGGCGGGAGCGGGTTTCATCCCACGCATGGTAATACAGGCCGGCCTTCGCATCGTAACCATGCTTGTCCATCAGCAGAATCTGCTTCGCCACCTCGTCGAACGCGGCGGGCTCCTCGAAGACCTTGCCGTAGTGCGCAAGGAACGGCGAGGCCATGAACAGGCCGTCGAGCCACATTTGATTCGGATAACGGAGCTTGTGCCAGTAGCCGCCGTCGCTGGTGCGCGGGTGCTGCTGCATCTGGCCGTAAAGCGTGTCGATGGCCTTCTTCAGGTGGGCCTTCCGGTGGCCGTGCTCCCAACCCAGCAACAGGACCTTCCCCGGCGGGATGTTGTCGATGTTGTAGTCTTCCTGCTTGTAGGTGTGGATGGAGCCGTCGGCCGCGACGAACGATGATCCGAATTTCAGGCCGTAGTCCGCGTAAGCCTGGTTGCCCGTGGGTTCGGCCAGCTTGATCAGCGCCGTCCCGAACAATGACGTGGTATAGTCGATTCGTGCGCGCGGGTTCGAGCCGCCGAAGAAATGGCGGTCGCCCAGGCGGGCCATCTCGGCATCGGCCATCTTGACCGACCATTCGAGCGGCGTGGCGCCGTTGAACTTGGCGACTTCCGCCGCACCCATCGGGGCAACGGAGATCGCGAGCAGCAGTCCGGCAAAGAGCACGGGGCCAACCGAAGCGACCCGGCGAATAGGCGCCCCACTCGGTTTTGAATCCCTGGAGGACGGCCGCTTGACGGCAGACCGTGGCCCGGCGACAAGCGCTGGTCCGACATTCCGGAACCAAAGCGTAAAGGGGATAAGCTCTTTCACGGGGTCGACTTCGGGAGACTTGGGATCATCATCGCGCGACCAACCGGCGGACCTCGCTGCCGGCGAGCAAAAAGGCGCCGACGCCGTACGGCTCGGTGAAGTTCTCGTCGAAGGTCACCGGGGTGAAGCCGACCGGCTGCACGTGGGTAAGCTTGCCGTCGGGTTGGACAAATTCCACCAGCGCGTGCCAGGACTGCAGGGCGGCCGCGGCGTAGGGTTCGCGCGGCAGCACGCCCTCGTTCACGCCCCAGGCGAGGGCGTAACAATAAAAGCCCGAGCCGCTGGACTCCTTCATGGGATAGGCGGCCGGATCGAGCAGGCTGGCGCGCCACAATCCGTCGGGCTGCTGACAAGTCAGAACCTTCGCCGCCATTTCCCGGAATTGCTGGACGAAACGCGCCCGGGAGGGATGGTCGGCGGGCAGGACCTGCAGCATGCGCACCAACCCGGCCAGCACCCAGCCGTTGCCCCGGCCCCAGAAAATCTTGCGGTCGTTCTTCTCCCGCTGCTCGAACAGCGTGCTGTCGCGGAAATAGAGGTGCTCCTCCCGGTCGTAGAGATAGTCCGAGGTGACCCACCACTCGCTGACGGCAAAGTCGAGGTAGCGCTGGTCACCCGTGGCCTGCCAGAGCCGGAGCCAGGCCGGGGGCGACATGAACAGCGCGTCGCACCACGACCAGCGCTCCTGGGTCTTGGGGTTCTTCTTCTTGTCGAAGTCGAGCGGCGTGACCGGGCGGTGGGCGAGGATAAAATCAAATCGCTCCTGCATCGGCGCGATCATCCGCGGGTCGCGGTGCTGCGCGTAAAGCTCGGCATAAGTCTGGCCGACGGCATGGTCGTCGGCGTGATAGGGCCGCGCGCCGAGCTGCCAGAGGTTGTCTTCACCGAGCTTCATCATCGCATCATGAAACCGCGGACGGGCGGAATCTTTCGCCAGCGCCATGACGCCGGAATAGAAGGCCGCATTGTGCCAGGCGGTTGGCTTCCACTTCGAGGGATGCGCCAGCTGCCAGTCGGCGGCGCGCTCCATCACTTCGATGACCGCCTGGGGCGTCATCTCCGCCCTCATTCCGGGCGCGAGCAACGTGGCCCCGGCGATCGTCAGCAGAGATACGCAGGAAAGCTTCATGGCGCGAGGGCGACGGTGACGGGCGATCCGATCCGCAGGGCCCAGGCCGCGACATAATCGTTCCACGCCTGCTGGGTGGTGAACTCACCGGCCTTGCTCCACCCGGCACCGGCGAAATATTTCAGCGGCTGGCCGGCCACGGCCTTGGCCAGCAGGAGATGGTTGCGGTCGTCCTCGGCGAAACCCTGGAACGCCGCGGGCACGATGATCGCCGTGCCGAGAGCGCCGTTGGTTTTCTGGACGACCCACTGCGTGAACGAGCCGTCGGCCTGGACGGGCGTCAGGGCGATCTGCGCCTCCTGGCCCTTGTCGGTCGGGGCCTTGTTCAGACCGATGCCGATCGTCACTTCCTTCGCACCGATGATGGCAAACGTGCTCTCGATCTGGTCGAGATTGTGGCCGGCATCGACGGTGAAGCGTTTGACCTCGGAAACGATCACGCCGTTCGCGGACCACGTTTCGTAGGTGAGTTCGAAGATCGCGCGGATCGGACCGTTGGCGATGACCTTCCAGGTTTTGTAATTCCGACCGACATGCAGCTGCTTGCCGTCCCAGACGCCGGTGCCGCCGCAGCCGCGC
>CAZAOI010000115.1:0-10288 GCA_964486705.1 uncultured Oleiharenicola sp. | reverse complement strand
TCATGCGCCAAAGCTTCCCCGATACCGAACGCCGCAGGCCCCTTAACAAGAAAGTTTTGCGCCTTATCTAAGCGCCATTCGGGTCAGGCCGTTAGATGCTACTTGGCAAGCGGAACTATCCGGAGTGATAAACGCGATGATCTGGGCCGGCTTGGTCGTTTGCGATCTCAGGCCATCACTGCGGCGGTCGTGACGACCTCCGCAAACTCTCCGTGGAGCGCCGCGAGGGCGTGGTAATGCACTTCCTCGGCCGGAATTCGGCGACCGTCATGGGCCGTCCACTCGAAAGCGGCCGTGGCATCCGAGACCAGCCGCACCTGGAATCCGAGATTGGCCGCCATGCGCGCCGTGGTGGAAACACAGTGCGGGGTGGTCAGCCCGACAATCACGAGGCTGGTGACCCCCGCCTGCCGCAGCCGGGCCTCGAGGGTGGTGCCGATGAAGCTGCTGTTGACGTCCTTCTCGAACACCGGCTCGCCCGGGAGCGGCGCCACTTCAGGTTTGAAGGCGTTGCCGGCGTTGGCGGGATGAAGTGGCGAGCGCGCGCTCCGCGAATTGTGCTTCACATGAAGCACCAGCCGGCCGGCGGCGCGCCAAGCGGCCAGCAGCCGGACCATGTTAGCTTCGGCCCCGGGATTGTTGCGCGCGCCCCACCACGCGGGATCGTCAAAACCTTGTTGCACATCAATGAGCAGGAGCGCGGCGGAGGAGTCGAGGGACGTCATGGATTCCCGCATTGAAGCCGGAATCGACGTGGCTGCAACCCGCGCGACGCCGCCGGAAGCCTGCTCCGGCTCCCGCCCAGACCCGGAGCCGGTGTCATCTATTATAAGACACCCTTGCCGCCTCCCCTTCCCTGGAATTGCCACCAAACCGGGCGTCATATATCAGATGACACTCGCCGGGGATCCGCACCCCACCACCTGAATTCAGGTCTCCAAAAGATCTGACTATGCGATGGGATCAGGGAGAGTCAGCGGCATGAATCCTGACTTTCCGCTGGGCCGTCTGCATGATTTCGAGCCCCTCGTCGAGCTGCTCGACCTGGCGGTCAAGACCGCTTCCGACGCCGCCCGCAAGAAATACCGCGAACGAAAACGCCGGTCCCGTGACGGCCGTTACGCGGCGCTTCAGCCCGGCCCGGATACACCGCTCTGGAATGAGCTCGCCCGCGAGTGCGAAAGGCACCTCACCCGATACGGTTCGAAGGCCAATCTGGGGCGGTTGCTCCACGTGCCCCGCCAGCGCATCCACCAATTGCTCGTCGCCAAGACGGCCTGTGCCGACGCCGAGCGCACCCTGCAGCTCCTCGGCTGGCTGCTCGCGCGCCGCCGAGGCCTCGTCCCCGGCTAGGCGCACGCCAGGTTGAAGACGGCCCGTCCTGGCTCCTGACTGATCCACCCCGGCACGCCGCGCCTAGTGCTTGGCCCACGCCCAGCCCGTGATCCGCCAGCCCGCTGGGCCTTTTTGCAGCGTGACCGTGATGATCGAGCCGACTTCCCTTTCCGGCTTGCCGTTCACCTTGTATTTGTAGTCCGCGGGCATGACGACATCGGCACGGTCTCCGCTGACATCGGCATGCGGCGGCTTGCCGAAAGTGACGACTTCATCCGTGATTTTGTTTTTCTGCGCATCGAGGTCATAGTCGCTCATCCACTTAGCGAAAGCACCGGTCCCGTGCCACTCATAGGGGGGGAATTCATCGAGGATGGACATATGCTCGGCACCCGCCGCCAGCATTAGCTTTGTGTCGCCTTTGTTGAAGCCATCCATGAATTGCTGCACGGGGGCCATCACGTCGGTCGTTTCGGATGCAGTCACCGGGCCGACCATCAAAGCAGGCAGGACGAGAACGAGTAATGTTTTTTCATAAGCTTTCTCTTTTTTTGGGAGTGAGAGTGTGGACTTGGACCGGCATAATTTGGTGGACACCCGCCCATGCGAGTCAGGAATCGCCACCGTCGAACGGTTGGCCGCCCGGCCGTGCCCACCCGTTCCATTCGAGGTCTGATCCATTTACAGTCAGCCCGAACCGCCGGGCGACTTTCAGCCTTTTGCGGCCGAGCTTTTGCTGTTTGGCTCGGTCGATGAAGACCACGCATGCCCGGGTTTGTCGGTGGATTGTCCTGCTCGTTCTCAGCATTACCTCCCTCCGGGGGGCCGAGGAAATCCGGCCGTGGCGCCGTGATCCCCTTTTTCAACGTCTGGCCGCAACGCTCGACCAAGTCTGGTCGATCGACAACCACACGCATCTCCTCAGCGCGAGCTCCTTCAGTACCGAACTGGACAACCAGATGCCGTTGCTGCTTCGCACCTCCAACCCCGACTATGCGGCGGTGCTCAAGGAGCGTCTCGGGTTGGTGTGGGACCCCGCCCACCCCATCGAGTCAGATGCCGAGGGCCGGCGAATCCGTGCCGCCCAAGTGGCGGCGGCCGGTGGCGACCGCGCTTACTGGCTCCGCTACCTCGATTCGAGCCGCACCGAAATCGCCTTGGTCAACCAGGACAACCGCGGCGCGATCGACGGCCAGCGCCTGCGCTGGGTGCCCTTTGCCAGCACGTTACTCGTGCCGTTCCCGCCGGAGTATCTCGGCGCGCGCAATCCGATGTCGGGCGGCGATTATCTCAGCGCGCATGCGCGGTTGCTGACCTGGCTGGAAGCGGACGGCCAAGCGGGCCCGCCGGCGACACTCGCCGACTATGTGACATTTCTCGGCCGGCAGTTCGGCCGCTGGCACGCTGATGGGGCCCTGGCGGTGAAGTTCACCGACGCTTACGACCGCACGCTGCGTTTCGAAGAAGTGCCCGAGCCCCGCGCCGCCGAACTCTGGCAAAAGGCCAAGCAAGGTCCGCTGCCCCGCGCCGACTATATTGCCCTGCAGGATTATCTGGCTTGGAAGATCTTCCACCTCGCGGGCTCGACCGGTCTCGCCGTGCACATCCACTCCTCCCACGGCGCCGGCCCGTTCCTGCGCCTGAGCGAGAGCGATGTGCGCAATCTGGAGAATGTGCTGGCCGGCCCGCGGTTCTTCGGGACGAACTTCGTGCTGATCCATGGCGGTGCACCCTGGCACGAAGCCGCCGCGTATCTCGCGTCGAACAAGACGCATGTGTGGATCGATGTTTCCGCCATGCCCTTCCTCTACCCCGTGCCGGACCTGGCGAAGGCGCTGCGCATCTATCTGACCTTCGCGCCCGAGCGCACCCTGTTCAGCACCGACACGATGGGGTTTCCTGGCACGCCGGTCAGCACGGAGTTCGTGCACCTGGCACTCACGCGACATCTGCGCGAAGCACTGTATCTTTGCCTCGCCGATTTGGTGCGCGACGGCGTCATCACGGAGACCCAAGCCGTTACCATGGGCCGCGGCTTCCTGCGGGAGAACGCCCGCACTCTCTACAAGCTTTAACCGGCCGGCCCGGCCCACCGAATTCCCTCCCGAATTCATCCAACCGAAGCATGGGGCCGAGCAGAGCATCCGTGAGCGCACGCTGGCAGCCCAGACTGAGCGGATTGACCCTTATGCCCAGTGGCCGGCGCGTTCACAAAACAGCGGGTGGAGGTCAACCCGCTCCATTGTTGCGTCCATCTTGTGAATGCGTCATGCGTCGTTGCACCCGATGAAAAAATCCACCTTAGCTTTCGCCCACGGCATCACCCTGCTCCTCAGCCTCGGTCTGGTCGCCGCACCCGCCAAGGAGCGCAACGCCGTCGTCATCCAAGCCGACTTCGGCGGCGCGGTCATGCCGGGCGTGGTCTTCAGTGTCGACCAGGACATCCCGATTTTCAACGTCCAGCCACTCATCGAGCTTTATGATATCGATGGCGCCGCCCGCAGCCTGATCTACACGGCCCCGGTCTGGCCAGCGGGCACGGTCTTCGTCTCGGTTGTCGACCCCGGAGTCGGCACCCAACGCCGGTCCGTCGTACTGAAGACCAAAAATGGACAATACTTCGTCAGTCCCGACAACGGCACGCTCTCGCTGGTCGCCGCCGAGTTCGGCATCGAGGCCGTCCGTGCGATCGACGAGAACGTGAACCGGCGCCCCGGCACCGAGTGGTCGCACACCTTTCACGGTCGCGATGTCTATGCCTACACCGCCGGTCGACTCGCGGCCGGCGTCATCACGTATGAGCAGGTCGGACCGCTCCTCGAGCCCAAGGTCGTCACGCTCGACTACCCAAAGCCCGTCGTCGAAAACGGCACCGCCACCGGCATGATCGCCATCTCCCGCGGGCACCTCGGCAACACCGCCTGCCTGATCGACCGCCACACCTTCGAGCAACTCGGCATCAAGGAAGGCGAGCTGGTCGTCGTCACCATCCGCCACGCAGGCAAAATCGTCTGGGAGGAAACGGTCCCGTACGCCCACACCTTCGGCGACGTCCCCGTGGGCAAGAATCTGCTGTTTATCAACAGCAGCGGCTATGTCTCGATGGCCGTCAATCAGGGTAACTTCGCCAACACCTACAGTATCGACTCGGGCCGCGACTGGACTCTGGCCGTCCGGAAGAAGTAAACCGGCCCGTCCGCGAATCCCGCCCGTCTCCCCAGTCTCAACCCAAGCACCGCCATGAAGAACTTTGCCCGCTGGACTATCTTGCTGCTCTCGCTGGGCGTAACCGGCTACGGGCTTGTCGCCTACCTCTTCCTGGAACCCGGCAGCACCGTGCATCCGGACATGAAGGCCGCCTACACCGACCATCCAGGACTTATTGTCAGCCACGTCGGCTTCTCCGCAGTGGCGCTGCTGGTCGGGCCGCTGCAATTCTTCCCCGCCCTCCGCGCCCGGCGCCGCCTGCATCGCGCCCTCGGCTATGTTTATTTCACCAGTGTCATCGGCGGCGGGATCGCCGGATTCGGCACGGCGTTCATTGCCTACGGCGGCCTCGTCTCGAGCTTCGGCTTCGGGCTCCTCGCCCTCGCCTGGCTCTGGTCTGGCCTGGCTGCGCTGCAGGCGGCGCGGCAGCTCGACTTCGTCAGTCACGAACGCTGGGCTGTCCGCAGTTTCGCGCTGACTTTCGCGGCCGTCACCCTGCGGATCTATCTCCCGACGTTTTTTCTCCTCCGCCAGCCCTTTGCGGAGTTTTACCCCGCGGTCGCCTGGCTCTGCTGGGTGCCGAATCTCCTGTTCGTCGAATGGTTTCTCCTGGGCCGCGACAAATCGCCAGCCCGCTCCTAAGCCTCGGCCGCCGGCCCGGCGCCCCTGTTTTCCTCTCGGCTCGAACGCCGCTTTTGTTAGTTTCGCCGCATGAACTGTCGCCTTCTGCTCGTCCTTCTCCTCACGAACCTGGCCCTGCGCGGCGCCGACACCGCCCCGGGCGTCACGCTCCCGCACACCGAGCACCGCACCATCGCCTCGGCGCAGATTGGCCAAACCTACGATCTGTTTGTGTCGCTGCCCGAGGATTATGCCACCTCCGGCAAGGCTTATCCCGTTCTCTACGTCCTCGACGGCTGGCATTTCCCGCTGCTGGCCTTCCTGCAGAACAACAACGTCTATTCGGAGCGGATGCGACCGGTGATCATGGTGAACATCGGCCATGGTCAAGGCGTCAACCCGATGCCCTTGCGCGAGCGGGATTTTACGCCGTCGCACAACGCCGCACTCCCCCCTTCGGGCGGGGCCCCCGCCTTCCTCGAGTTTCTCGAGCACGAAGTGATTCCTTTCATCGACCGGACCTACCGCACGATTCCCACCGATCGCGGCCTGCTCGGCCACTCCTACGGTGGACTGTTCGCGCTCTATGCCCTGGAGCAACGGCCCGGGCTTTTCCAGCGCATCGTCGCCGCCAGCCCGGTCGCCGGGTGGGATCACGACCGGCTGATCCAGGCCGCCGCGGAGAAGCTAAAAAAACTGCCCAAGCCCGTCCGTTTGGATCTCTCCGCCGGCGATGAAGGCGACCTCGAGATCATGCTCGCCGCGCAAACCGCCGCGTTCGCCAAAAAACTGAATGAACTCAAACCGGCCAATCTCGAATACCGCCACACGGTTTTCCCCGGTGAGAACCACAACTCCATCCGAGCTGCCTCGTTTCCGCATGGACTCTATTGGGTCTACCGCCCGTAACCCTAACTCGAAACCGCTTCGCCATGCCCCTCCCCGCCAAAGACGCCGCGACCGCGCTCCTCCACGAGCGCGTGAAGGATGACTATCAACGCCATCACGCGCTCATGGTCGCGACCGCCCTCGAGGGCTACGCCGTCCACTTGGGCGAAGATCCCCTGCTGTGGTATGTCACGGGCCTGCTGCACGACCTCGACTACGAACAGCACCCCGACGCCCACCCCGCCCCGTCACTGCAATGGTTCCAGGACTGGGGTTATCCCGCCGATCTGATCCACGCGGTCGAAGCCCACGCCTACGGCTATCACGGCTTCAAGACGCTGCCGCAGACGAAACTCGCGGCCGCACTTCTCGCCTGCGACGAGGTCAGCGGCATTTTTTATGCCTATCGGAAGATGAATCCGGTGCGCTATGGCGAGATGAAGCCCGGCTCCATCAAGAAGAAATTCAAGGACTCGGGCTTTGCCGCGAAAATTGATCGCTCAACGATCGAACTCGGGTGCCAGCACCTCGGCGTGCCCCTCGATGATCACCTCGCGAACCTAGTCCGGTTTTTCGCCGCGCTGGCGTAGCGCGGGGTGGCGTGAGCTAGGGAAGGCCACAGGCGAACCTCTGGACCCGCGGCACCGCCGAGCCGAAAGTCCCGTCCGATCAATTCGTCGCCGGTCCGGGGCTTCATCGCCCTTCGCTGAAATCAGATTTCCACACCAAGCAGCAAAGACTACCGATACGTATCCATGCAGTTGAAGCTCGCTCCCACAGCTTCAATTGCATGGATACGGCTCAGGCCAGCACCGCAGCGGTCGTAACCACCTCCGCAAACTCACCGTGCGGCGAGGCCGATTTAGAGACGTCACGTCTTGACTCGTGACTGGCGCGGGTTGCGTCCAGCCGCCGGCCAAAGGTCAAACCATAGCGTCTCTATCATCCTATTTTAGCTGTACCCCTGATCAATTTGACCACGGATACCTTCACGGATCTCTACGGGTACGGAAACAAATCGGGGAAGGACTCGGCTTACATCCATCCACCCGCGGGGTGAGAGCATGAGAATTTGGAATTAAATGAACCTTCGGGTCCTCCGCGCCCTCCGTGGTTTCAACTACGTTTCCCAGGATTATTTCTCCGAGGCGGCCCGCGCCCGGCTCATACCGGACTATCCCAGAAGCCGCAGCGTATTTCCGCCCCACAGCTTGGCGAGCTTCGCCTCCGACCAGCCGCGCGCCACCAGTTCCTGCGTCAGATTCGGGTAGTCGGCGACGCTGTTAAGCCCCGGGAACCCGCCACCGCCGTCAAAATCGCAGCCGATGCCGACGTGGTCGATGCCCGCCACGGTAACCGCGTGCTCGATGTGCTTTACGTAGTCGGTCAACGTCACGGATGGATTCGGATAAGCTGTCTCCCACCGGTGCCATTCCCCGCTCGCCCATTGTTTCACCCCGGGCGACGGGACCTTGTCTCTCATCTGCATGAGCAGGGCGGCCATCGCCGCCGTTCGCCCGTCTTCCTGGGTTGGCCTAACGACAATGGGCAACGCGTTGATCTGAATGACCCCGCCGTGCGCCGCGAGGGCCCGCAATAGATCGTCGCCGATGTTGCGAGGATGATCGCAGACCGCCCGGCAACCCGAGTGCGAGAGAATCACCGGGGCTCTCGAAACCTTGAGCAAATCCTCCAGCGCCCGATCGGAGGCGTGGGAGGCATCGAGGACCACACCGAGCCGGTTGCACTCGGCCACCACCTCACGGCCGAACGGGCTCAACCCGCCCCATTCCGGCCCGCGCGGATCGGTCGACGCATCCGCGAGGTCATTGTTCAACAGATGCGTCAGGCCAAGCATCCGCATCCCGAGGCGGTGGAATCTCTCGACGTTGCCGACTTCGAGCCCGAGCGCGTAGCTGTTCTCGATGCTGAGATAAAGCGCGCGCCGGCCCTCAGCCTTGAGTCGCCGGCCCTCGGCGGCGGTCCCGGCCAATCCGCACTGCGCGGCGTTCTCTCGAATGACCTCGTTGACGCGGGCGAAAACCCGCCCGGCTTGTTCATGACAGGCGGCATAACCCGCCGGCGTCCGGGCCCCCTGCGCCGAGTAGACGGCGAAAACTAGGGCGTCGATGCCGCCTTCCCTCATCCGCGGCAGATCGCATTGCGAATCGTCCGCCGCACGGTCGTGCCGGGCGGCGAAGTCCCAGCCCGCCTTCATCAGACTGCCCGTCGGGGTGTCGATATGCGTGTCGATCGTGAAGAGGAGCTCGTGAAGGTCGGCCGGCATGGGGGCAGCAAAACGTTGCCTCCCACCGGAGGCAACGGTGGAACCCAAAGGTCGGGCCGACCCGCCCGACCCCGCCCGGCGTGGTTCTTTCGACCCAGATCCATCTCAAGGGTTGCCCTGCCCGAAATGTTGGGCTCAGTTGAACCCTGCACCCCCTATGTCTGAAAAAATTGAAACTGTCGTCATCGTCGGCACCGGCTGCGCCGGTTTGACCGCCGCCATCTATACCAGCCGCGCCAACCTACAGCCCCTCGTCATCGAAGGGGTGCTGCCCGGCGGCCAGCTCACCACCACCTCCGAGGTCGAAAATTTTCCGGGCTTCCCCGCCGGCATCGACGGCTACGAGCTGATGCAGAATCTCCGCAAACAGGCCGCGAAGTTCGGGACGCGCTACGAGAGCGGCACGGTCGTCGGCCTGGATGTTTCCGTCTGGCCCCACACCCTCAAGCTCGCGGACCGCGAGATCAAAGCGAAGATCGTTATCATCGCCACCGGGGCCTCGCCGCGACTCACGGGCATCCCCGGCGAGAAGGAACTTTATGGCGGCAAGGGCGTGACCACCTGCGCGACCTGCGACGGCGCCTTCTACCGCAACATGGACGTGGCGGTGCTCGGCGGCGGTGACAGTGCGGCCGAGGAAGCGCTGTTCCTCACGCGTTTCGCCAGCAAAGTTTATCTCGTCCACCGCCGTGACACGCTGCGCGCCTCGAAGATCATGTCGGATCGCGTCCTCGCGAATCCGAAAATCCAACCGGTGTGGGACAGCGTGCCGGTGTCGGTCGAAGGCGTCGCCGCGGGCGCGGTCAGCGGCCTTAAGGTGAAAAACGTCAAGACCAACGCCGAGTCGGTGCTGCCGGTGAAGGGCGTGTTCGTTGCCATTGGCCACGTGCCGAACACCGGACCATTCAAGAGCGCCGTCGACACCGACGACCAAGGATATTTTGTTCCGACCGGTCACAGCCAGGTGAAGACCAAAACCCCCGGCGTGTACGTCGCGGGCGATTGCGCCGATCATCACTACCGCCAGGCGATCACGGCCGCGGGGATGGGCTGCCAAGCCGCCATCGAGGCGGAGCGCTGGCTGGCGGAGAAAGGTGCCTGAGCCTGATATCGGACCTGTGGGAGGGGCTTTACGCCCCGACTGATTGACGGTCATCGTGGATCGTGCGATGAATCCCTGTGCTATGGCGTTCGTCCCTAAACCCGGCTATGCTGTTTTACGCCGCCATCGATATTCTGCTGCGGGAGTTGATTATTTTCTTACCATCAACACCAGACCGCGGCGCCCGGGATTACACGATGCCCCAGTCCGCGATGCCATTCTGGCCGAGTGGCGAAGACTGGAGCAAGACAAGGACTGGCACGTGCGATGTGGGGCAATCATGCCGGACCACATCCATTTGCTCGTAGAACTCGGGCCCGATCGGCGTCTGGCAGATTGCATCAGGTTGTGCAAAGGTCGGCTCGCGCCCATCCTGAGGAAAGCAGGCTTGGGCTGGCAGGAAGGCTATTACGAACACCGCATGCGCGAGCAGGAGGATCCGTTGCCCGTCTTTCTCTACATCTATCTCAATCCCTATCGAGCCGATCTTCTGGCAATAAATTATAAATGGCCAGGTTACTTCTGCGCTCCAGCTGACTGGAAATGGTTTTCGTCGCTGACTGCGCAGGATTTGCCGCACCCTCAATGGCTGGAGTAAGCACAAGTCGGGGCATAAAGCCCCTCCCACAAATCTGGAAACTCCTCGGCATTCCCGCGGATTACGCGACGGCACGACATCTGCCGCTCCAGCGTGAGCCGCGGAAACTGGCCCGCATCGGGCGCAATCCTGACGGCCGCGTCCTCCGGCTCACCCCCCGGGCCGCGTCCGCTTGGCGGCGGATGCAAACCGCGGCCGCAGCGGACGGCATCACGCTCCTGCCCATCTCCGGGTTCCGCAGCATCGCGCG